>JABGWU010000076.1 GCA_018645475.1 Opitutia bacterium
GAAAAAAAAGAAAATATAAAAGAGTTACTCCCCAGTTTCTTAAGAGACATTTTGGCAAACCACGATATAGCAAGCTTGTTAGGTGATTTTGCGTTTTCGGTAATGCCAAAAATCTCCAATCACAAAAAGCCAACGCCACAAGAACTGGAAAAATATTTATGTGAAATAAAAGATTTAACTTGGCGTTTAGAGGACGCAATTTTGAAATGCAATCCTGACAGTGAATTCCTTACACGTTTTTTCACAGAAAAATTCAACTAAGAATTCTCCAAATCGACTAATTCGCACATTGCTTGATCAGCTAGGTCTATAGCAAGATCAAGATCAGCTATACTATGAGCATTAGAAATGAACCAATTATGATGGGGATGAAAATATAAGCCTTTGCCTGCTGCAATTTCACAAAATTTTTGTATTCTAAATAAACTTTCATCTCCTTCGAAGCACGGGTACGGCATGGAAAATGGTCCCGACATATTCAAAGGTAAATTATTTTTTTTCGCTATCGCACACATGCCTTGGCTGAAATATTTGCCTTTTGCTAAAATAGATTCTGCTACATTAAATTCATGTGAAATCTCAAGAGATTTCAAAGCAGCTGACATGGCTACTGCATCATTCCAACAACTACCCGTTAAAAAAACCTCTTTAGATGCATTCCTCAAAAAGTCTTTTCCTGTACAAGCAGAAATTGCATATCCATTACCTAACGCCTTTGAATAGACTGATAAGTCTGGCGTGAAATTAAAATACCTGTGTGACCCGCCATCATGCAGTCTTCCCCCTACCCTCACATCATCAAGAATTAAAATGATACCATTCTTTTGGCACACTTGCTCAACCTCGGACCAAAATGTTTCAGTAGGCATAATCGATGGGGCAAATGCAGCATGATGATAGGGTGTTAAGATGATTGAAGAGACTTGATTAGCATAAGATTTTAAAAGAGTTTTTAAGCATTCTAAATCATTCCAAGGAAACTCTAATATCTTAGATCTATCCTCGTCAACTCTACCCCCAAAACCAGGGTCACACCAAGCGTCCACACCGTGGTAGGAACCTTTTGCCTTAATTACATAGGGTCTTTGCGTGTGTTCTCGAGCAACACGAATGGCCCATGTAGTCAAATCAGAACCATTCTTTGCAAAAACTGTCCAATCAGCAAAATCAATTTTATTAGTTAATGATTCTGCTAATTCAACCATAACGGGACTAGGTTGATTAAAAATAGAACCTTTTAATCTTTGCTCATTGGCAAAAGCATCAATCTCAGGATGTGAATACCCATGTAAAATAGCACCAAAGCCACACATAAAATCAATCCACTCGTTTCCATCTACATCATTAAAACGACAACCTGATGCATTCTGAATATATTTTGGTAAATGAGTTGGAAGTCCGGCGACTGGAGCAACATGGCCATAAATTCCACCTGGAATAACATTAAGAGCTCGAGAAAATAATTTATCAGATTTATCGTGATTCAAACTCATAAAATGGAAGGTACTTGTTGTTCAACTTTCCTCGAAATATATCCTATCTTGTCTAAAAATGGAAGGTTACCCGATACCTTTGCATCCCCAACCGCAGGACCGCCAAGATGATCAAAGCGACCTGAAATTGCATTATTGGCGACCGATAAATCCTTAAAAGTAAAAGTTGTTGTAGGTTCTCGTGAGAATGTACCAGACTGCACTTTCCAAGTGTTCTCGGAGGAAAAATATAGCCAAATACTAATTTTCGTTTTATCGATCGAAAATAAAACCACCTCGTCTTTATGTTCATCCAACAATTTTTTATATCGAATGTCGTAATTTGCAAAAGTGGTTGCTCCAGTCAAACCGGACCTTAATCCCAATGAAACTTTTTCGCTATTAACTGTATCACTTGAAAGAATTTTTCTTATTTCCAACAGGATTAAAATTGATTCAATACCATTTATAAAATTAAAAATCAGGGATACAATTTGAGGAAAGGCAAAGCCAGACTCCACAGCTTTAAGCAATTTATTCTCTTTAAAACATAAACCTGGACCTCCAAGTTCGACCAAATTATCATTTATAAATTTAACTTTCAGTTCCCTTTTAACCTTAGACCTCTCGTAAAGTTCCTTGCTTGCAGCCTCAATTGAAAAAGCGGCGGCATGAGAAATAATTCTATCGCCAATATCCTTCATGAATTTGAGCAAAGTAGTTCTAAATCTTCTAATAGTGCTTTGGGAGAACGGCTAGATTCTATTTTAATGTTTGGTATTGGATTACTAAGCAATTTTGAAATACTCTTTGGTTCATTAAGGGTTAAAACTGTGGGTGCATGTAAATGCCAGAAGTTCAAATTATTAACTTCCTGAGGCATTACTCCTCGTGACACATCGAAGATCATAGGTGTTCCACACATAATCGCTTCTGTGGTTGTACCAGCTCCTGGACGAGCAAATAAAAATTTTGCCTCTCGTAAAAATAAAGCCATTTCTTCATCTCCGACAGTCTGTAAAGGAATTACATTAAACTTAAGGTTTTTTTTCAATTCCTGAATTTGGAGAAAAGTCTTTAAATTTCTACCACACAGAGCAATAACTTGAAATTCGCCTGTATGTTTTTTAAGAGAATGTAAAACATCTGTGTGTCTATTTACACCATTAGCACCCGTACCAAGTAAAAAAATAGGAATATCATGGGATATTCCGTACTTCAAAAATATTTTACTCTTAAAACTTTCACAAGATTTTTGATAAAATGCCTTACGCAGGAGAGGACCAACTGTTAATGTTTTATCTGATGGCATATTTCGTATTTTAGCTGCGTTACAAGTTTCATCAAACGGACCATAAAATCGATCCGCATTGGGATTGACCCAATGACGACTAAAACCACGACCGTCAGCAAGTTCACCGCAATAAATGGCAAAGTTAAATAGATTGGGCAATTCACCACGTAATAGATCTAAATAACCATGATTTAAATGTGCATGAACACTTACAACTAATCTGGGATTGAATTCTTTTATTTCTCTTACCCATGAATTAGTTCCAATGATAGTTCTTTTATTTCGGTGAATACAGGCAATTTCAAGAAAATGAAAATAGAAAAAATGAAGGGCAGGATAAAATCGTTGTATCAAATTATAGAAATTGCTTCCAAATTTATATAAATTTGAGGTTGTCTCTAAGGGTTGAGAAACAATTGCATCCCCCCCCAGATCCCTCCACCAATCCTTTAATGCATTTGCTCTCATGTTGTGCCCGCCACCTGTTGACGAACTGAGAATTAAGAGGTTTTTGTTCACTTCAAAAGGCTGAAATGATTACTGTTCCCAAGAATACAAAGAAAAGACTAGCTCATTCTAAGTCGTGAATAAATAAACCACTTCTTAGTTTTGGTTCGAACCATGTTGTCTTAGGCGGCATAATTTCTCCTGCGTCAGCAATCTTGAGTAATTGATCCATAGAAACCGGATAAAGTGCAAAAGCTGCTTTCATTTCACCCGAATCAACTCTTTTCTCTAGCTCTTCAAGTCCTCTGATACCTCCCACAAAGTCGATACGATTATCTTTTCTTAAGTCAGTAATATTTAACAAAGGTGTGAGTACTTGATCAGACAAAATTGTAACATCAAGATCAGCAACAGGATCGTTAGTATCCCATGAACCTTCTTTTGCCAATAACCTATACCAACCTCCCTCCATATAGAGACAAAACTCTCGAATCGAACGGGGTTGAGATTCAGATTTTTCTATTTTCGAAACGATAAAAGCTTCCTCCAACCTATTGAGAAAATCTTGAGATGATAAACCGTTTAGATCTTTAACTACTCTATTATAATCGAATATCTTTAGTTGATCTTCGGGGAATAAAACGGCTAAAAAATAATTGTACTCTTCAAGTCCAGTATGATTTAAATTCTCTTCTTTTCTTTTTTGGCCAATACGAGCCGCTGCTGCAGTTCTATGATGACCGTCTGCAACATAAAGATAAGGAACTGATTTGAAAGCTTCTTCTACTATGCTAATGTCTTCAGAACTTGAAACCAACCACAATTCATGCTGTATGCCGTCATCAGCATGAAAGTTATAAATGGGTTCAGTCTTAATTCTTTCTGACACCAAATCGTCAATAGAGTCTTTCCCTCGATATGAAAAAAAGACTGGTTCTGCATTGGCGTTTAAACATTCCACATGACTCACTCTATCATTTTCTTTTGCAATACGAGTAAGTTCATGCTTTTTGATGATTCCTTCAAAATACTCTTCAAAAAAACAACAACCTACTAATCCAATTTGACTTCGCCCCTCCATTGTAAGGCGATAAATATAAAAGGATGCATTATCATCCTGGATAAAGACACCACTTGATCTAAGGTTATTAAAATTTTCTTTCCCCTTTTCATAAACCTCATTTGAATATGGATTTGTATCTTTGGGCAAATCAATCTCGGGTTTTACGATATGTAAAAAAGATAAATGATTTCCACTAGACTCTACCCTTGCTTCATCTGTGTCCAATACATCATATGGGCGCGATGCCACGGCTTTAACATGGTCAGAACATGGTCTGATAGCTTTAAAAGGCTTAAAAACGGCCATATGTAAAAATAATTTGTTTCATTAAAAGTGTGACTATTTTTCGGGCACACCTTCTTTTGCAGCTTTTTTAGCTCTCATTTGAGCAATTAATTGCTTTGCTGAACCGGCGGCTAAAGTACTTTTAAGAGTGCTTTGCTTTGGAACATTTGTTACAGCCGCTGCAAGATTAGAAGATTGCATTTCTTCTAGTATTTCTCTTCTTAAGATAGAAATTGATCTTGGTGCAGAAATTCCAATCTTAACAGAATCACCTTCAATCTTTGTTATAGAAATTTCAATTTCATCGCCAATTGTAATTCCTTGATCAACTTTTCTAGATAATATCAGCATTGGTCTCGATCACATGTATAACTCAGAGACCTTCTCCGCCAACATCCAAAACATGACGAGCTGAAAATTCTTCGTGGTTATTAATAATACATTGTTTACCACTTAAAGTTTTTCTATTAACTATTATTGGACCGACTAAATTGAGCGAAATTTTACCGCTTTGATCAGGAGGCAAAGTCACAATATTCAAAATCATCGTGTCCTCAGGTCCAGTAATATCCAATAACTTTACATCTGCATCAGAAATTTCTACCGAGTAATTAGATATAATACCACCTGGTTCGAGCACAATAAATGCAAGTCCATCCTGTTTTTGTTCCCTCAACCACATGAAAGGTAATTCATCTTGGTCAAAAACCAACTCCATCGATCTAATTTCAGCAAATCCAAATAAACCCTGAGGAAGTTTTATTTCACTCCTTGTTTCGGATTGCCCAATCTCTGGCGTATTGGAATCTTCGTTTACTTTAAGTTTCATCTTACAGAATTATAGATAATTCAATAGTGATGTATTTAACAACTGAGAACCGATTTGCAAAGCCGCTTGATATGATGTGGACAGTCGAGTTAGACGCATAATTGCTTCGGATAAATCTATGTCTACATCATTAGAAATTCGTTGATCGAGCTGCACAAAGTAATCTTCATCATGTGCCCGAACAGTTTCCATCCGAACCATTCGAGCAGAAAGCTCACCCAGTTTATTAATTAACTTGTCTTCCTGATTAAGAAGTTCCATTTCTTCATCTTCAACGGCTTGTGAATAATGAGAAGGAGTTGCATTGGAGAGTGCATCTCGTAAATCAACAAGGGAATTAACAACATCTCCTAATTCTTCAGTTCCCTTATTATCAGCATCTAAGAAACCTGAAATCTTACTCTCATTCCCGATGTAATACTGAGAGTTTTTATCACTACCAGTGTAAGTTATATTAATAACATCTCCATTGCTATCACGATGGTCTAAAAAGGTTTTTGTGCCTGTTGCAAAAGTAAAATTATCTCCAATACTGGCACTCATGGTTGTACCCTTAAGAGGAATATCACCAGAAATATCAAATCCTAAAATCTTGTATGGACCTGGATCACTCGGGTTCTGCCCCCACAGAATGTCAGCTTCCATTTCCTGTCCATTTGATAACATCACTTTTGCCTTTTGGAAATTCGGTGGAACCTCTCCCCCACTGGAGGAACCAAAGAAATATCTTCCAGGTTCGATCACTTTCAAACCGACAACCTGTCCGTCTGAATCAACTATGGCTTCTGCCTGTGCGTCTATTCCCGAACTGCCAGCAGGTTGGACTGTAACGGTTGGACTGTCCGTATTTTCGACTTTAAATTTAAAAACATGATCCAATGGTTTTTCAACTTGTAACCAAATGTCATTTGCAACTAATTGCCCGCTGATCGTTGGTACATTGATATCACTTGGTGTAACAAGGGGCAGATCCCCTGATAAACTAGGAATATTTAAATAATTGTTAAAACTATTTCTTTGGCACTGAAAATACTTCCCCTCATGATAAACAATTTGGCCGTAATCATATGATAAATTAGGACTCCAGTCGTCTCCCTGCTCAGCTGAACGAGGACCAGAAATAGTATCTGAACTTCCCACTTTACTGAACAAGGCATTATTTTGTAAGCTGTAATCGGGAATAGTTTGAAGCTTCCAATTAGTGGCGAAATTGTTAACGGTGTTGTTGACAGGAGAAATGTCAGCATTTGCTACATAGTAATCTCCATTTCGATAAGCATAATCGCCAGTACTAACCGCAAAACCTTCTAACCAAGTGGTTGCTTCACTCCAATTTGTACCAAAATTAGCTAAGGTATTATTTTCAGCTGTAATGGAAGAATTTGCAAAATATAATTTTCCATTTACTGAGGCCAAATCACTTGATGTGACTGGCAAACCTGTGACCCAATCAGCGGGCTTATTAAAATTCTGTTTGGCAACATAAAAGTCGTTATTATCGGGGTCATAGATATAATCTCCCGCTTTAGCATCAAGCCTTTTGCTTGCAGAATAAATATGTTCTTTTCCCTCAGTAGGAAGAGTGTCACCTAAAAGAAATACACTCCCGTCCGAGCGTTCAGTTAAGGAGACTAGATCCAATGAACTCGCACTTATATCCGAGCTTTGTATTGTTGTATCAGAAAAGGAGAGAGACGCATCACTCTTAACAAGCAAATACTGGTTATTGATTGTATCGTGAAAGTATTGACCTTTCTTCAACTGGACATCATCTGGAGCATAACCCATTTCAATTAAACCACCAGGTAAGTAGACAGAAACTGGATTGGTTGTAGCACTAACTTCTTTAAAATACTTGTTATTTATTGTATTGGTAACATCTGTCGCTTCAGATTTTACAGTAGGAGAAACATTATTAGGATTTGAGCCAACAGACATATTAGAAAATTGAGATGCAGAAGGCGGGTTTGGGGGAGTTCCCAACTCTTGCCAATTGGAAGCAAAATTTGAATCAGTATTACTGGCTGATGTTAGTTGATTGCTTGCTTCGTAAAGCTTGCCATCTCTAAATGTTGTCTGACCCTGCGAAACTGCTTCACCTGTTTTCCATTCGCCAAGGTGAATTGATTGTAACTCATAATATATTCCATCCCCACTAGCATCAACTCCATCCCATATCACATCGCCAATTGCATAATCTTTCTTTGGGTCAAAAGTGCCTCGCATGACATCAGAGGCAACTAGTGCAGTTGTTCCATTGGGAGAAATGAAGTTACCAGCAAGGAAAGGAGAAGAGTTGAAAGCGTCTAATGTTGCAGGATCGCGTGGCATTGTAGATGCAGTCGCGGTAGCCTGACTCAGCACGGAATTAATATCTGCTGGGCTTAAACTAAGACTTTGGTTCGCAAGATAATATTTATTATTAATATCGTCGTGAATATACTGACCGGCATTAACGGAAAGATTTTGCCCGGGAGGAAGAGTAGAAAGAGTGATATTTTGACCACTGTAAGTTACGATATCTCCAGGGGGCGGAAAGTGCTCAACAATATGCTCTAAATTGGTTGGATCAACCTTGGTGGAGTCCTGAACAAGAAAGTAACGCCCCTCATGTAGGATTACATCATTGTTTTGAAAATTTTCTTTAGAAGAAAAAACTTGGCCGTTTTCCTTAATAAAAGTTCCTTTTACAACAGATCCCCCATCTCCTGCTGCAACTAATTTATATTCCAAAGTTTCAGGATCAAAAAATACGGCTGCTTCGCTGTCAGAACCATTGACAGAAAATTCATTCACAGGAACTGCAATACGCCTGACCATGTTAGCTAAATCAGTAGCTAAAGCTGAACCTGGGTTACTAGATTGCTGATACTCATTTATTTTACTGCCCAAAAGGATATTTTGAGCATAACTCGTAGCACTAGCTTGATCAGCGAAAAGTTTACCATCTGGTGTAGTGTAGTAAAAACGACTAGTTGTACCCGTAACTTCTAAATCCCAGTCCTCCCTTGGTACTTTGTAACCGCTTCCAACTTCGGTCCAATAATCTGTGCCACTGTTAACCGGAGAATGATTTACATTATCGGATCCGATTGATTCAAAAAACCGCCCATCATGCTCAACAATATCACCCTGCTTGTATATGGTAAGACGTTTCCAATGCTCGGTATGCTCAACAGATATAGTTGAAGTTCCTTTAACGAGTGTAGAAGTTACGGATAGATTCCTATTCCAATCGCTTCCTTGGACAGCACTATCAACGATTTGCTTATCGCTTTGTGAAAGTTCTGTATATTTTGTGCCAGGATAACGCAAAGCAGTCTCGGCATTGAGTTTTTCTTCAAGTTGTTCTGGAAAATAATAATTAGGATCCCATTTTGTAGTGTAGGATGAAGATGCTTGGTAAGATTCTCCCACGCTGCCGAAAATTAATAAATCACCATTCGTAGCAATCTCGGCATCAAGACTAGCTTTAGGATTCCTATAAATATCATTAGACGACGAACCACGAACAAAAGCTTTATATTCAGATGTTTCAAAAGAAAGAGAGTCCGAAAGAAGTTCTGCGTCATTATTGATTAAATCCTTCAACCGAGTAGAGATAGAATCAGTACTAAGACCATCAATTTTGGACTGAACCACATATTCTCTTCCATTGAGAGAAAAACTTATAACCTCATCCTTATTAACTCTTCTCTTACCATCATTTCCAAGAGAACCAACTTCGTTAAATGTAAAAGTTTTCTGCTCTCTTTTCCCTAATAAAATCTCAGAATTTCCAAATTCTGGCTTCAGTTTAGTACCACCAAACAAAGCTTGCTTGCGATGGGTTGAATTTACTCGATTCAGAGCTTCTTCAATTAATTGATTCAACTCGAAACCATAAGTTTCCATGGCTGGGCCATTTAAACTAGAACCAGCTGTTCTTGCAATTTCCTGCCCTCGCTGGTTAAGTTCACGAAGTTTGTCGAGGTTTAGATGACCTGCATCTAAATACTCTTTTGCATAGGAAGCATTTCTTTGATACTGAGTTAATTGACCTTTTTGAGTCTCAAGTTGTATGACTCGACCTAGACGCATGCCATCATCTTCAGGCAGGGTTAACTTTTGCCCACTTGTTATTTGAGCATCGAGTTTAAACCTTTGCTGATCAAGATCTTTTATCTTTTGGATAATCGAATTACTTGAACTGATATTGGGTAATCTCATTTAAATTATTTAAGTAGACCCATAACAACAAGTTCCAGCATTTTGTCGAGTGTATTTAAAACTCGAGAAGATGCTTGAAAAGATCGTTGGAACTGCATCAAATCAGCTACTTCCTCATCAATTGAAACAGAGCTTATTGCATTTCTTTGATCAAGCAGAAGTGTTTCAATAGCATTTTGATGATCAATATTATCGCTGATATCAGAAAGAGAATTTCCGATATCAGCATTTATATCTGATATATCTTTTGCAAATTCGTTATTACCCAATTCTGCTATGGCTAGAGCAAGTTCGTTGGAACCTTGATCAAAATCAGAACTAGCAACAATGCTCTCTGCACTCAGATTATCATCTACAATTAATGAACTGGCTAAGTTCCAATTGTTATCGAGCACGGCATTAAAAGAAAAATTATCACCAAGTAAAAATTCGCTATCTCCCTGCTCAAGTCTGAATGGAACATTTTCATAAGCTAACATAACAGAGCGTCCATCGTCAGCTGTTCCTATAAGTAAGTCTTCTCCGGCGTAACCACTGTCTGTCTCCATGGTGACATTCTGCATTCTTGTTGCACTACCATAGAAGGTATAGAGCGATCCAGAATTTGTATCTTCTAATTGAAGCTGTCCCTCTACGGTATCTCTGATAATATAACCCGTTCCCTCAAATTGCGCTTTCAATTCAACTGGAATTACTGGGGTTGTGCTAGTCACTGTAAAAGTCTCATCTTCAGCGTAAGCAAGGGTCATGTTTACTTCATTACGAAATAATTTCAATTCGCCATTTCCCTCAACCCCATAGAGCCCAAACTCTTCCTCCATTATTACATTTCGTCCCATTGTAGGACGGGTAAGATTGGCTTCAAAACCAAACAGATATTCACCTGGAGCATCCTCTGGATTGTAAATGCTGTTAACTTGGGTAACAAACTTAGAAACAAGATCGTTCAAAGAAACTCTAAAGTCTTCTAGTTCAACCTGCCTTGCGTGCTGGTAACCATGCAAGGAACCCGACTTCAAATCGACCTCCAAACCATTTACAAACAAGGCGTCCGTTGAAGGTAAATCGTTAGATTTTTGAAGAATATTAAAACCTTTAATTTCCCCATTTTGAATAATTGCCTCCGCAACTCCAATGTTTAATTCCTGTAAAGAACCGTTTGAAACATTCAATCCACCTGAGTTTGACTTTCTCAAGACAGATGTTGAAGGTAACCCTGTACTAGTATCTGGAGTGATTACATGGAAATTATTTTTCCATTTTACATCTAATGGATTAAAAGTATTAATCTCGGTTTCACCGACAATGGGATTTGGCGTTGCTTTAACTAAAAAATGAGTTAACGAAGTTTCGTCATAGTAAATGTTACCCGCGTCAAAATTCATTTGTAATTCATTGACTTCAACACCGTCTCGGATGGTGGATACATTTTTAGGTAAAGATTGAACAGTGGAAACCGTATCATCAACAAATGCACCTATCTTGATAAAATTTGAAGAAGAGGAAGGCAGTTCAGTGGTCGCCGCGGCAACATCTCCCACCGCCATATAAAAATCTCCACCTGAACCGGAAGGAGAACTTGGATCAACAAAAGAAATGACTGAACCAGCAACCAAGGCATTTCCGTTTGGCCAAGAAATATCTAACTCTGATGACTTCTGAGGCAGAGTTGCTCCTAAAGCAACTATTCCTGATTGATCAACCGCACCTGCCACCACCGGCAAAGAAGAAAACTCTGTTCCCTTTGAAACATTCTTGGTGGCTTGGTAATAATTATTGTTAAACTGAAAAACCTCACCGTTGGAGTAATTCCTAGAACTTAGTACGGCATCAGTCGCAGGATCAACAAGTCCAGTTTCTTTTGTAACCGGACCTACATCAGTAGTAGCTTGATAAACCTTTCCTTCGTAATAAATTTGGCTCCCCTTTGCAAAGAAATCAACATTTGAAAATGTTCGCTTGGTTTCAGAAACTATTCCATTTGGAGAATTGGAAATCGCTAAAAATCTAGTTTCATCTGTTAGAAGATCACCTTTTTGTGTGTCAACTAATGCCTGATAGTAACCATTCCCCTCGTAAAAGACCTCACCCGTTTTGCGGGAAGAGGAAGAAGGGTCAATTGGAGTTGTGCTTGCAATATCTCCGCCAGTTTGAGCCGCAATTTCATTACCCGCATCAACCGCTTGATTTGCCATTAGGACTGGCTCCACTTGCTGAAGAACCAACGGATCCTGATTTTGGTCGAGTACTTGTTCTTCTTTTTGCTCCTCAACAATCAGAGGTTCAGTTGGCTTAGGAGGTAAAAGACTAACTAAAAAAGGTCCGGCAGAATCATCATATTTTGAACCGCTTTTTAAAACCTCTAATCGTCCAAGCTGACCACTTGAATCTATCTTGGCACGAACCACTGCAGCTACACCATTGGGATCTGTGGGAGCTGCAATAGTAAATTCTTGCCCCCATTGATTTGTTAAATTCTTAGCACCTTTTGAATCTAAAATATTTACTTTCTCACCATTTTCGCCATCGATGAAGAGATTGACAAAACCAGAAACTTCTCCAGTAGCGACAGAAACATCATCTTCCTGAGTGAAATTTATTAAACTACCTAGCTCTTCAAAAAGTTTTTGCCTTTGATCCCGGTAGGAAACTGCTTTGCCTTGGTCAAGTAATTCAAATCTGCGAACTTGGGTATTTGTTTCGTGGATTTGACCAAGCAGAATATTGATCTGATCTGTCGACCTTGAAATTACCTCTGAAACATCAGATTCTATTTGCTCCAAACTATGTCCAGCCTCATTAAAACGCTTAGTTAATGTTTCAATTTTGTGAAACAACTCCTGCTTAATCGTTGGCTCGTAGGGCGATGCGGAAAGTTCTTGAAATGTATTAAAGAAATCATTTAAAGCACGAGTCAAACTACCAGGAGCCAAATCACTTTCATGTAAATCATCTAGTCCAACATTAACACCTTGCCGATTAATTTTCTCACCCAACGCACCCTGTAATAGCTGAAGGATTTCTTGCTGAGCGGCTAAAGATGCAGAATCACCCTTCTCATTAATAACCCTGGAGTCTAAAATCTGATTTCTTGCATGATCTACCCCTCCGGTCTCCAAACCAGATGAAAGAAGACCTCCAAAAGAAGTATGCATAACTCCTTCTCTGGCAAGAACTCGTTGTCTGGCATAATTCTCATCATTAACATGAGCTAAATTTTGACCAGCTACTTCTGCCGTCCTCGCATGGTAACGAAGGGCTTCAGAACTTTTGCTTATCTCTCCTAATAGTCCCATGGTAAATTAGTCCTTAAGCGGATTCATTTAGGGATGAACGCGGTGATTTTGATAATCGGCTAATGTCTCCAGAGCGATTGTAGGTTTTAGAGTGAGATTTGGGATCCGTAACTGATAGTAATTGATCAGTGACCTCGGACAAACGAGCAAGAATTTTTTGATTCTGGGAAATTCTATATCTAATCTGCGAAATCAGTTTATTAATCTCCTCAATTATACTTTGAAACATGGGTTGAGTGACTTCAGGAAAATGTTCCACTAATTGGTTCAAACTGGAATCACTCGGTTCACCAAGTGAACTAGCTAGCGAGGTTACAAAGCCTTGCCTTCTCTTTTGAAGCATTTGACTTGCTTCCATTTGATTTTGAACGGATTGGTTAATCTCCATGAGACTTTCTGTTCTGCGATCAAGAATACTCTGTTGCTGGGCATTTAAAAGACCAACTAAACCACCATATTCCTGCAATTCGTCTCTGAGTAAAGTAAGCAAGTCTTCCCACGTAAAAGTGAGACTTGAGTTGGGTTTTTGTGCGAGTTGAACCATGTCTTTAAAGCTGAGTATCCTCTTTCAACGAAGTTGAATCATCGCCTTTATTCTGAAGTTGTTGCTGAAGAATAGTCGAAAGCCCAAAACCGCCTCCGCTAGCAATACTTTCAGAAATCGCATCCGTAAAGAAATGCCGATACATTCGATGTGCTCCACCATCTTCATTAAAAACACCTTTAAACATAGGTTTTAATGCCTCCTTTAAAAACTGCTTCACCAGAACGGATTCAAATTGATCACTAACGGCTGCAACTTTCTGATCATGAGTCGTATGCTTAGAATGTGCCATTTCCATAAGCATGGAAGAATCCATTCCCACATACTGTTTTCCTACACTTTCCGCTTCCATGATATTATTTAATTAATGATAAGCTCAGCCTGAAGAGCTCCGGCATTTTTAATAGATTGTAGTATAGATGTCATTTCACGGGTAGTTAATCCGAGTTTATTGAGAGCGGATGCAAGTTCATTAACAGTTGAAGCCCCAGGAGGATCTAATTCATCAAGTGCCTCAAATCTACCAACTTCTTCAATTAAATCTGCATTCTCGCCTTGTAAAATTGTTGTTGCACCTTGTGAGAAAGGTAAAGGTTGGCTGACCCCCGTTGTAGGGTTCAAAAAAATTGTAACATTGCTACTGCTGACAGCGACTGGAGATATACGAACGCTTTGCGTGGCAACAATTGTCCCAGTTCTCTCATTGATAATTACTCTAGCCGGTACATCAGGTTTAACATCAATTCCTCCTACCGCAGCTAAAAAGTTAGTGGTTTGCCCGCGGAAATTAGCTGGAACTTGAATATTCACCACGCCGCCATCAATTGCCAAGGAAGTGCCTGGGTAATATTTGTTAACCGCATCAGCAATTTTCACAGCGGTCAAAGAATCTGGTGATCTCAAAATAAGTTCTATTTCATTACCACTGTTAAGAACACGGCTTTCAATTTCTCTTTCAACCAATCCTCCGTTACTAACAATACCAACAGTGGGGTGATTGACCTGAACATTAGCACCACCACCACCACCAGCAGACAAACCACCGATCGAAACGGCACCTTGGGCAACGGAGTAAACTTTTCCATCCGCCCCATACAGGGGAGTTTGCAATAAAATACCACCTTGAAGAGAGTCTGCATTACCAATGGAAGAAACCGTTACATCCATTCTTGATCCTTCCTTGGCAAATGGACCAATATCTGCAGTGACCATGACGGCGGCAATGTTTCTAGATTTATCTGCCTTGTCTGCTCTTATTCCTAAAGTTTCCAAAGCATTCAAAACTCCTAATTCAGTATACTCAATTCGAGAATCACCCTGACCGGCAAGTCCGGTTACGATACCGTAACCAAATAATTGATTACTTCGACTCCCCCGCACATCAGTCAAATCCTTTATTCTAGCACCAAAAACAGAGGTGAATGCCAAAATAAAAAGGCATCCAAAAGTAATATTTTTCAAGGGAGAATGATACATTTATTCAAAATGGGTTGATGACTGCAGCTATTTTCTGATACCAACTTTCTTTTTGTGCGTCATTTAAACTGCCCTTTGACACAAATTCAATTTGAGCATCTGCGATATATTGAGAAGAAACAATATTACGGTAGCGCAAACCCTCTCTGAACCCAGCACCTATGTCTTCTTGGCGAACCATGCCTTTCAAAACAGCATAATAACTTTCGCCAGAAAAAGTAACCATTCGAGCCCCCTCAAGGACAAGAACGCCGTTAGGTAAAACATCAATTACAACAACACTTACCCGACCCTTCAAATTTTGTGTATTTGCAATTGATCCTCCACCTTGGTTGCTACTTTTTGATTCAATTTCAGTACCAGGAAGACCACCTTTATGAGTTCCCATTTTACTGTTGGCGAACAGAAATTGCTTCACAGCATTTTCAATTTGCGACTGGCGATTACGAACAGAATTTTGAGAAGCGGCTAATGATGAACTTTCGCCAACATCTATAGTAATCAAATCGCCTACTGCAAAAGAGCGTTTATCACCGTAGAGACCTCTTTGATTATTGGAACTCTTCAACCATAAAGATACTGCAAAAGTACTGTTGCAGATCATAACGAGAAAGATTATTTGAGATAGTATTTTCATTATTTAGAGATGAACTTTAACGCTGTTTTCATTTAAAACCTTTGCCTGAAACTTCTTATCGGAGGAAAGATTTTGAACCGTTACATTCCCTCCTTCTACTCCATTTTCTAAAGCCATTCCTTTCATTGTCACATAAATGCCGTTACCAGATGCAAATACATCAACTATTTGGCCTTTTTTCACTAAGGTGATCTTAGAGAGAAAATTCCACTTAATGGGGGTGTTAGATTTTATATTAGAAGCTAACTGATAACCTTTAACATTAGCACTAACAGGTACTGCACCAGCGTGTTGTTTTAGGATATCTACTGGTTTTTGATCAAATTGGACAGAACTCATTCGCACTCCCCTCAACAAAGGTGTTTTTGAATAAAACACATCCACATACTGACCTACTCGTAAAGGCTCAGCAAATTCACCAATTAAATTACCACCATCCCAAACCCCAAAACGAACAAAAGTGCTAGAAGAAAGCTCATCCGGAGAGCAATCTGAAATTTTAATTAGATAACTGGAACTAACTTTAATCGGAGTCCACTCCCGAGTAAGAAATGCAATCACTGTCCCGGAAGCTTGATAACGATGAGAAATACTCTCCCCGAGTCTTTTCTCTAAAGTTTCCCTGTGAAGAGTTATGGTCTTAGGGGTTACAAATTGATTCGAGTTGTAAGAACGCAAAGTTGCGGGTTGTGAGGAAATCAGAGCAGAAGATTTCGTAATAATCCGTGTTTTAACCGGAGCAGAAGAAAAATCAATTGAATCAATAAAACGACTTACATCTGCAAACAGAATGCTAATTGGAAAAAATAGTACTAAAAGCCAAACTTTCATTAATTATCTTTTCAACTGATTAACACGAGAGAGCATATCATCAGATGTTTGAATGGACTTCGAATTAATCTCGTAAGCTCTTTGAGCAATAATCATATTAACCATTTCTTCCACCACATTAACATTAGACATTTCTAAATACCCCTGCTGAAGCACGCCAAAACCATTTTCGCCAGGAGCTCCAATTTCAGGTGCACCACTCGCTTCAGTTTCTGTAAAAAGATTCCCTCCGTTCGCCTTGAGTCCAGCAGGATTCGGGAAACGCACTAATTCAAGTTGACCAATAATTTGAGTACCATCTGCGGTCTCGACTGAAACTTCGCCGGTTGGAGACACAAATACATTAGTCACTTCAGGATCAATTTGTAAACCCGCAGCTAATGGCAAAGCATCTGCAGTTGTAATCTGACCATCTGGCCCAACTTTAAAAGCACCATCACGTGTGTAAGCCTCTGTACCATCTGGCTTTTCAACTTGGAAAAAGCCTGTACCATCAATCGCGATATCCATTTTCTCACCACTTTGAGTAAGTTGCCCCTGAGTAAATATTTTAGCAGTAGAAACGACTTTTGTTCCGTTCCCCATCTCTACTCCGGTTGGAACAACATTACCCGCACCAGTTTGCCCACCTGACTGACGGGGATTTTGGTAGAGCAAATCTTGAAATTCAATTTTATTTTTCTTATATCCGGTCGTGTTCACATTGGCTATGTTATTAGAAATAACATTTAAGTTCATTTGCTGTGCCTGCATTCCTGTGGCACCTGAATATAAAGATAAGTTCATAGTATATTTTGTTGCTTAGATTTACTGTGTTTGCCCTAAAGTCCCAATCGCTTTTCCTATATTTTGGTCAAATGTTTGAATCATTTTTTGATTCGCCTCGTGTGCACGAGATACTTCAATCAATCCGATCATTTCTTCGATTGCGGATACATTACTAGACTCAAGATAACCTTGCATGATTGTAAATTGTGTTGGGTCAGTAACCTCCGGATTAGCCTCCGGGTCTTTGGCCACAAATCCACCGCCCACTTTCTGCAAATCAAGAAGTGGGTTTTCAAATGAAAAAACTCCGACTTTACCAATATTTTGATCCCCTTGGTAAACCTGTCCTTCCTTGTCGATGGTAAGGTCACCACCTCCAGGAATAGTCTGGATACTCGCACCGCCGTCGTCCGAAAATTGATGCCCCATGCTATTTACCATAACACCCTGAGAATCGACATAAAATTGACCATCACGAGTATAGACGGAATCACCATTTTGATTAAGAAGTGCAAAAAAACCATCCCCTCTCAAGGCTAAATCCATTGGATTATTTGTCTCTTTCATTTCGCCTTCATTATAATCCACTTGATTTTTCATCACAGGGAAGGAACCCGGCATTTCATTTCGAAGGCGATCATGAGTACTTCTTGCAATTTCGCCTCCCTCAACAGCTTCAAAGCTAACCGCTACTTTTTTAAAACCTGCCACATGACTAGCTGCAATGTTGTTGGCAATTACATTTTGGTACTGTTCAAGTCCTCGTAAGGCAGATGCATTTTCATAAAGAGATAAATTCACACCCCCTTGAAAGCAAAAAACATGCCAAATGCATGTTCGCGGTCGGACTTTCTGAGAAATTCAAAAAATCCTAGTATTCACACGATAAATCAATAACACGACCGTCGGGAATATGAATGAGTATGTTTACTGGAGAGTTGTCTACAGAAACAACTTCAACTTTTATTCCGCTTTCGTCCGCATGGATGACCTCGGTTTCAGTATTTTGAGGAGAATCCTGCGAATCCGAGGATACAGGGACTGAATGCTGCTTGCTGGGATCAGACAGGTAAGAGTTGAATGTATTTGAGGCATCAGCAGAATCATTGCCCTCAATACTTGCTCCGCGACCAGATAAATAACTTTGCATAATTTTCTTAAGCAGATTGCATACCGATTATGTTATTTGTATTGAGCAAGGTCTTCCTTACTCATATCCAAAACAAGACTAAGCTCAACTCGGCGATTTTTATCTAGTTGATTTGGATAACGAATATCATTTGGCTTTGTTGAGCCATGTCCTGTTATTCGCTCAAGTTTCCCATCTAGTTCACCAGCAGAGTAATGGACCAGTGCGTCATTAACTTCAGAGCCTTGCTCGAGTGACATAGTCCAAGCATTTGATCCAGTTGTATTCCCCTTTCCACTATCCAAGTGATTGCTGTGCGAGTCTATGCGATAAACTAAAACATGCTGAGAAAGGAGCCATGACATTCTCTGCATAACCTTGCGACCATGGTTTGTTAACTGTGAAGAGGAAGGCTCAAAAAGAGGTTTATCGTCTCCATGAAAAAGGGTGACCTTAAGTCCTTCTGAAGTGGCTTCGATTTGCATAGTTGAATCATCAATCTCATGCAATTTTAATCTTTTAAACCAATCCTGAGCAATTCTATGCAGCACATCAATATCAATTGAGGTAGTATCATCCGTATTTCTCATTGTAGTATCTGAACGACCTACTATCTGATCAACCATACTACCAGGGCGAGCATCTTTCTGTTCGACCGGTGTGGATTTGGGTACCCCTGCTTTGTATGGGTCCCGAAAAAATCTAGTAGTCGCAATAATTACCTCTTCATCTTGCGATAAAATCCATAGAACTAAAAATAAAGACATCATGCCCGTAACAAAATCGGCATAAGCAACCTTCCAAGCTCCGCCGTGACTTCCTTTTTTACAGATCTTGCCTGGATGGATGCGATTAAACATTAAGATTCGGGATCTTTGGATTTAACCACCCTTAGCCGCATCTTTGCACTTTTCTTCAAGTTCATCAGCAGAAGGTTGTATAAGGTTATCAAGAGATCTACGTCCAATCTCAACTGCCATAATGGGCGATAATCCAGTAGCAAATCCAGAGACAGATCTTTCTACAATGTGATAATATAAAAACTCCTGAGTTTGGTTTAAGGAAACCAATCTGCCGAGAGGAATACCGATCCCATAAGCAAGAAAAATTCCAAGAAAAGTTCCACTTAATGCGGCCGCAACTTTCGCACCTACTGAAGACGGATCTTCTAAATTTGACATAGTGTTGATAATGCCTAATACGGCAGCCACAATCCCGACACCCGGAAGAGCATCCGCGATCATTTCAATTGCTTTTATTGATCTCCCTGCCTCAGCTTCCCTACTGTTTAATTCTGCTTTTAAAATACCGCCAATCTCAGCGGGCTTGCAACGACCATCGACAATTGGTCTAAGAGAATTACACAAGAATTCAACCAAGCCAGCATCATTCAGGAAAGAGGGATATTTGGTAAAAATTGAACTATTCTGGGGGTCACTCACATGCTCATCAAGTGCTGGCGTACCTTTTCTTCTCCCTAACATAAAAAGTTCATAAAGAAGAACGAGCAGGTCAATAAACTTATCCTTACTGGCTATTCCACCCTTAAATGCTTTTATAATATCAATCTTAAGTCCAACTAGAACGCTCTTCGGGCTAGATACAACAAGTATACCGAGACCAATTCCACAAATAATCATAATTTCACCTGGGTGTACCAGAGAAATAGGATTTCCACCAGCAGTCATAAAACCACCAATACAAGAAGCGAAAACGATAACCATTCCTACGGCAAGTAACATAACTTAAAATATTTTAGAGTAAGGTTTGGAAGTGCGAACGAAGTGTCAACACCGATTGAGAAAGAATTTGACTAATTCGCCCTTCTGACAACCCAAAAATGTGAGCAATCTCAGAAAGTTTGAGTTCCTCATAATAGTAAAGCATGAGAATTTTCTTTTGTGGATCAGGCAAATTCTTGATTTTGTCCCGTAACAAAAGAACCTTTTCTCGGTACTCAGTTTTTTCAGATGCATCCTGCTCGGTGGGATCGGAAATTGTTTCGGAGAGTGGAGTAGAATCTCCATCTCCAGAATTAGCACTCACTGGGGCATCGATTGGAACAAAAGTAATAGGCTGAGTTTCCTTGAGTAAAGTTTCATACTCAGAGTGACTCAAATTCAACTCTTCTTTCACCTCATCAACACTAACAGGTCGCTTAACACGCGACTCCATCTCTGCAATTGTTGCTTGTAATGATCTAGCCTTTGCACGATTTGCACGAGGAAGTGAGTCAATCTTCCTCAATTCATCTAAGAGAGAACCCTTAATTCTTAGTGCAGCATAATTCCCAAAAGACTTGCCTTTAGATGGGTTAAATTGATTAACTGACACAATCAATGCTTTGACCGCAATGCCGTACATATCCTCAATCTCATAATGATCAGGGAAGTGAAAGCGCATACGAGAAACTATTGATTTAACAAGTGGCAGATAATCCTCGATGAGTTGATCTCTTGATTTTTCATCGGACATGGCCCTTAAGTATTTGTCAGCTGCTTCTTTCATTCGCACAGAAGAAGATACTGAAAAAGGTTTTTCAGTAACTTTTCTATTAGTATTGAGCGAATTCATAATAAATGTTTATTAAACTTGAGCTTCCACCAAATGCTTGGAATTAGTTGACGCTTCATTCATAGCAGCAGCCAATTGAGCCGGATCGTTTTCATTTTGTTTTGATAAAGTAACGGGAAAATCTTTCTTATTATGGGATTGGCTCGATTCTACAATAATTCCATTTAAAATAAAGCTTAATAAAAATCTACCGCACAAAGAAAAAAATAAACATCCGAATGTACTTTGAACAAGTGCAACAATAAAATCTTGTGAAATTATAATACCCATTAAAAAAAACACCACAAATCCAATAAAACCTGAAAGATAAAAGAAAAATCGAGCATCATTATTCATATTCAGACTTTCCTGTAAGCCGAGAAACCTCTGGCATAGAGTTCTTCCGGAAAAGTTTTTGCAATCATTTGATTCAGAACACTCGTACTAAAATCCCCCGTAACATTCTGTCCGTTACAAACGCATAATGGAGATAGGTTATTTCGTAAAAGTAATGGCCAAAGCTTGGTGGAATTGGAAAGCTCATCAAAGTGAGTGAACGCGAGATGCGTTACTCCTATATTATTCCCAAAGTTTATAGATTTGTTTAGAACTTGTTTATCGTAAGCAGCATTTAAGACTAATACTCGAGTTTCAACATTCAAGTCATCAAGATCCTGCCTTGCATTTGTCCAATCATCAGTATGAGCAAGAGATAATCCAGGAAAGTCTAAATACAAAGGAGAATCAAATGAACTTTCAGGAATTTTACCAGACTCCCTGAAAAGAGTAACCCCAATAACTTCACAAAATATTCTCAATGCATCATCAGGATTCGGTATACCGTTTTCTACTTTTAAAACATTTGGCGATTTCTTATTCATAAATACATCATGAGCAAGAAACTTGCATAGAGTTGTAGTTTTACCGACACCCGGTGCTCCAATTAAAGCAATCCGGTCACCAATGGGAGATGCATTTAACGACTTGAAACGATCTGAAAGACCAATGGTAATCTCCTTAAGGGTTTCAGCGAGGGCAAGATTATTAATCTCGGACCAATTTGACCAGGATTGAATATCATTGAGCAATTGCTGATCAAAGCCAGTTTTAGCTAGAATCTTAAAAGAATCACTTTCATCCTCATCTGTTTTTTCATCTGTTTCGCTGGATGAAGAAGTTAAAACTTCAGATTCTCCTGACGAAATTGGGGGAACTGAAGTGCTCGAAAAATCTTTCTTATTTTCGTCTGGATTGCTGACACCACTATCCACATTATCACTTTCGATCAATTCTGAACTCGAAGGAACCTCAGCGATCACTTCAAGCTTAGGTGAAGAAATGAATTTCTTTAACCCCTCTCCTCCAACTTGACGCACTGATAAAACGCGAGCATTTTCACCCAATTTATCTCTAATGACTCGAACTGCCTCCTCCGCAGATTTAACTGTTAATCGAAATCTTTTTCCAGCTTTCGTATCAGAATGACTATCGGTTAATGTTTCCATTTAACTAAGCTGCAACGGGTACTTCTCCAGATTTTGGGGAAGAATTGGATTCTTCCATCGCTGAAATAATATCGGGTGGTAAGGATTGTGCTTCAATTGAAATTGCACCAAAAGGCTCTATTTGAGTTTCAGTAGGAAGTTCTTGATAGGATAAAACTACAAGTTGAGGGTAAGAAGGCTCCATAAAACGACGAAAAGCAAGTCTAAGTTCAGTTGTGGTAACAATAATAGGAGCAAGACCACGTTCAGCCATCTCTTTAATTTTTGGTTCAATTTCTTGAATTATTCCTTCTGTAAGGTTAGGGTCCATAACAAGCCCAATGTCAAATTGACTACGCTTCACACGACTTATCAAAGTTTGCTCCAAGCGAGGCTCGAAAGTCATAGCAAGTAATTTATCCTTCTCCACTTCATACTCTTTGACAAAATACATTCCCAATCTTTTTCTAGCCTGCTCAGACAGATCATCGGGATTTTTCGTAATACTAGCCATGTCTGCAATAGTTTCCAATACAATGGTTAAATTCTTTATGGAAATGCGTTCACGCAATAGATTCTGAAGGGTTCGTTGAATAATACCCACATTTACTAAATCAGGTAGTAATTCGCTCACTAAAGTTGGGTTTTTATCCTTAATTAAATCGAGTAATCTTTGAGTGCCTTCACGTTCTAAAATTAAGTATGCGATCCTTTTAAGCACATCCGCAAGATGGGTAACCAACACAGATGATGGGTCAACTACAGTACAACCTTCAATCTCTGCATTCCTACGCTCTTCATCAGGTATCCACATCGCTTGAATCCCAAAAACAGGTTCTATTGTTGGTATACCATTAAGTTTGCCGGCATCCCCCCCTCCCATGCTCATGGCAAGAACTCTATCTGGCATAATCGTAGAACGAACTACTTCTTTACCTCGGAGTAAAAATCTATATTCGTTTGGCTCTAATTCTATATTATCGCGCACACCGATAGTTGGAAGCAACATTCCCATTTCCCTGGCAAAGTTAGTCCTCGCTCCAGTGATTCGTTCGAGTAGATCGCCGCCTTTCTTCTTGTCTGCAAGCACGAGTAAACCATACCCCATTTCCAACCCAAAGACTTCTTGTTCAATAGCATTCTCCATAGGTGAGAGTTTCCCATCTTGCCCGCCCTCGGACGGGGCATGTTGAGATGCCTGTGCTCCACCAGGTTGGGGCAGAACTGGGGCAACAGAAGTACCCTGCCCAATCTGCTCGAATTCTGCATCTCCTGCCTCAGCGACCTTAGTGTAATAATAAGCAGCAGCAAAACATACCAAGGAAAGAATAAAAAATGGCCAAAAGGTTTCGGACAAGAAAAATGCAAACATCAAAAGCATCGTTCCCGCGATAGCAATTGCACGAGGATATATGGTTAGCTGCTTGCCGACAAACTCTCCAAGATTAGCTTCTTCGGATGAACGAGTTACAAGGATACCAGCCGCAATGGAAATAATAATTGCAGGAATTTGACTCACCAGACCATCACCAATTGACAAGATGGTATACTTCTCCAGAGAGCCAGTAATCGTCATATCTTTCTGAAAATAACCGATTAAAATACCCCCAATGATATTAACAACCGTGATAAAAATTCCTGCAACGGCATCCCCTCGAACAAATTTGCTGGCCCCGTCCATGGAACCGTAAAAATCAGCGTCTTTTTGTATTCTCTCTCTCTTCGCAAGCGCCTCGGCTTCGGTAATTACTCCCGAGTTCATTTCGGCGTCAATAGACATTTGCTTTCCGGGCATAGCATCAAGGGTAAACCTCGCAGTAACCTCTGCAATTCGGCCCGCACCTTTGGTGATCACAACAAAATTAATAATAACCAAAATTAAGAAAATAACCGTACCTACAACATAATTTCCGCCGACAACGAAAGTCCCAAACGACTCGATTACCGAGCCAGCGTCCCCATCGAGTAAAATCAATCTAGTGGAAGCTACATTTAACCCTAATCGATACAGTGTAACAGAGAGAAGCAAAGTTGGAAAAACCGAAAATTCAGGAGGATCTTTTACATAAATAACCGTAAGGAGAATTAATAAAGATATAGCAATACTGATAACTAACAGAATACTCAGGATATCTTTATGAACAGGAACGACTAGCAGTAATACTGCCCCAAACAAACCAAATACAAAACCAAGGTCTGAATTTCCACTAAAACGACCGAGTATTGATTTAATATTTTGAGTAAAATCGTTCATTCTAAATTAACCGATTGGTTTAGAGAGTAATCTACGGGCTTTCAGTCTATGAAAATAATATGCATGAGATTTGTAAACTTGAGCTAATATCTCAGCAACAATTTGATAAAAATCCAATGGTATGGGTTCTCCTATACGACCAAGTGCAAACAAGGCTCTCGCCACTGGTTTGTTTTCAATGGTCGGCACATCATACTCTGCTGCAATAACTTTAATCCTTCTAGCCAATAGATTTTCTCCTTTCGCAATAACTACAGGAGCAAGATCCATGCCCTTTTCATAACGAAGTGCAATTGCATAGTGCGTTGGGTTCGTTACCACAACATCAGCAGTCCCTACATCTGATAAATTTTGGCCAGAAAGCATCTCCATCGCTTTTTTCCTTTGAGCGGACTTTACCTCTGGAGCAACCTCCTTACTCTTGGTTTCCTCCTTGACCTCTTCTTTTGTCA
>JABGWU010000077.1 GCA_018645475.1 Opitutia bacterium
CATTTGTAAGGCAGGAGTCCGCTCGGCCGGATTTTCGAGTGGTGAAATTTCCCAGTTCTTAAATTCAGGTTCGTCCCGAAGTGAGGCAAGGGTGGACCGCGTAATGGGGGGCCCTTCAATTGCGCCGTTTTTCCAAAGAAAGAAAAAGTCGTTCGCTTCGGGTTGTCCGAATTGTTCATTGGCCCATTTAAGAAAATTTGCGGGTACTAATACGCTGTTGATTCTTTTGCTGAATGCTACAAATCGACCACTTAAGGTGGTTTCCCTGCTTTTCCCAATAAAGAGTTCGATAGGCATACCTGTAGCAGCTTCAGTTGAAAGGGCAGGGTATTCAACCCGTGATGGTGCGAGCCCAAAGTTCCAAAGATCTAAGTAAAATTTTGGGACCATGATGGGGACGATTTCAGAGTTTTCATTCCAGTGCCAATCATCGGGAATGAAGTCGAGAAATTCATCAGGAATAGATTCAAAAAATAGGTCGGTCTTGGCCGCCGCTCCTAATCCTATCTTACCGGATGGCCAAATATACAGAGTAAGAGGGAATTGATTACGAATAAATCCACCAATCCTTTTGACACCATCTAGGGCTTTTATCTCCTCTAATTCATCACTCGTAAATGTACGCTCATTTTTGCCGAGGTTGACCAAGGCTCCGCCTTCCACTTTTTTATTTAGGGTGAAGTAATTTTTAGGCACCTCTCTTTCCTTTAGGATTGAGGAAGTATCCTGATAGAGTTGAATTGCAATGATGAGGAGTGTGGATCCAATTAGGCACCCAAGGGATGCAATCCATAGTTCTCGTTTCGGGCCAGATACATTGAGGCTGGATTGAAGAGAAGATTTTGAAAAGGAATTCTTCACAGGGATAGGATACGGTCAAAAGATAGGGGAGGTGCTTCACCTAAAGAAGTTATAAGAACGGTGGCCTGATTGGCTCGGGCAATTTCATCGATTAGGGAAGTTGCGAGATTTATATTTTCATGATCAAGGTGACTGAAGGGTTCGTCCAAAAGAAGTAACTTGAAGGGTTTGCGCAAAGTTCTGATCAAGGCAATCCGTTGACGCTGTCCGTAGGACAGGGTTTCTACTGGTTTGGTAAGAAACGCTTCCATGCCTAGTTTTTTTGCCATTTCCAATTCACTTGTTACCTTCTGGTTGAATTGGGGTATTAATTCAATGTTTTCACCGGCACTGAGTTTTGGAAAGAGTCTTAGTTCCTGGAAAAGCAGAGCAATTTGTGTGCTTCTCAAAGATGTCCAGTCGGGAGAAATTTGTTTTTGAATATTTTCCCCGTCAATAATCACTTCTCCGGTAAAGTCTTTTCTCAGTCCATATAAAAGATGGAGAAGGGTAGATTTTCCTTTTCCCGAATGTGCTGATATGAGATTGAAAGTTTGTGGTTCGATTTTTAATTGCGTCCCCCAAACCTCTGAGCGTTCAATCATCTCTTCGGGGATCGGTTCTGGTATAACTTGGTTTAACTCAATTAACATGGAAGGAGAGAAAGAATGTTTTGATGAAAGATGGCCTTTTCTTCATCTTCGTTCAGTTGTGAAACTTTAAGGATTTCATTTCGAAAAGTCGAGAAATCAGGTGTTGATTGAATTTTTGGGTAAATTCGTAGTGGATAGTCTGTACCCCATAGAATTTTTTTATACCCCACGACATCGATTAATTTTCGATAAAGAGTTGAATCATAGAGAAGCGGACAAGCAGCTAAGTCGTAGTAAACATTTTTGAGATTCGTGCGTATTTTTGGATTGAGTTCGTAAAATGGAAATAATCCTCCGGCATGGGAAAGAATAATTTTGAGTTCTGGATACTCGCGGGCAAGCCAGAGAAAATCTTCGAAGGGGGTTGGGGTGCGCCCAGGATAATTATGACCTACCGGTTCAGTGACATGAAAGTTGATCGGCCACCCGTTTTCGGAGGCAAACTCTACGCATTTAATCCAGAACGGGTCTTTCATGGTGAATCCCTGCACTCCGGGGTGGCATTCTCCGATTCCCACAAAGCCCTGATTGGCTCGTTTTTTTAATTCATCTATGGGATTACACATAGATGGGTGAATGGTTGCGAATGCAAAAAATCTTTTTTGGTCTTCCTGTATCCACTGGGCATGCCAGTTGTTATTTAGAATACAACTGTCCGGATTTTCCCAGTACCAACCGAGCAGAACTGCCTGACTGACCGATGCGGCATCCATATCCG
>JABGWU010000078.1 GCA_018645475.1 Opitutia bacterium
CCGTATTACCGCGGCTGCTGGCACGGAGTTAGCCACCTCTTCCTCTTTGGGTTAACTCATGATAGGCTATGAACCTACTTGTTGCTCCCCAATGACAGGAGTTTACGACCCTAAGGCCTTCATCCTCCACGCGGCATTGCATCATCAGGCTTTCGCCCATTGTGAATGATTCGAAACTGCTGCCACCCGTAGGTGTCCGGGCCGTGTCTCAGTCCCGGTGTGGCTGATCATCCTCTCAGACCAGCTACCCGTCTTAGCCTTGGTAAGCCGTTACCTTACCAACAAGCTGATAGGCCGCGAGCCCATCCTAAAGCGCCATTACAAGCTTTAGCTACTTCTCCATGCGAAGAAGAGCCACATGCGGCATTAATCCATCTTTCGACAGGCTATTCCGCACTTTAGGGCAGGTTGCTCACGTGTTACGCACCCGTTCGCCACTTTCCACAAATCCGAAGACTTGCTTTTCGTTCGACTTGCATGTCTTAACCATGCCGCCAGCGTTCACTCTGAGCCAGGATCAAACTCTCCAAAAGAGAGTTGTGCAAATGCATGCACAGGCTTGAGTCATTGCTGACTCGGTATTCAAAAAAATATGACTGGTGACCCGTTTATATAGATCACACAAAATAACTTTCAAAGAACAACCCCCAAAAATGAGGGAAAGAGTCCCAACAAATCGAAAACCTATGCCGTCGTCAAGTAATTTCGCTTTTTTTTTGGAAAAAGATTCTATAATAAAGTATTTCTTATAAATTCTTCTTTTTTTGTTATAGAAAAACATAGAAATTATCATTCAAATATCTATTCATTGGTTACATAATTTTTTTGTAAACTAACCAAATAAAGAAATATTTTCTAAAAATTCATAACATCAATTAACAAGATGAGTGCAAAAGTAAGGATAGGCATATTTATATGTGTAAATATTCCTATGTTATAGAAATAAAACCTGTTGCACAACTTCACCTATTTATTTGGGGTTCACTTACCAGTTGCTACCTGAAAGATAGGACTTAAGTTAGAAATATCGATATCAAATTAAAATTACATTAACAGAAACTCCTGAGGTAAACTGCGTGATGCTAAAGTTGTAGTTCAATTCCAACACGAACTTAACTAAACCTAAAATATCCAATGCACTACTCGGCTAAAATCTATCGAGAATTAAAATCTTAATATATTCTGTATTATCGTAATCGGTCGCATTTCAATTCTTTGTCCCTCTAACTCTATTTGTTGAACTGACCTTGAAGCAGTATGTACAATGTCTACTGAAAGTGCACGAGTATCTTTCTTTTTGTCACCAACTGATATGTACCAAGGTTCATAATTTCACGAATTCCATTCGATCATAAAAACTAAGGGTATTCCCTCCCAAATCTCTTTCTTGCTGAAGTAGTATTATTTGTAAACCAACCAAATTCAGAATTTTCTTCTTCAAATTTATACCAGACACTATCATTGTTCGAGTAAAAATAAGGATAAGCATATTTACATGTCCACATCCATCCGTGTTTAGGAAAATAAAGCCAATTATCATACGAACCCTTCCCACTGGGATAAACCCATCCAAATTCATAGTGAAAAATCCAAGTATGATCACTCAACCAATAATATCCAAACCAATTTAAAAAAAACCAATTAGGGAAACCTTCGAGTGGAACTGACTTATGCCAAAGTGGGTCTTCAACATCAGCACGAACGCAACGTAGTCCTAACGTGCGCAAAGTACTATTCGGCAAAAATGTATTGCGGTATGCAATTCTTAGTTGATTTCCGTACTCTTCGTCTGGTCTACTTCTATAATTACTGCCTCTAGCAACTCGAGTTAATGGTCCTGTATTCGAATGACCAAGGACAATGTCAACTGAAGGTCCCCACGTGTTGTCTTGCATCGCACCTGCTGCTCCATACCAAGAACTATCATACCAATCCCAACACCATTCGCTAACATTCCCAACTATATCATACAGACCAAATTGTGAAATCTGATCTTTCGGATTGGCTAATTCACCTCTAAAACTGTTTTTAGCATCAGTTATCAATTGAGTTCCATTGAAATATCCTACGGGGGTAGAGGCTTGATCAAAGGGATCTCCATTGAAAAAGTAGTTAGCTCTACTACCATCTAAAACATTACCCCATGGATACATCAAATTATAAGCTCCACCTCTAGCAGCAAACTCCCACTCAGCTTCTGTTGGAAGGCGGTAACCAGATAAACTCCAATCAACTTGAGATACATTTAAATCGATCTCGCCTTTTTTATAAATTTCATTGTGCGAATCATCAGTGAAATATAAGGGCGACCTCCCCTCCAGTTCAGATCTTGCGTTGCACCATTTTACAGCATCGTACCAACTGATCATATTCATGGGGAATATTAATTCAGAATTTTCTGTATACCAATAAGGACCAGTCTTAGGTCCACCACCCTCGTCATGACTCTTAACGGAAAACTCATAACCATTTTCCAACGCCCATGTAGATACCTTCTCCCAATGCCAAATGTGAACTTCTTTAACATCGATAAAAAAGGAAGATATATTGACAGGGTGAGCTGGTTTCTCGTCAGTTAAATTCTTATTGTCTCCCATCCAATAAGTACTAGATTTTATGAAGACCATCTCAATACTATCAGAAAATAAATTAAGTAAAGAAATATGTCCAAAGATCAAGGACAACCAAAATGTACTACAAAATCTTGTCACGCTACAAACAAATGCTTACAGCGTTAATAGGCAAAAGGAATTTAGCGCTTCCTGGAAAACTTACTTTGAAATTTCTCTACCCTTCCTGCAGTATCGACAAATCTTTTTTCGCCTGTGTAAGCGGGGTGAGAATCCATTGTAACATCGCGTACATGCAGAAAATGATCTACATCATTAAAACTTTCGGTTTTCTTAGATTTAGATGTTGATTTAGATATAAACTTCTTCCCAGTAGAAACATCGGAGTAACAAACTGGGTGGTTTGTAGGGTGAATTCCTTTTCTCACAGCAAATTATCCTTGCCTAGCTTTAAACCTAGGATTGGTTTTGTTGATTACATAAAGACGACCTTTTCTACGGACAACTTTACAATCAGGATGACGGTTCTTTAAAGTTTTGATTGATGAAGCTACTTTCATATGAACTCCATTGTTTCTATGTACGCTCTAAAGTCAAGTGCATATAGAACAAGCCGACAGGTTTCTAACCGTTAAACATTAAGCTCTTGCAAAATTTTGATTTTAGCTATTAAAAGATCACTATGAGTAACGAAGAATCTCAACCTGCTAAAAGCAGAAACCCTGAAAACTTTACCTTTTTGGATAAAGAATCCTTGTCACGCTACACCACTGATACGGGCAAAATTTTGCCTAGGAAGTATACTGGATTAACCCCAATGCAACAACGCAAGATTTCAAAACTGATCAAAAAATCTCGCCACATGCAGTTGGCTCTTTAGCCCTCCCCCATCCCCCAGGTATCAACTGATACTTGAAGCGATGTCCTTAGCAGATTGTGTTTACGCGTTATGCAATAACGACATTTGTATTCTCCCTACAGAAACAGTATATGGTCTCGCGTGTTCTGCATTTTCGGTGGAAGCAATAAAGAAAGTTTATGATCTCAAAGGCAGACCCTCAACAAATCCGCTAATTGTACATACCATCGATCATGAGTCCGGAGGAGATATTTCATTTACCAATGAATATAGCAAGCAACTAGCTGATGTTTTTTGGCCAGGGCCATTAACATTTATTCTACCCAAAAAAGAATCTGTCCCTGACCAAATAACTGCGGGGTTAGGCACAGTGGCAATTCGTTCTCCATCTCACCCCGTGTTCCGTAAAGTACTTGACCAGGTTAGTTTACCCATCGCAGCACCAAGTGCAAACCCCTCTAATAAACTGAGTCCTACTAAATGCCAAGATGCAATAGCGGCATTCGGCAAAAATTGTCCACCTTTCCTAGATGGAGGCCAATGTGATATTGGCATCGAATCTACAGTTTTGGACTTAACATCACCATCACCGTCCATACTGAGACTTGGCCCAATTACAAAAGAGGCAATCGAAAATGCACTCGGAATTCAGGTTCAATATCATGGAAACATATTAAATAAACCGAAAAAAATAAATTCTTATCAATCACCGGGGCAAGCACTCAAACATTACTCTCCCAACACTCCCTTGTTTTTATATTCCACTTTGGAACAAATGCTCCAATCAAATGAAATAAAAGAAAACGATGTTGTCATACTTCCAACTTCTAAATTAGTTATTCAATTACCTGTCAAATCATGCTCTGAGTTATATCTATCATTGACCGGTGATCCCAAAGAAATTACCAAAAATCTTTTTCAGACTCTTAATGAAGCGGACAAATTAAAAAGAAAAAGAATTCATGCGGCACTTTATCAATCTGATCATGGTATACTATCAGCGGTAAATGACCGCTTAAGACGTGCAGCAACTGAAAGATTTTAGCTGTTTGCTTTCAAATCGTTAAGATTCTTCTTGTTTTCCATCGTCTTTGATGAAATAGATAATCATACAACTCTTTTTTACCCTAAATTTGGTTATGAATTTCGCTAGCCTCTACCTTACAACAAGTTTTTTCGCCTTCTCATTTGTATATTCTTATGGTCAAACTGATTTACAGCTTCGCGATCCCGAATATTTAATTGATCAGTATAATCAGTTGGTTGCTAAGCATAATGCGTTGATCGAAAAGACTCGGGTCATAATAACTGAAAGGCAAGAAACGCCAGTAAGTAATTTACAATCTGAAGATAAATTGAAGCAGCAATTGAATGAGTCGCTAGCAAAAACTGCTACCTTAGAAAATGAGTTATCTAAAATTAAACAAGAGGGATTACGTACAAACACAAGTAATCAATACTTAGACGACACCAACGCTAGGTTAAGAAAACAACTTCTTGAAATTAAAGCTGACGAACAAGAGTTAGTTCAAAGAAACAAAGAGCTTACTGCAGAGAATAGAAGGCTTCAAAACACTCAAAAATCTTTTGATTCCCAAGAAAAGTCTAATTATTCCAAAATTCGCAATCTTGAATTGGGTAAATCTACAATTCAAAGGCGAGCGAATGACCTCTTAGCAGAGAATAATTCTCTCTCTGCAATAAACAAAAAACTCGAGTCTCAAATAGCGAGAAGTGAAAAGGAACTAGCAACCCTCAATCAAAAGATGGCTGGATTACTCATTGATAAAGAAACTCGGGATTCTCGATTAGCCGATCTTAATGCAATGCTTAAAAGTAAAGATGACCTAAACAAAGCGTTGGAAAACAAAGAATCAACTTTTGAAGAAAATATCAACGACCTTCGGAATGAGATTGTCCGCCTGACTGGCGTTGAAAGTTTACTCAAAGATCGTAATTCAATTATCAGAGGAGAAAATGAACTTCTGAAAGATAAGAATCGCGATTTAGACATTTCTACTGAAGCTCATCGTGAAGAGATCGCAACACTCAGAGATTTATCAAATGAATTAAAATTTGAAGTTGCCCGGAAAAATGAACTATTAGAAAACCTCAACACTCTGAACAACGACTTAAAGAGGGATCTAAGTGAAATTGATGCAAAAAATCAAACTTTAAGATTTTCTGAATCAGCAATGAAAGGAGAATTATCTACCTTGCGATCTGAACTTACCTCCTTAGGGATTGAGGAATCTAGAATTTCGGAACAACTTACTGGACTTAGGGATGCGAATGAAATGCTTTTTTCCAAAGCTAAAACATTGGAAGCAGAAAATGAAAGTATGAAAGAAGCAATTGACCTCATGAGGGTTGACATTCAAGACATGAATACCAACGAGAATGCATTAGTCTCCAAGGTTCGCGACATAGATGCTCAAAACAAACAACTGCTTAAGGAATCAAGTAACCTCCAAAATGAGTCACTTTTCCACAAAGACAAATCGAGACAAATTGAGATTCAACTTAGCCAAGCCATTGCGAATGAAAGAATCTTGAACGAAAACTTAAGAGCCTCTGACGACAGAAATGCTCAATTAAGATCAGAAATTGCTCGCCTCCAAAACAACGGTTCCAAAGAATATGAAAATCTTGCTATGCAAGCACAAGAACTCCAAACACAGCTCAATAACATTGCTGGTCGCGAAATGGTAATGCAAAATAATCTCAAAACATTAGAGGCTGAAAACATCACATTATCCAATGAACTTTCCAATATTCAAAATAGAGAAAGAGATTACAACAGGCAAATCTCTCTACTTAACCAAAACAACAACAATTTGATACAACAAATCGAATCTACTCAAAAAATGAGAATTCGATTACGTAATGATATTATCGGCGTTATTGATGAAAATGATCAAGTCGAACCCCAAAGATATCGACCTTAATTGTTCAACCTAGAAACCTAGAACAAATAAAGAGATTATAAAAGCAAATCTCTGTGACAACTAAGACAAAATAATTTAATCTAATAAATCGATTCCACTCAAAAAATGAGGATTCGATTATTTAATGTTATTATTGGAGATATTGTTGAAAATAACCAAGTCGAAGTTCAAAGGTATCGACCTTAATGCTCAACTTAAATATCCTCCTGAAATGTTCCCATAACCCTGAATTTATCGTATCTTTCAGAAATAATATCATTTGATTTTTTGGCAGTAAAATTCCTCAGATTAGTTTTAATTATTTTTTTTATACTATTAGAGGTTTGATCCCAATCACGGTGTGCTCCACCAATCGGTTCTGCAATAATTTCATCAACAATGCCAGATTCTAACAGTTGTGATGCATCAAGTTTTAATGACTCAGCGGCATTAGAAGAAAAAGCACGATCTTTCCAAAGGATAGCCGCACAACCTTCAGGAGAAATTACCGAATAATAAGCATTTTCTAAAATAAGGACCCTATTAGCTACAGCAATTCCTAGTGCGCCACCAGAACCACCTTCACCAATCACGATGGCGATAATCGGAACTTCAAAACCAGCCATTTCTCTTAAATTTACTGCAATAGCTTCCGCAACATGCCTTTCCTCTGCACCGATGCCAGGAAAGGCACCTGGTGTATCAACGATCGAAATTATCGGAAGTCCAAACTTATTTGCCATTTTCATTAACCTCAAAGCTTTTCTATACCCTTCAGGATTGGGACACCCAAAATTTCTCTTTAAATTGTCCTCAGTATTTCTGCCTTTTTGTTGGGCTATAACCATTACTTTTTGTGAATCAATTGAAGCAGGTCCCCCTACAATCGCAGCATCATCCATAAACGAACGATCTCCATGGAGCTCTTCAAAATCATCAAAGATGCGCTCAATATAATCAATGGAATACGGACGATTCGGATGTCTGGAAAGTTGTACTTTCTGCCACGGGTTTAAATCCGAATAGACTTCGCGTTTGGTTTGTTCAATTTTCTTTTCAATTGCTTTAATCTCGGTCGAAAAATCAAGATCAGAGTCGTGTGAAGACTTTACGATTTCGTCTAATTGCTTCTCTAAATCTAGCAATGGTTTCTCAAACTCGAGACTATGTTTTTTCATAATTTTCTTAAGGATAAAATAAAAAGTTAATCAATAATTAAAATACACATACAATTAACTATACCTAAATAAAATAATCATATACGAAAATTGGTAAAGGCATTTTAAACCTTCAATCTAAATGAACTTCATCTGACTCGCTGGCAAGTTCCTCTTTCCAACCTAAAATACGTGCTTTTGCTGATGCATCTTCCGCCCCATCTTTATCACCTTTTTTGACTAAAATACGGGCCAAACTAACCGTGCTTGTCAAGTCTTCCGGATTAATTTCTAACGCACGGCGGCAATATAATTCGGAGAGTTCCAAGTCATCCAATGAAAGCAAAACCTCGGATATCGCCCTCAATGCGTCAATATTTTCAGGATCTAATTCGAGTACCTTGGTCAATGTAAACTTTGCTTTTTCTTCATCTCCAATTGAAAAAGAAAAAATTGCATCATCAATTAAACTTTTAGAATTAATCTTTTCCATTAAAAAACATTTTTTAGATTTTTGGGTTACGGGAGAGAAAAATATATCGACTCGTAATTTCTTGTAAGAACTTAGTAAAGCATTCATTGTGAAATTATACCACCTCTAATCACCCTCTCTTTATCAATGCTATCAAATAATTCAGATTTCAAAAAATTGCTTCTACTACACAGTAGAGATCGCCGAAAACTAGTTATGGATCGGGAACTAGAAAATTTGCCTCATTTAATAGAGCATATGGAATCTAAAATTAAAATAGAAAAAGATACCATTGCAGCAGCAGCAGCAGAACTTAAATCATTAGAATCAAAAAACAACTTTATTGAAAATGAAATAAATTCCATATCCGACCATGTTAGCAGGCAAAAAAACAAACAATTACAAGTGAAAAAAAATGAGGAATATCAAGCCCTCGAAAACGAAATTACAAGGCTAGTTCAACAATTATCGGAAAAGGAAGACGAGCAAATCGAGACTTTGCTCAAAATTGATGGAGCAAAAGAAACTACAGAAATTGCTCAAAATAAAATTTCCGCAAAAGTTGATGTTCTTGAACTCGAAAAAGTTGATCTGCTAGGAAAGGGTGATTTGCTTAAAGTTGACATACAAAAGTTAGATTCTGAAATCAAAGAGTCTAGATTAGAAGTTGAAGAAATTCTCTTGTTAGGTTACGAGCGGACCAAGAAAGTGGTTGCACGTCCTCCCTTCATCGCTCCTTTAGAAGATCAAAAATGCACTGGATGCAATCTTCGTGTTTCAAACGATGTGTCATCTTCTGTACTCGTTGAACAGAAACTCACACATTGCGATCAATGCGGTCGAATTGTCTATTTCGAGCGCTAATCAATTATTGCATTGCCTGATCACAATACATTTTTATTCAATTTCCGGGAAGCGTTCGTTCGCTATTTGTGCATTCGTGTAAATAGAGGAAAGTCCGGACATCAAAGGGCAGAATTCCCTGTGAAAACGGGGGGGGCTTATTTCAAATTAAGTTCACGGCTAGTGCAGCAGAAAATAAACCGCCTTATTCGTAAGGTAAGGGTGAAAAGGTGGGGTAAGAGCTCACCGCCACAAAGGCAACTTAGTGGGCATTGTAAACCCAATTCGATGCAAGACGAAATAGGAAACCGGGTTGCCCGCCCAATGGTTTCGGGTACGTCGCACCTCTTCGGAGGATTGGTGAAAACTAATAGATAAATGAGCGAACTTTTGATACATCAAAAGAACAGAATCTGGCTTACAGCTTCCCGGATTCATTTTGCAATTGACCAAAATCAGAAAATAACCAACATACTTCATCCACATGGCCAATACTAAGTCAGCAATAAAAAACATCCGTAAGAATCAAGCACGCTACCTGCAAAATCGTATGGTAACAAGTAGGCTCAAAACTCTAGAAAAGAAATTTCTTTCTGCGATTGAATCCAAAGATTCTGCTCTTGCGAAAGCCGCTTCATCCTCTTTTATTTCAGCTCTTGAAAAAGCAAAGAAGTCGTCGTTGGTTCACTCTAATAAAGTATCTAGAAAAAAATCTCGCTGCTCTTTACTTCTCTCTTCTATAGCTAGTTAAATTTCAAGGCATACTAAATATGCCTTGAATCATCTTCGTCCTTTAAGCTGTATCCTGAATCTTGGCGATCGTGATTTACTTTATTTTTCTTCAAGTAAGCTTGGAAGACATCTTCTGCAGTCATCCCCATTACTTGAGCTAAAGAAATAAGAAAGTGAAATAAATCTACAATTTCCACTTTTGCATTTTGTTTGTCAAATTCTTGATATTTTGCCCACCATTTCCAAGGAACTGAATCTGTAAGTTCGGCAAGTTCTTGCTGCATCGCACGAACATAATTTAGAATCCATTTCTCTTTATCTTCGTCAGGCATATCCTTCATATTTACACCTATTCGACTATTAAGTTGCTCTTGTAATTCAAAGATGCTTTCAAGTTTATCCATAACGAAATATAAAAGATATCTATTAAGATTAGGCAAGTGGTTTTACTAATATTTGAGATGGCTCCTTTACACTTGTACTTTCTTTGGTACAATGCTCCATATAACGCAAGAAATTCAGTACATTTCCTGACAGTCACCCCGACTAATGCTTTTAACACAAACTTAGATCATATCTTAAATAAAATATACAATTTATGAAATCAAAACTTCGCTCACGTTGGTATCGTCCAAATGAAAAGCCTTTGGAAACCAATTCTAAAAGTACAAAAAACACAGAGCCATTTGGCGAAATTCAAACCACAACAGAAAAACTTGTGGATGACCTGTCTAATGCAAAGCCCATTACTCAAAGCAGAAATGAGAACCAAGTTCACAGAAGAAGTAAGAACGAATTTAAACCACAACATCGGAAAGAAAAAAGGACTGGCAAAAATCGTCAAGGAGGATCAAAAAAACCTAGTGGAGAGTCTCGCAAAAATGAAACCCAAGACAGAAACTCTGAAAGTAAAGATTCACAATCTGACCGTTCAAATAATAGAGGTGGAAAACCCAGCACTAATCAACAAAACCAAAAATCTCGAAGAAGAAAAAATAAGCCTCGCTCAGAACATAGGGATCATCAGAAAAAAGGTGGGGGTAAATCGAATGAAAACGATAGAGGAATTAAGAAAAAAACTGGGCTAGGTGGATTTATCTCAAAGCTTTTCGGTGGTTAATGGTTAAATAATCATTACTATTGTTTGAAAAATAGTTATACGTGGAAGTCTTTAGAATTTGTGGTGGCACTTCTCTTAATGGAGTAGTAAACATCAGCGGTTCAAAGAATGCCGCCTTGCCTCAATTTGCTGCCACTCTCCTCAGCTCTGAGCAAAGCGTTTTAAGAAATGTACCTAATTTAAGCGATGTTAGGTTTATGGCAGAAATTCTTTCAGAACTTGGAGCAGAAGTAAGACAACTAGATAATAGCACTTGGGAAATAAACCCTGCAAATATTACACATAATGCCCCCTATGAACTAGTTCGAAAAATGCGTGCTTCCATTTGCCTTTTAGGACCACTAGTGGGCAGGCTTAAAAAAGCCGAGATACCAATGCCAGGAGGTTGTGTAATTGGCCAAAGACCAATCGACCTACATATAAAAGCTTTATCACGCCTTGGGGCCAATATTGAACTTAAAAAAGGAATTGTAAAAGTAGATGGGAAAAATTTAAGAGGTAATAAACTTTTTTTAGGCGGACGACATGGCAGTACAGTAACAGGAACCTCAAATGCAATTATGGCTGCCGTCCTAGCACCTGGATTAACTACAATAGATAGTTCTGCCTGCGAGCCAGAAATTTCTGATTTATGTAGTATGCTTATTTCAATGGGAGCAAAAATTTCTGGAGTTGGTTCACATCGTTTAGAAATTGAAGGTGTGAACAAATTGTCTGGCTGTAATCACAGGGTTATCCCTGATAGAATTGAAGCCGCAACATACGCAATTGCAGCAGCTATTACGCAGGGAGAAGTTACGCTTAACGGTGCAAAGTCTGAGCACTTGGGAAGCTTCATCAATGTTATGCAAGAAAGTGGGGTTTCAATGGACCTCGAGCACACTGATCAAATTAAAGTTTATTTAAAGAACGGTGAATTAAATTCCCTTGAAATAATTACACTCCCCTACCCGGGTTTCCCCACTGATCTACAGGCACAGTCTTGTGCACTCGCTTGTAAAGCAAATGGTTTGAGTATTCTGACCGAACGAGTTTACCCAAGTCGATTTATGCATGTGCCAGAACTAATGAGGATGGGGGCAGATATTGCGATGGAAGGTGCAAGCTCTGTGGTAAAAGGTAAAAGCAAACTCACGGGTGCTCCAGTTATGGCTTCTGACCTAAGAGCTAGTGCGGCCCTTATTCTTGCGGGATTGGCAGCAGAAGGAGAAAGTTGGGTGCAAAGAATATATCACCTTGACCGCGGTTATGATGCTTTTGAAAAAAAACTTCAAGCACTTGGTGCGATTGTAGAACGTGTGCCTGAAAATAAACTCCCCAAGTCCTTCTCCACGAACTGAATTGCAAAAGTTATATGAATGAAGATCAAGTAAAGGGTAAATCGCTTATTGAACAACCCATCGATTCTGCAAAAGAAATGGATGCTGCATTGCGCCCACCTTCATTTGCTGATTTTACTGGTCAAAAAAAGACTTTAGAGCGCTTAGAGGTGATGGTTGGAGCTGCAGTGAAACGTGAAGAACCACTCAAGCATATTCTTCTTTGCGGCCCCCCGGGCTTAGGTAAGACAACACTTGCCCATATCATAGGGCGAGAGATGAAAAGAGAAGTGCGAGTAACATCTGGGCCAGTAATTGACAAACCAGGAGATTTAGCTGGTCTGTTAACAAACCTAGAAAACGGAGACCTATTATTCATTGATGAAATTCATAGGATTCCTAAAACAGTCGAGGAATATCTTTATTCGGCCATGGAAGATTATCGAATAGATATAATGATAGACCAAGGCCCAAATGCACGTAGTGTTCGTCTAGACATACCTCGATTTACTCTCGTGGGTGCAACAACAAGGGTAGGTTTATTGACATCCCCCATGAGAAGTAGGTTCACTCTGCAAACTCGCTTAGATTATTACAGCCAAGATGACTTGACTAATATTGTACTAAGGAGCTGCCGCTTATTAGACTGCATTATTGACGATGCTGGAGCCAAAGAAATTGCGGGTAGAGCTAGAGGAACTCCCCGAATTGCAAATAATTTGATTCATTTTACTAGAGACTTTGCCGAACAAAGAGCCGACGGAAAAATTTCTCGTGAGATTGCGAATGAAGCCTTAGAATTACTTGAGATTGACAGTCGAGGACTCGATGAAATGGATAAGCGAATTCTTCGAATAATTGGAGAGAATTATAAAGGGGGTCCTGTCGGTTTAGGTACTGTTGCAGTAGCAGTTGGTGAAGAAGAGCATACACTTGAGGAAGTGCATGAGCCTTTTTTAATTCAAGAAGGTTATCTCAAAAGAACTTCCCAAGGAAGAATGCTCACTTCAAGAGGGTGGGATATAACTGGATTGTCAGAAAGAAGCGATCCCAGTTCAGGGCAAACATCCTTCATTTAATTGAACTCCTTTTTTCAAAAAAGGAAACAAATGAATAAAAGAACCCGAAAAGTCTTCGGGATGCTTTTGGATTAATTGCTCGATCTGACCTATTGAAAATTCTTTTGTTTGGAGTACTTCATCAGTATTAAAATTAATTTTCTTTTGATATTTCAGTAAATAGAATCTCACAAACTCATTTCCCGTTTCCCGACAGGGACTGGTACGAAATATTTCAATAAGGAATTCATGTTCAGTTACTATTCCTAATTCTTCAGCACATTCACGAACGGCTGCGTCTATGTAATGCTCACCAAAATCAACATGTCCTGAGCAACTACTTGTCCATAGCAATGGATCTATATCTTTGGTACCAGACCTTTTTTGTAAAATCCATTGGCAAGGGGATGGAGAAACCATAATGTGAACAGCACGATGAAAAAGATCATCTTTGTGAACCTCAATTCTACTCGCTTGCCTAACAACTTGGTCACTCAAGTTAACTACATCAAAAATTTCTTTATCCATACTTAATTTTTTAAAAATCAATTTATTCTTGGCTATTGTCCATAGTTGTACTTATTGAATCAAGTCGTGGATGTACACTTTAAGATTCTTGGTTCTAGCAGTTCTGGAAACTCTGCATTATTACAAGCCGCAGGTTCATCAATATTAATAGATGCCGGAATGTCTGGGAAAAAACTTGAAATCCTCCTAAAAAATGAGGGTGTTTCTGCCGAATCTTTAGATGCGGTTTTTTTAACCCACGAACACAACGACCATTCAGCAGGTGTTCGGGGATTATCAAAATTTGCAAGACTACCTTTTTTTGCAAATCAAGATACGATTCAAGCTATCCAGCCTAAATTACAAAAAAGGCCAAATTGGAAAATATTTGAGACTGGAAAAGCGTTCTCATTTGGCCCATTTACGATTCATCCTTTTAGCGTCCCCCATGATGCCTATGACCCAGTTGGCTTCTTCTTTGAATGGGGAAAGGAAGACTTATTTGCCCCAATTTCAAGCTTAGCATGGGTAACTGATCTAGGATATGTGCCTACCTTAGTTAAAGAAAGAATTAGGAAAGCAAAAATTTTGGTGGTTGAGGCAAATCATTGCGCTAAGATGCTTGAACAAGATACAAAAAGACCATGGAGTCTTAAACAGAGAATTAGAGGAAGACATGGTCACCTTTCCAATGATAGCACTTTTGAAATGTTACAATCTATTGATGGTTATTGTTGGGAGAAGGTTTTTTTGATGCACCTAAGCAAAGACTGTAATGATATTAAAAAAGTGCAGGAGAAGTTTTCCACATTAAAAGGACAAGGAACTAGATTTTCTACATTTGTGGTAGACCCGAGCACTTCGCAAACAATACCGATATGAAAAAACTTAAAAGGCAAACAAAAGTGATAGCAACCATTGGTCCGGCCACAGAAAGTGAAGAAAACCTTGAACGATTAATCACTGAGGGGGTTGACATGTGTAGACTAAATATGGCACACGCTGACCATGATTGGGTGAGAGAAATATCTACAAAGATAAGAATCATCGGAAAAAGACTCAATCGTGAACCTGCCATTATGATGGATGTGAAAGGGCCAGAGATCAGAACCGGATATTTACAGAATGAAATTAAACTTAAAAAAGAGGGTTTAATCGATCTTGTATTTGAACCACAGCCGGAACCACCAATTTTAGAGGGCGTTTGGCAGATTGAAGTAAACTATGATAAATTATCCGATCATATAAAAGTAGGTGATACCGTTTTACTGGACAATGGTTTAATTCCACTTTCGGTAATTAAATCATCTCCAGATCAAATTCGATGTCAAATACTCCAAGATTCGATTCTTAAAAGTCGTAGGCATGTGAACCTACCTGGAATTGAAACAGGACTACCTTCACTCACAGAGAAAGATAGAAGGGACTCAATTGTTGGAATTGAATGTAAGCATGATTACTTTGCATTATCATTTACTCGTGACGCAGACTCTATTGATTTATTTCGAAGCTTTCTACATGAAAATGGTTCTGATGCTCAGATTATTGCAAAACTGGAAGACCAAAAAGGCGTCTCTAATATCGATGAAATTATATCAGCCTCAGATGCAATTATGATTGCTCGTGGAGATCTTGGAATTGAATGTGCACTTGAAGAACTCCCTATCATCCAAAGGAAGACCGTTGGAGCATGCCTCGCTAGTGGCAAGCCTGTTATCGTAGCTACACATTTACTGGAATCAATGATTGAATCGCCGGTTCCCACACGAGCGGAAGTAAGTGATGTGGCAAATGCAGTAAACGAAGGAGCAGACAGTTTAATGTTAAGCGGAGAAACTACGACCGGGAAATACCCATTTCAATCTCTAGATATGCTAAACCGAATCGCTTCAAAAATTGAATCTGAAATTACCCCGGGATTGAGCGAAGAACTGAGACTTTTTCGCCCAAAAGCCAAAATGCTTCGATCTGCAGCCATGCTCGCTATGAAAATGAAGAACTCAGCAGTTTTGGTATTTACTAGAAGCGGCGACTTAGCCGCAAAGTTGGGTGCATTGAGACCAAACGGAGCCCCCCTTTTCGCTTTTACGGATATTGATGGTCTTCATAGGCGATTAAGATTAATATGGGGAATTGAACCCTTTTTAATGAACTTTTCTGAAGACCCTGAGATAACAATCAAGAATGCAATCGATAAACTGGTAAAAGAGCAATGGGTTGAAAGTGGTGACCAACTGATAACAGTTACAAATGTTTTTGCCGGGGGTAAGGTTGTCGAAAGTATCCAATTAAGGGAAGTAGAATAAGCACCAATGCGGATTATTACCTATTTCTCAAAAGCATACATATAGAGGCAATGAAGATTATTAGAAAAGGAATTAAAGTTACAATCCAAGCCGAAAAGATTCCGGTTTCACCTAAAATATCGCAAAAAGATTTAATCACATAAAATATTAGAATCCAAATTAAGGATGATCCGATTATGACACCAATTGACAATTGCACTCTACGCAGGGTCAAACCCAATGCAAAAAACACAAAAACCAAACAACTTGGTACATTCCAAAATAACTGTGCCCGTCGTAATTGATAAGCAAAAAGTTGGGGTGCATTTGGATCCGGAAAACTTTCAATTATTTCACTTAAATCTCCATAATTTAAATCTTTAGGGCTGACTCTAAGCAATGCGAAGGGTTCGGGGTCGTCATTAATGTTAGGTAGTTCAATCTCCTTGAACTCTTTTTGATAGCTTGGAACATTAACATTTTTAGAGTGGAACTTATCATTCCTTCCCATAAAAGAGTCCCAAGAAAGTTGATTATTTTTATTTATTACCGGAATTCCTTTGACAGAGAAAAAACCCAAGAAGATACCCTTATTAAATTTCCATCCATTTTTTGTTTTTTGTCCAGATTGAGCTCTTATCCTGTAAAGGTCATTACCTTCATCGTCATAACAATACAGATGAATTTGTTCAGCAAAGCCATTTCTGGTATCATAGTTATCGATGTACCATGTACGATTAACTGTCTGTAATCTCATTTTAAACGATGACCCAATCCTGTCGCTTAGATTTTGTTCACCCGAATGGTCCTGTAACCAATCAATTATTTTTCCACTGTCTTGAAAAAACCAAGAAACTACGCTGCAAAGTAACGCTAAAATAACGATTGGGCGGGAGATTGAAAAACTGGAAAAGCCAGTCGAAAAAAGAGCTAATAACTCGCGATTCTTCGCTAGCAGTGAAAAAGTAAATAAAGTGGAAATAAAGCAAACTATGGGAAAAAGCCAAGTTAAGTAAGCTATCGCTTTATAAGCAAAAAGACTCAAAACAGGAAATAATCTACCATTGCCCAAAAGCTTATTTTCTTCATTAAGGAACTGAATAAAAAGCAAAGAATAAAGAACAAGAAAAGAAAGAAGAAACCACTTAAACCATTCGAAAATTAAATATTTCTCAATAATTTTCACTTTTGCTAATTACTATTTGTTAAGTTGCCTAGAAGTGTTAACTTCAAGATAAACTAATCCTATCCATATTCGAATTGTCTACAGTCATATTTTTATTGAGAATATGCTATACCATGAAAACAACAAATTTATTCCTTATAGTTTTTTCATTTGCATTGTCTTATCAAACATCTAAGGCGAAAGAAATAAACTCCAATAGTAACTGGCAGGAAAATATCGATCTTTTCTTTGGTGAATCTATTGTTGCCCCCCTCGCCTCTTTTCTATTTTGGCCTATTCCTGGTATTCAAATGCCTCTTGTTGTTGCATGGTTACTTGGCGGAGCAGTTTTCTTCACACTCAAAATGGGATTTGTTAATATCAGGTACTTCAAACATGCAATTGAACTAGTAAGGGGGAAATATGACTCCAAAGAAAGCAAAGGTGAAGTTACTCATTTTCAAGCACTAACCACTGCTCTATCTGCCACAGTTGGTCTTGGAAATATTGCAGGTGTTGCTATAGCAATTGGCACAGGCGGTCCGGGTGCAACTTTTTGGATGATCCTTGTAGGTTTTTTAGGAATGTCCTCCAAATTCACAGAATGTGTCCTAGGTCAAAAATATAGAAAAATTCGTGAAGATGGAAGAATTATGGGTGGAGCTATGCACTATTTGTCAGACGGCTTAAAAGAATTAAAACTAAAACACTTGGGGGGATTCTTGGCCGGCCTTTTCTGCCTTCTCTGCATTGGCGGATCATTTGGTGGTGGAAATGCTTTTCAAGTCGTACAATCCCTTGATTTAATAAAAACCGTGTTCCCTGCTCTTTCCAATCATCCATGGATTTACGGAATTACCTTAAGTATATTAGTTGGGTTAGTAATTATTGGTGGAATCAAAAGCATTGCAAAAGTAGCATCCTTTATCGTTCCTTTTATGTGTGCAGTTTATCTCTTAGCATGTTCTTATATTTTAATCATTTTATCGGATCAGATCCCACACGCTATTAGCTTAATACTAAGTCAAGCAATCTCCCCCGATGCCGCATTTGGTGGATTTTTAGGTGTTCTAATAATTGGCGTAAAAAGAGCAGTTTTTTCGAATGAGGCAGGAATTGGTTCTGCTGCAATTGCTCATTCCACAGCTAAAGTTTCTCATCCGGTTGAAGAAGGAATTGTTGCATTGCTTGAACCATTTATTGATACAATTATAGTTTGTTCAATGACTGCATTAGTAATTATTGTAACTGGTTCTTATTTAGAGCCTGCTAATCAAGACTTTATTTCTGGAAACCAAGGTGGTGCCCTTACCTCTGCAGCGATGGGAAGTGTTATTTCGTGGTTTCCATATTTGCTTTCAATTGCAGTATTTCTTTTTGCTTTCTCAACCATGATTTCTTGGTCTTATTATGGCGAAAGATGTTGGGTTTGGTTATTTGGAGACAGGTCTTCCTTTATTTATAAAATTCTCTTCCTTATTTTTACTTTTTTAGGGTCAATAATAACAGCCACTAACATTCTAGACTTTAGCGATTTAATGATTTTAGGAATGGCATTTCCAAATATTTTAGGCTTAATATTGCTAAGCGACAAAGTGAAAAATGACTTAAAAGATTACAAAATATTAAAAGAATCTCGGCAAAAAAATTTGACAAGTAGCTTTTAATGCTATCATTGTTAAATATCCTATCACATTAATCACATTTTACCCTAACGATAATGGACGAAGATTCCGTACACATTTCAGACTCAGACGAAGCAAAAGCATCAGTTTCACGTCTTCTCAAAGCAATTGAAGGTTGGGCAACCAAAGAAAGCCAAAAAGGTGAACTTGAAATTACCGCCTTTAGTGCTGCATTAGCCTCAGGCATTATTTCTTTTCATGAGTTCACTTCCAAAGATTGTCGAAATAGCCAAAATCTAATAGGTGCAGTTGCCCGTGCTAAACAACACATTGAAAAAGAGCACAAAAAATTCGATTCAGAAATCGATAAAATGCATATTAAATTTGCACAAGAGATGGAGGAACTAGACCTTAAGATTATTAGAGATCGTAAGGAGTTTAAGAATTATCTTATTTCAGTAATCTATGCGGAGGAGTATAATAAGCTAAAACTTGCTCTAACCAATATATTTGAAACTTTAGACGCCAAAGCGAAATACGAAGACGCTAGCACCTAAATGTTTAATTTACCTAGCGAAGTTAATCCCGAGGTAAAGCCAAATAGGCGTAGTTAGTATACAAAATACTGTACTTGTTAATATTGCTCTCATTGCGGTTATCGTGTCACCAGAATAACTCTTTACGATTACAATTGCGAATATACCGGAAGGCATTGCAGTTTGAACTATTAATATATCCTTCAACCATTCCATTCCGTCAGGAATTGGTCCTTTGCAAGCATAGCAAAACATTAAAAATGGCGTAATTACCAATCTGACCATAATGGATGAAATTTCCACTCGATTTCCGGCAGATAATTTAAAACCTTTAACTAAATCAGCAAAATTACCTCCGATTAAAAGTAAACCAATTGGAATCGCACAATTTCCAAGTAAGGAGATGATTTCCCATAAAAATAATGGCATTATTTCTTGGCCGCCTATTTCCTTAATGAATAAAGCTAAAATAATAGAAATAATGGGTGGATTAATTAAACGAATAGGCTTAAACTGAGTTGAAGCTAAAAGCCAAATCCCGACTGTCCAAATAGCCACCTCCACCCCCAAATTGAAAAGTATTATCTTTGCAATTAGTTGTTCCCCAAAGATTGATGCGGCAATAGGAAAAGCAAAAAATCCATAATTAAAAATCCCGGAACAAAATGAAAACGAAGCGACTGAACCCGTTTTAATTTTCATAAATTTAGCCACAGTTAATGCGCATGCAAAACCTGCACATATACAAATAAATCCAGCAAATACTACAATTAGGAATTGCTCTGGTAAAAGCGAATCATGGTTTCCTACTAAATGATAAAAGAAAAAACAGGGATAAAGTACTCGTATGGTTAATATACTCAAAGAAGCATCAGCTTCTACTCTTAACCATCCTCCTTTTCGACAAAGTCCTCCAATAAAAAGTAGAACTATGGGAGGTATAATTGCAGAAATAATTTCCATTTAATAGAGAACATATAGTCAAATATCTCAATTCATTCAATCGGCATAATGGAAAAATTTCGTGAGAACGATTATGATATTACAAAAAGAACGAAAACGAAGCGAAAAACCACTCGACTAGAGCAATCCTACCAAAAAGTCTAATCCCGAAATATGCCTATTATTGATTTACGATTGCAAAATAGAAAACTAGTAAAATGGGTGCTTTGACATGCACCCAAAAAACCAAATGCCTTATCAATAGTGAGCCTTACCACTCCTTGCCAGCTTATTTCAAATGGCGCCCCCACGAGGAATCGAACCTCGATCTACGGTTTAGGAAACCACTGTTCTATCCGTTAAACTATGGGGGCTTTGACCCTCGTTGTCAGTTCTCATTGCTATTCACACCACATTCAACTAAGTTCATTAGTATGCTAAAGTTAGTGAATAAAAAACGAGTCAGCGTTGTCATAGAAGGTGTTTGCACTATCAGGCATATTGAAAAAAATGACAAGTGGGAAGTTGATGCTCGATTGAAATTTAATCGGATTTGACCCTCGCTCAAAGAGGCACTTGGATTGAGGGATGAAAACAATCCTATTTATCTTTTTTTCTCTCTTTCTAACCTGCGGGCTGACCGCATTGGATTTTCTATAAACTAAGAAAATTGCATGTTTTACATTTTTGTTCATGTTTGAGAACCTAGGGCTGTGATTGTCGCGACTAATGAAGTTTTAGATTTTCATTTTGGCGACGGAGGGATGCTTTTGTCCCTTCTGGTCTCGGGTGTTCTTTTACTGGGCTCTCTGGCCGTCATTTATGTCATCTCGCTATTCATGAAGCACTTTCTCGGGTGGATTTATGAAAAACGCAAAAAAATGTTCCATGATAAGGGATTCACCGCATGTCCGGAATGTGGACGATCCTTTAGTGGAAATCCGCATCCGAAATTGCTTTCCCTCTTTGGATTAGCAGCCAACCTCAGCCCGAGAAGCCTGCTTGAGTACTTGAATCCCTTGAACAAAATTCGGGACATAAGGGAGGGATTGAAATACTTATCCGGGCAAAAGCATCCGCTCGAAAACCTTACTTTCTGCAGGAGATGCGGCGAACCGAACGACGAAACCTTGTCACAGGAAGAAGAGCAAACCCGACCGAGAGAGGAATCGGGAAATGAATCAAGCTGATCCCCTCGCCCCGGCAAGGAGGAGGGGCTTCTGATCGAGTACAGCGAAGACGGTAAGACCAATGGCCCGTATCCTTTGGAGCAAGTACGCCAATACTTGAAGGCGGGCAACTTTATAGGTCACGATCATGCATTCCCAACTCCCGGTAGCCGTTTGAGCGGGAGAGTCGGGTACGGAGGGTCATGGATTAGACCGGGGGGTCCGCTTGCTGGCATGGCCCTTTTGGGCTGACGCCCCTTTTGGCCAAGCCC
>JABGWU010000079.1 GCA_018645475.1 Opitutia bacterium
AGTGACACATCAAATTCTGACTACGGTACTTCATTTGCTGAAGTTGATTACATGGATTTGACTTTTTCAGATTTTTATAACGGCGATTACAAAGAAACTGGTGGTACTGAAACAAATTCAAAAACTGGTGAGATAATACAAGATGCTCCAGAATCATTAGACTCAGGTGTTTTTATTACCATTACAAATGTAGAGGTTTACCTTGAGGAGAATAAAATTACTGTTTCCACAAATTAATTCTTGATTTTCGTATTTTAAAAGACCCGTTCGTTACATTCGAACGGGTCTTTTTGTTCATGAAGCTAAACTCACCTACATATTTTATCTTTATTTGGACTTGTTTTTTTTCTGGATGCAATAGTGTACGTGAGAACTTAGACAAGCAATACGATCGGGTAGAAAAAATATATTCTGAGACTTACAACCAGAGCAAAAATAAAGAGGGGATGGAATTGGCTTGGGGGGAAGCCCTTAAGATGATGATGGTGAATAATCTTGAATTGCAAAGGGCAATTGACTCCTTGGAGCGGGCAAAAGAGAGTAGGGCACAAATTTACTGGGATTTAGTTCCGACTCTTCGATTTTCTGCAAATTTATCCAAGGCATTATCCGAAGTGGGATCAGTGGATTCAGAGGATATTCGTTTTAATGTTTTCTCCACAATTAATTTTCCAGGTCTTATTAATTTATACTCGAGGAAGTACACCGCTTTGCTTGGTGTAATAAAAGCAGACTGGGATTTAAGATTGAAGAGGAGACAACTTACGATTCGACTGCGTGAATTATTTCTTGAATATTCAGACTTTGAAACGAGAAAAGAAAATGTGGAAAAGACTCAGTTGTGGAGTGCGAGTGAAAATAAAAAACCGGCCGAATTACTGGCCAGTACACCGGAAGAAATCCTGATTGAACAGCAGGCATTTAATTTACGCATTTCTGAAAATCAATTATCTCAAACGATTTCAAAAATTCTCGGAAATTTTGAATATAAATGGAAATTATTGAGTGATGGAATTCCTGAACTTTCATATGTGGAAAATCCCTTGGATTTAAATCGTACTGATAAACTCGGTGTTCTTCTTAGGCAAAAACAGGCGGCTGATTTGGAGGCTTTGCGATTAACCGAATTTTCCACCAAACTTCGTTACTTCCCAGATTTAAATCTAGGTGTGAGCAGTCCACCCCTTTACCGGGTGGGAAATGGAGTGGAGACGGGATTTTCTGCAGACGATATGGTCTTTCGTGCAAGTAGTGGATTTTCTTTGGATACGAGTTTACGGGTAACCCGCCAGTTAAAAAATGTGCGAAGGCAGATTGAATTTCAGAATCGGTTTATGCGTGAACAAATTCGAGAGCAAATCCAACGGGCATTTTTAGCACAGGAGGAATTAGTTCTCGTTGAACGGGAATTAAGTTTGGCGAGGTTACGTCTGGAAACACTGGACGCCCAGCCAAGGAGTACCGAGTTGGATGAAATTCGGGTCTTTTTGGAAAAAAGATTTGTTTTAATTGGTCGTGTTTCAAACTTACAGTTAAAAAAAGCAAGACTTGAGGGTGGCTTTTGGCTCATTGATGAGGAAGAATGGAAAGACGAGGAAATTAATTTTGAAAACTAATCATATTCTAAATAGAGGATTTAATTTGAAGGTAATGTCTGCCTTCAGAATTTCACTCATATTTCTTTTTTCATTTTCTATTGGTTTAGCTCAAACAAAGAAAAATCGATCTCAAACATTGAATCCAACTGGGTTTAAAGAAAGCGATCGATTGCTTATCGGCAAAGTTTCTTTAAAAGTTACTCCATTAAGGGAGTACAAAATGAAGGCCGGTTCAACCGGGCTTTTTGAATTAGAAGTTCCTTATAAATCCGCTTCCTTCAAATTGGGTGATCGGTTAGGAGGAATTGATACAGCCAGGCTAGAGATTGATCAGGAATTAATGAGGTTGAGTGAATCGATGTTGAAGGAAAAAGATATTCCACAATGGCACTTACAGAGAAGATCACAGATTGAACAGTTTGAAAATCAATTGGCCAAGATTGAAGGCGAGCGTTCTCTTGCTGAGCAAATGCTGGCAAATCCAGAGAAATACAGGGAACTTTTTCAGTCTTCCAATCGGGCAGATGTTAACCAGACAGAAGAATTAAAAACATATTTAAAAACCTTATCAACTCATGAACAACAAGTGAAAGAAATGCTGATATTTGTTGAGTCTGAACGTAAGGAAGAACTTGAGCTGGGTGAGTTAAAAAAGAAATTTGAGCTTAGAAAAATGCAGTTTGATATGCGAATGCAGGAGGCATATTTAACGGTGCCTTTTGATGGGGAACTTGATTTTCTATTCCCTTATGTGGAGGGAGAAAAAAATTATATTCAGGCAGGAATGGATGTAGCGATACTGCGTGATTTAAGAGAATTAAACGGACAAGTTCCAATCATGGATCCCGATTGGAGATTGTATCCTAAAAATAGACTAGAATTGGAAGTAAAATCACCTCGCGGGAATATTGTGGGGAAATATTCAAAGAGTACCAGCAAGGAAGTTTCAGGGGGAGACGAGTTAATATACTCCTTTAAATTTGATCCGCAGGATAACCTCGCACTAAAAAATCAATTGAGGGGCAGAACAGACGGTACGATATATTTAAGACTGATCAAGCCAGCACATATGGTTCCCAAATTTTTATTGGTTTCCTTGAATCCAGAAATCTTTCGCCGGGATGGATGGTCGGGATTGGTTGAAGATGTGTGTTCTGGGTATGAGCTTTTGGATGTAGGGCTTTATTCCATAGCTATAACAAAGATGGCAAAGTAAAGTACGGAAATATGTCTAATAACGAGACCATTGAATGTGCAGATATTTCATTCCGTTATGGGAAAGAGTTTGTGTTTGATTCCTTTTGTCATTCATTTTACTCAGGTATTTCGTTAATTAAGGGGTATTCTGGGTGCGGGAAATCTACCCTGCTCAAATTGATTGCGGGGTATCTTAATCCGCAGAAGGGGATGATTCATCTACCTGCTCCATGGTACAAGCCAAGTAAGAGGTTTCAGAGAGAAGGACTGGGTTTTGTTTTTCAACAATTGAACCTTCTTCCATTGGCTAATCTTTCGGGAAATTTGAACCTCGTCGCGAGCTTGGCTGGAATATCATCTAAAGATACCAAGAAACGAAGTGGTTCCTTATTTGAAAAACTGGGATTGTCTGGATTGAAAAATAAGAAACCCGGAACTCTTTCAGGCGGGCAACAGCAAAGAGCTGCGATTGCTCGTGCACTTGTAAAAAGTCCAACAGTTTTACTTCTTGATGAACCTACATCCGGATTGGATGATGATAATACGAAAGTAATCAAACATCTTTTAAGTACATCTTTACCGAAAAATTGTTTTTGTATTTTATCCAGTCACGACCATCGCCTTGAGGAAATTGCAGATGAGATCATTGATTTTAATCTTCGTTTACCTGTCGAAAGACATCTTAAAGAGGTGGCTTGAGACGCCGGGCGCAGTTTTTGCCCGGCTTTTAATTGCGATTTCTTTGTGCCTGCTCTTCCTCTTTATGCAGGCAGGGTTTGTTCTGACTGAAAAGGCGGTTGAAAGAAAGATCGAGAGTTTTGGTTTAAATACGATGATTTTAAGATCAACCGGATTTAGCAAAACTGAGGTTCGCCCTTCTTTGGATCAATTATTATCATCCCTTAGCGAGCTGGGTACTTACCTCCCATTTTCCTCCCTGTATGTAAATGCGGAATTATCGAGTAAAAAAAGAGCGAAAGTTATTGTTTACAATGATCATTCCATCCCTGGACTTAATTCTTTGATGGGATGGGATGGATCGCAGGGACCGATTTTTCTTGCCGCTTATGGATACCCAAAGGCAATGGTGGAACGGGTAAAGGTTTGGAAATTTTTCTTTGATGCGGATGTAGTCAAGCCTCCAAGTATTTTACGATTTATTAGTTTAAATGATCCATTACTCTTTATTCCGGAGTCAATGGCACAGGCTTTTGAACAGTTTTCTGTGCAGGAATCTGTATTATTTCTTTCGGATGATTCGGTTGATTTGATCAAAATAATAGAGTCCACTGAAGCATTGTTGAAAAAAGAGGGTTTTGACCGATATGAATTATCCAGTCCTATAAAATGGGTAGGAGAACTGGATGGCGTACGGGATCTACGTGTAAAAGCACAGGCCATTGGTGGTGGTTTTGTTGGTTTGTTGATCGTGCTTATTTTTGGTTCCATTGCGGTTTTTGAGTACCGGCAAAATATTTTTGCTACTGCATTGTTCAAGAGCTTTGGTTTACATTCAATTCATCTAATTCTTAGGTATCTCATCGATGGGTTACTCTTACTTTTCATTTCTTTCCTTGGCGCGGTTCAATTAGCTCAGTTATTTCATGGTATTGTTTTTAAAAAGGCTGGCTTTGCCCCTGATTTATTAGATGTGTCTGCTTTTAATCCCTATGAGATTTCGGGAAATCTTTACCTGCTCATACTTTTGGCTATTGCTTCATTGGTTTCTATTTTGCCTATTTGTATTGCTCTTCGAAAACCAGTTGGAAAGGTACTCGGATAAGAAGAATATCTGGTTCGTGAATGCTTAAGCATTTATTAATGATGTTGCCGTTTCGAGGGGAAGCGATTTGATGCTGTGCTATGTTTTTAATCAAGGAGGTAAACCTGTCCTACGGGGCGAAAGTTTTATTTAAGGAAATTTCAGAAACGATTGGTCCACGGGATCGTATTGCTTTGGTTGGATCAAATGGTTCAGGTAAAACAACTCTTTTGCGTTTGTTAATGGGGGAAGAAACTCCAGATTCTGGAAGCGTTGAAAAACCTGATTATGCAACTGTTGGATATTTACCCCAGGATGGAATCTCAGTGACTGGATGTACATTGAGAGAGGAAGCGGGAAAAGCTTTTGCAGATGCCAATGCAATAAAGGCTAAATTGGATGAAGCAGAAACTGAACTTGGTGAAATGGAACCCGATACAGATGCATTTTATGATTTGATTGATATGATGGGGGCTTGGGAAGAACAACTTGCCGCATTTGAACCTGACAAAATGAATGCCCGTATTGACCGTGTGTTCGCTGGCATGGGGTTTTCAAAAGAGGATATGGATCGATCTTTGGATGAGTTTTCTGGTGGATGGCAAATGAGGATTGCTCTGGGTAAATTGCTTTTACAGGGGCCATCTTTGCTCATTTTGGATGAGCCTACCAATCACTTGGATGTAGTTGCGCAGAACTGGTTGGAGCATTATCTAAAACATTATCAGGGTGCAATTTTAGTTATTTCTCATGATCGTGCTTTTTTGGAATCTGTTACTGAAAGAACGATGGAGTTAAAGATGGGGAAATTATTTAACTACAAAGGAAATTATACTTTTTATTTACAGGAAAGTGCTGCCCGTAAAGAAAGGCAAAGAAAGGCATATGTTAGCCAAAAGAAGGAAATTGAAAAAGAGAAGGAATTTATCAACCGTTTCCGTTCCAATATCAAAAAAGCAGCAATGGTACAGAGCCGGATAAAAGCTTTGGAGAAAATGGAGATTGTAAAACCAGAAGCGGATGAGAAAAAGATTTATTTTCGCTTTCCCCCTTCCCCCCCCGCAAGTCATAAGGTGGTTGAAGTGGAGGGTTTAAGAAAAGCCTATGATGAATTAGAGGTCTTTAACGGATTGGATTTGCGTATTGAAAAGGGGGATCGCATCGCAGTCGTGGGGGTAAATGGAGCAGGTAAATCTACTTTGGCTCGTGTACTCGCCGGCGTGGAGCCTTTTCAGGATGGAACTCGAGATGTCGGAGTTAATACGGTTATAGGATATTTTGCTCAGCATCAGGCCGAGGAATTGAATCCTGATAATGAAGTGCTTGCGGAAGTGGAGGAGGTTTTACATGACAATCCGGATGCAAATCCAAGGGCGGCTTTGGGGGCTCTTCTTTTTAAAGGTAATGATGTTTTTAAAAAGACATCGGTACTTTCCGGGGGGGAGCGAAATCGGGTCGCATTGGCTAAACTATTAATGATGCCATGTAATTTTCTCATTATGGATGAACCGACCAATCATTTGGATATTCGTAGTAAGGAGGTACTCCAGGAGGCGTTAAATCTTTTTGATGGAACCGCATTAATTGTAAGTCACGATCGATCTTTCCTTGATAGTGTGGTTACAAAAGTATTGGAAGTATCACCCAATAAAACCCGGATGCTTACCTGTAATGTCTCAGAGTATATGGAAAGATTGAAGACCGAAGAAGTTTGATCTTTCTTTAATCCTAAGTGTAGGTTTTGCTAGAGGTTCAAATGGCAAAACTTTATTTTCACTATTCTTCTATGAATGCGGGCAAGTCTACCGCTCTCCTTCAAGCAGATCATAATTATATTGAACGGGGAATGAAGGCTCTTTTGTTTACGGCCAAGTTGGATGATCGAGAGGGTAGTGGTGTTATTAGTTCTCGAATTGGGATTAAGAAGAATGCAATTCCTTTTTCTGCTGACGATAACCTTTATGAAATTATTCATGATTATCATGTCAAAAATAACCTTGGTTGTATACTCGTGGATGAAGCTCAATTTCTGAGTAGACATCAAGTTGAAGAGTTAGCCAAAACGGTGGACCATCTAGGCATTCCCGTATTAACTTATGGAATTCGGACAGATTTTAAAGGCGAAGTTTTTGAGGGAAGTAAATTTTTGATGGCATGGGCTGATGAGATTAGGGAAATCAAAACCATTTGTCATTGTGGCAAGAAAGCTACTATGAATGCAAGGGTTACCGCATCAGGCGTCATGGAAACTGCTGGTGAACAGATTGAGATCGGTGGAAATGAACGTTATATTTCTCTATGCAGAAGATGCTTCAGTTCTGGTACGACCGGTGTTAGCTTTTAGTTTGTTGTGCCGGGCTCTAATGCTTAAGCAAAAGTTTTAAAATTAAGAAACCACCGAGTAATAAAAGGCCAAATACTAGGGCCAGTTTGTTAAAGTGTTTATCAATTAACTCTTTCATTGGTTCCCCAAACTTAGCAATTAGAACTGCAACTAGAAAGAAGCGTGCTGAGCGACTAATTGCGGAGGCTATAATAAATGGAAGAATTGCCATACCCATCACTCCGCTTGCAATGGTGAAAATTTTGTATGGAATCGGCGAAAACCCAGCGAGGAAAACGAGTGGCCAACCCCATTCCTCATACCAGTCGGAAATCTTAATGAATTTTTCTTCGGTGAAGCCTGGAACATATTCGTAAAAGTATAACTGCAAAACATCCCATGAAAAATGACCAATGGCATAGCCTGCAAGTCCACCAAGCACTGATGCAATTGAGCAAACCGATGCAAAAAATAATGCTTTTCGAATGGCCCCAAGGCATAGTGGAATGAGCAGCACATCGGGGGGGATGGGAAAAAAACTTGCTTCAGCAAATGAAATGCAGGCAAGCCAAATGCTTGAAGTCTTCTTTTTTGCCAACGATAGTGTCCAATCGTAAACCTGTCTAATTGGGTTCTTCAATTTTATTATTGCTCTTGGTTGTATACAGATGGTTTGAGAGTCCCGACATAGGGTAGTTGCCTATATTTTCCAGCATAATCAAGTCCATAACCGACAACGAATTCATCCGGTATCGAAAATCCGGACCAATCAGCCATAAATCCATTTTCTCTCCGTTCTGGTTTGTCGAGAAATACGCAACTATGTACCGAGGCGGGTAACTTAGATGACACTTCATTGTGCACACTTTGCATGGTGTTGCCCGTATCCAATATATCATCAACCAGCAAAACATGCTTTCCTTTTACATTTGATTTGAGTGAACTTAAAATTCGTGGGGCGGTTTCAGGGTCAGTAGAATTTCCATAACTTGATACGCGCAGGCAATCCAAGCGCAAGGGGATTGCTAAATTACGAATTAAATCAGCAGTAAATACAATTGCACCATCAAGCAGGGTGATAATCACAATTTCTTTATTTTTATAATGTTGATCGATTGAAGTTCCAAGTTCCTTGACTCGTTTTTCAATGGTTTCTTGTGTTAGCAGAATTTTATCTAAATCTTCTTTCACGGTAGCTTTTGGATGAGTTGATGAATGCTTGATTGTGCGGATTTGGCATAACCTCCTCCAAATAAATTAAAGTGATTTAATTCGTGGTATAGGTTGTAGAGAATTTTGCGACTGGAAAATCCTTGATCAAGTGGAAAAATCTCTTCGTACCCCTCGTAAAAAGAAGGACTAAATCCACCAAACATATAAGTGAAAGCAAGATCGGTTTCTCTATCTCCATAGTAGGATGCCGGGTCAAATATAAAGGGTGTTCCCTGCTTGGAGAAACCCGCATTTCCTCCCCATAAATCTCCGTGTACAAGAGAGGGGACGGGGAGGTGGGAATCAAAGAAAAATTCCAAATTATTGCTCAGGGTTGTTTCTCCTTCAAAAAAAACATTTTTTTGATGTGCAAGATTGAATTGATAAAGAAGTCGTGAATCCCGGTAAAATGAAATCCAATCTTGATTCGATGGATTTAGTTGTGGGGTTGCCCCAATACAATTATCACATTTCCATCCAAAATAGCTTTTTTCTATCTTGTGTAATTTCGCAAGTTCCACTCCAAGTTTTTTTTGTCCTTCCTGACTGGGGGAACCTTCAGAAATGAATTCTAAAATTAGGAAGGATGAGTTCTCAGTCTCTCCCACAGAGATTACCTTGGGGACCCGAATAGTATCTGTATCCAGGATCTCTCTCAGAGCGAGGGCTTCGGCTTCAAAGAATGGAAAAAAAGACCTTCTGTTTTGTTTGAGAAAGAAGGAGGCTGAATTCTCTCCCTCTAGTTGAAAGCATTGATTAATGCATCCGCCTGATAGAGAATGTTGATGAGTCAGTTTAAAAGGTTGCCCCAAATGTTCGGAAATGGAATCGCAAATGATTGATAAGTCGTCCACAGGCACGAATCTATTTCAAATTATTTTTGTGAATTCAGTTTTTCTTCCAATTCGTTAAGAAGGTTAACGCATCCCTCGTCTAGTATATTAAGGACATTTTCAAAGCCAGATTCTCCACCATAATAGGGATCAGGAACTTCATTCACATCAGGACGGACATAATCACAAAAAGGTTTAATTTTTGATACCAAAGAAGAATCGGGTGCAAGTTTAGATAGTTCTGAGAAATTGAAATTATCCATGGTTAATAACAAATCGGCATCATGGAAGTCTTGGTCATTTGCAATCCTTGCGGTTCCACCTAACGGTATGGATCGTGCTTTTGCTGCTTTTTGCATTCTTGGATCTGGAGGGTTGCCTTGGTGTTGCCCAATAGTGCCTGCTGAATCGCAGGTGATTTCGTTTTCCACAGACCTTTCTTTTAATAGTTTGCGAAATGTTGCCTCAGCGGCGGGCGATCTGCAAATGTTTCCCCAACAAACGAATAAAATGTGCATATCGATTCTTTTACAATCAAACAGGATGTTAGTTCAAGCAAGATCGTTAGGCAGACTCAAACTTGACTTTTATGGTAAAATTTAGATATAAAATAGCTAGTGAGCAATAAATTAACAATTTTAGGATGTGGATATTTAGGTACTGCCCTTGCAGAAGTTTGTATTGGAAAAGGATGGGAAGTATCTGCATTAACCAGAAATTCAGAAACGGCCACTAAATTACGTGCATTGGGAGTCTCTAAAGTCATTGAATCCAAAATTGAAAATGATGATTGGCATACTCAATTAGACCCCAATCAAGATTTTATTGTCAATTGCGTTGGAGCTTCCTCTGGTGATACAGATGGTTATATCACTTCTTATATTGAGGGGCAGGATTCTGTGATGACTTGGTTGGAACAGGGAAGTGTGGGCACATTTGTTTTTACGAGTAGCAGTTCAGTGTATCCTCAGACGGGGAAGCGTTTTGTGGATGAGACTGCATCTTCTGCCGGCGTTTCAGAAAAAGCCGGACTTCTTCTTGCTGCTGAGCAAAAATGTTTCCCTTCAATATCTTCAATTGGGAGAAGTTTTATCTTACGATTGGCTGGATTATATGGTCCTGGGCGTCATTTATTTATTGATAAGATAAAAGCTGGAGAAGAACTTTCTGGAAATTCGGATCGTGTTTTGAATCTTATTCATAGAGATGATGCAGTAAATGCAATCCTATCTTGCTTGGTTTCAGACGATTCGAATATTGGAAGGATTTATAATGTGACTGATGGAAATCATGCCACAAGAGGACAAATTGCATCTTGGATTGCAGAAAATTTAAATTCTGGTGAACCCGTTTTCAAAGAGGATGACGATGAGAATACGCCAAACCGTAAAGTTTCCAATAATCGAATATTGGATGAGCTTTCATGGTCCCCAAAATTTTCAAGTTATCAATCTGGCTATAAGCCTATTTTTGATAAACTTTCTTAAAACAAAATTTATAAGTTATGGTTGGCGTTGGCAAATTACTCAAACAAGCCCAAAAAATGCAGCAGAAGATGGAAGAGGCTCAATCTCTTTTATCGGAAGAAACGATCGAAGTTTCAGGTGGAGGCGGAGCTGTTTCGATTAAAATATCTGGCCAAGGAGAATTTAAGGACTTTAAATTAGATCCAGAGTTTTTAAAAGAAGATGCTGAATTTGTATCGGAAGCAATTTTGCAAGCCCTACAAGATGCTACTGAGCAGGCAAAGAAAAAAAATGATGATGCAATGAGTGGGTTGACCGGTGGCATGCAAATGCCGGGTCTATTCTAACTTTTGAATTTGTGACTCCTGGTTACGACCAGTTAGTTCGATTGTTAAAGAGTCTGCCTGGGTTAGGTTTTCGTTCAGCCGAACGGATTGCTCTACATTTATTGGTTGAGAAATCAGAAAAACTTGAACAATTAATTGGATATCTTCAAGACGCCTCCTCTACCATTGGACCATGTGAAACCTGCGGGAATTTATCAGAAGATAAAATATGTTCAATTTGTTCTGATCCAGATCGAGAAACTGAATCAGTTTGTGTGGTTGAACGAGTACCCGACTTGTTCGCAATTGAACGCTCGAGTGCTTATCGTGGACAATATCATGTTTTGCAGGGAAAACTTTCACCTCTGCGGGGAGTTGGACCCGAAAAGTTAAATTTTCCATCCCTTAAAATCCGAATTGGTACAGGTCTGGTAAAGGAGTTAATTTTGGCTTTGGGTAATGACTTAGAAAGCGAAGCTACCTGTCATTATATTCAGGATGAGATTGTCGGTAATTTGGATATTAAAGTGAGCAGGATTGGATTTGGTTTGCCTAGCGGAGGAGGAGTTACTTTTGCAGACGAAATGACATTGAAGAATGCTTTGGAACGAAGGACAATTCTAGATCAGTCTTAATGGATCAGAATAACTTTTCAGTTATTGAAATAATCTGATCTTTATCAAAGGTATCCCAAGTTTCATTGTTGTAATGATACACTTTGGGACCGGAATCAGATTGGAAATCAAAATAAATCCAGTCATTGTCTTGAGCCGACCAAGCGTACTTGGTGGCATATGATGTTGAGTCTGTCCATAACCAATCTAATTGGCGTGACCATACCCACAGGCTGCCGTCGGTTTGGGTTTCTGGGTAGATCCAACCAAGGTTAAAGTGGTAACACCATCCAGATGGGGACTGATAAAAATATCCGAACCAGTCATTCGAGTACCAACTTGATGCAAATTGTACAACTTCTAGATCTTGGTGTAGTAGTGCAGGGGATTCGGTGAAAGTTGCGGTAAGGTTCAGGTCCTGGAAAATTATTATAGTAAGCGTGGTGTTATTTGAATCACTGATTCCATTTCCTTGCCATTTATTGAAAGAGTAACCTTCTCCTCCCTGTGCTGAAATGGTTATGTTTTCACCATGGCTGTAAGTCCCTGCACCCGAGGTTGAGCCGTTTCCAATTACTGAAATTGCAAGTGTGTATGTCTTTGCAGTAAATATCGCGGTAATGTTGGTGTCGGCTATAACGGTGGCATTTGTGGATGAGGAAAACTGGTTTGCAAAGGTGGCATTGCCATCCCATCCGGCAAATGAATATCCACTGTATGGGGTAGCAGTTAGGGAAATAATGGATCCGTGAGTTTGTGATGAATTTAGTTCGGACACGCTGCCTCCGGTTCCAGCAATTACATCAATCGTTCGTACAAATGGCTGGAAAGTTGCCGTTATGTTTAGATCCTCGGTAATGGTAAGGGTAATCGAGGATCTATTGGAATCTGAGATACTATTCCCAGTCCATTTCTCAAAATAATATCCCTCCGTTGGTTGAGCAGTCAGAGTACAGTTATCCCCGTATTCAAAGCTATTTGCACCAATGACAAACCCGCTGCCAACAATGGATGCAGAAACATCATATGATGTTTTTACAAACAATGCCGATAGGTTTGAGTCATTGAGGACTGTGGTAAAGGTATTCGCAGAAAATGGATCGTCAACACTTGCATTACCTTCCCATTTAAAGAAGTTATAGCCTGCCTGCGGACTGGCTATAATAGAAACACTTGAACCATAATCGTAAGACGAATTGACTTCGCTTACCGAGCCTCCGGCACTGGCATACAGGTGCAGTGTGTACTGATTTAAGTTGAAATGTGCGGTCAGGTTTAAATCTTGGTTCACGACGACGGTTGTTGAGCTTGAATTGTCGTCAAGAACGGATCCACCCGTCCAGTTTGAAAATGTGTAGCCTGGGTTAGGGAGTGCAGATATCTGTGCACTGTCATTTTCATCGTAGACTCCACTACCAGTGGTTGATGTTGCCGAGAAATTCGGGTTGGCATTTAATTGTAAAAGAAACTTGTCGGCTGGGATTTCTCCAAAATTAGCGTGAATGGAATGATCTCCGGAAATCGTAATTGTGGTGGCTGTAGAATTGAGATCATTTATTCCACTGCCCTGCCAGCCAGAAAAATAATACCCATTGTCAGGAGTTGCGATCAAGGAAATCACTGAATTGTAAGGTTGTGTGACACCGGACGGGGATGTGCTCACAGAACCGCCCGTTGAAGTAGTTATGTTTAGGTCATAATTTATAGGCGTAAAATTTGCCTGAATGGATTGATTATTATCCACTGATAAAATTGTGTTTGGATGTAAGGTATTCGAAATACCGTTTCCGGATTGGGTCCAGTTTAAAAAAGTATAACCAGTGTTGGGGGTTGCAATAATGGAGATATTCGAATCGTAGGAATAGGAACCATTGATATCATTGATCGAACCTCCGATACCAGCACGCCCAGTGACCGTATAATTGAGAGAGGAGAAACTTGCGCTTACACTACGAGCTTGGACCATATTGACTGTGGTCGTTGCAGATGCAGGGTCCGTGACACCTTCTCCTGTCCAACCGGCAAAGGAATAGCCCACATTCGGAGTTGCGGTTATGGTGCGGAGTATACCGTGTGGAATATTGCCTGATCCTGAAACCGTTCCACCCGCGGTAGCATTCAACTCTAAAGTATAGGCGTTTAATCCAAAGTTTGCGGTGAGGTTTATGTCCGATGTAATTTGAAAAGTAAGCGGGTTATCGTTTCCTAAAATAGATCCGCTCCAATAGCCAAAAGAATAACCGTTAGTGGTGTCTGAAGTAACGGATAGTGTTACTGTATCGCCATGACTGTAGGATCCTGCACCGGTAACGGAACCGGCAGAACCAGGTGCAATGGATACATTGACTGAGTAAGAGTTTGGGACAAAGTTTGCGGTTATGGTACGAGCCTGAATCATGTTAACCGTTGTTGTGGCAGATGTGGTGTCAGTTATGCCATCTCCTGACCAACTACTGAATGAATACCCCTCATTAGGGTTGGCGGTAATCGAAGCCAATGTCCCATGAGTAAACGATGATGCGGACCCCAAAGCGGTTCCTCCGGAACCTGAATTAACGGTCAAATTGTATGTGTTTACTCCAAAGTTTGCGGTTAAATTTAAGTTGGAATTAACTGTAACAACTAATGGATTACTTGAACCCGTTTGCCCATTGGTCCAGTGTGAGAAACTGTATCCGTCTGAAGTATTTGAAGTAATCGAGAGCGTTGCGGTTGCCCCCTGATTGTAGATTCCCGTTCCATTTACTTCACCGGCTCCTGTTGGTGAGACTGTAACATTTACAGAGTAACTTGGCCATGCTCCCGTTCGGTAACCGTTTCTCTGGAATTGTGGCCATGAATTATCTGAGATTCCACTGCCCACATTTACTGAATATACATTGTGATCGAAACATCCGAAGAACAGGTTCCCATTCGAGTCTAATGCCAAGGAGGAATCGACTAGTCCGCCGATATTAAGGGCTGAGAATGAATTGTTTGTGTCCCAAGCTTTGCTGCCATCGTTATTGTAGGCGAAAAGATGATTTTCACCGAATCCCGTGTATCCTATTATATAAACCCTGCCGTTGACATCGACTACTGGTGAACTGTAAAAAACATCTCCAGTGAATCCTTCCCAGTTGGTGATACCCGTAGCAGTATCAACAGAACGGAGGTATCCGTCGCGGGAAACAAAAAACACTTCATTGTTTTGACCAAGAACAGGAGATGCATCCACACGGTCATTGGTTCCAACCTTCCAATTGAATACGGCTGCACTGACTCCGTCCGCAATGGAATAACAATATCCGTTGCCACTTCCGAAGTATAGGTTTCCTGACAGATCAATGGCTGGAGATGAAAGAATTGATTTGTTTGTATCCGTCACATCATCCACTTCGTATGTCCATTTCGTAGTTCCATCCTGATTAAGGGCGTGA
>JABGWU010000080.1 GCA_018645475.1 Opitutia bacterium
CTTTCTGCCAACCCTACTGAATCACCAAGGTCCCCGCCGGGAATGGTGCTTCTTTTGGTACGACCCTCGACCGGGCTGGGATAAAGACCGATTCTCCAGACATATTTTTGCACTCGATCATAACTATAAATTATTTGATGACGGTCGTATGTTCGACATTCGCGGAACCGAAATTCTGGAGAAACCAATCCACCCTTCGCAGCTCGACCGGAAAGCAAAGGCAGCCAAAAAAAAACTCCGCAATACCATCGACCAGATGATGCAGGGCACCCTCTCTCCCCACGCCCGCAAATTGGTGGATGCCTACGGTAACCCACTATCGCAAAAGTAAATATCCTCTTATACTGAAAAGCTAGATCGATCCTCCGATTCTTTATCCCCTTTCAAAACGGGGATGCACTTCATGTTTTGTGGTTCTTCAGTGTTCGATACATACAATTCTGAACTGAAAATAGATTGAAATAATTCTAGGTCCACTTGAAGAAAAAAATTTTCAAGCAGTCCTTAATCAATCATTATCCATTCATGACAATTTTCTGACAAAGCTTTTACTTTCTCGGAACAACTCATTTTTCAATTCTGCAATAATAGAATTTCTAAGAAGATGCTAATCTGAGCGTCTTTAAAATATTCTACCACGTTATTTGTAAAGAAAGGAAAATATGAAAAAGAAAAAATTAATTCTTCTACCACTTGTGATCGCTACGGCTTGTTTTGCCAAATCAATCGCACCCCAAACCCTTGAATCCATCAAATCAAAAAAAATTAAAGTTGATTCAGCCGGGCAACGCATTGAATTACTTACTATAGAACCCGCCTTTGGATCTCGCGTAAAAGCCCTTGGTTCAGACCAGCTTAAAGGTGAACATGAAATCGATCAAATTGAAGATGATTATAATTACAAACCGGAATCTATTCCTCCATTTATTGACAAAGCACTCGAATGGCTGACCGAAGCTCAGCATAAAGATGGAACATGGGGTGCCGGTTCAAATTCACAGCAAAACATTCGTGATCCCCATGCAGTCAAGGGTGACCCGGCAACCACATCCTTTGCCGCAATGGCCTTACTTCGCTCAGGACACACTCCACAAAAAGGGAAATATAAATCAGCCGTTCGCAAAGCAACCGAAGCCTTAGTCGAAATTGTTGAAGCCTCTCCGACGGAAGGGCCTAAAATTACCCAACTTACCGGAACACAACCTCAGGCAAAAATGGGCCAATATGTGGATACATCCATAACTGCACGTTTCCTCGCCCGTGTGTTAAACGAATTGCCCAAAAAATCAAAACTTAGAAAGCGGGTAGATAAAGCCATAGACAAATGTATCGTAAAAATTCAAAACTCCCAGCAAAAGGACGGGAGTTGGAAAGGCGGTGGATGGGCTCCCGTACTGCAATCCTCCTTGGCTGAACAAGCCCTTGAAATTGCCCAGTCTGCGGGAAAGCAAATTGATAAAGAAGTCCTCAACCGGGCCCGTAAAAATCAGAAAAATAATTTTGATGATGACTCAGGTGTAGTCCGCTCAGATAAAGCGGCCGGCGTGGAACTCTATGCATTTGCGGGTGCGCAACGGGCAACGGCATCCGAAACATGGGAAGCAAATGATATTATTCAAAAAGCAAAAAAAGAAGGAAAACTTCCACAGGAAGCCAAGGCCACTGTTGATAACCTTCGCAAAATCGGAATTCGCGAGGAAAAAGCTAAATCCCTTGCCAAATCAGTTGTTCAAAATGAACGCCAACAAGCACGCGTTCAAAATGATAATACATTACTCACCGGCTTTGGAAATAATGGCGGGGAGGAATTCCTTAGTTACTTGATGACCAGTGAATCCCTGGTCATAACTGGCGGAGACGCATGGAAAAAATGGGATGAAAAAATGCACCGCAGGCTTAGAAAAATTCAAAGTAATAATGGAAGTTGGACCGGACATCACTGTATTACCAGTCCGGTATTTTGTACCGCTGCAGCGGTTCAATGCCTTAATACTTTTAAAGATGCAGAAGCATTGAGAAGTGCATCACTCGCTCAGGTTTCTTCATCCGACAAATAATCTATCTATCTTAGATTCATTGATAAGTAATCGAATCAAAGAATTCTCAAGTGAAAAATAACAGAGTACACATCTTTATCTTTTTAATTCTTGGCTCGGTTTTTGTAACCTCCTCTCTTCACTCGAAGAGAGGGGGAAAACAAAAAGAAAAGCAATTAGCCAATGAAATTCTGCAGCAGGCATGTAACTATCTTTCTTCAAAACAATTTTCGGACGGTTCATGGAGGAGTGATGAATATGGACTTCTTAAATCAGGTCAGTCTCTCACTCCATTTATTCTTGATGCATATTTAGATACTCCTTTTCAAAAATCACATAAACATAACCAGTTGATAGAGAAATCAATTAATTTCCTTCGTCAAAAAAACAACCATGGAGTCCATGGAAAATGCGATCCCGAGTTTCTTGATTATCCAAACTATTCAACCTCGTATGCCCTTCGATGCTTTTTAAAATTTGGTCAGGAAAAGGATGATAAAAAAATAAAAAAAATGATCCAATATTTACAGGATCAACAATTCTCAGAAAAATACGGATTTGATTTGAATTCCCCGCCCTATGGCGGTTGGGGATTCGGAATAAATCAAAAACCAACTCTTGGAAGCTTTGTTGATCTGGCTCACACACGCCGGGTTCTACAATCTCTCAACCATGCAAATGCCATTACCAATCAAATTAAAAACAGATCTGAATATTTTTTAAACCGTCTCCAAAAAAGAAAACAGGCACCTAATAATTACCGAACAAACTGGGTTCCAAAATATGGATATGACGGCGGATTTTTTTCCTCACCAACTATTGCCTATGCAAATAAAGGCAGAACTAGAATTGATCAAAATTCCGGACAGGAATATTTCCGGAGTTATTCAACCGCAACTTGCGATGGAGTGCTTTCAATAATTGCACTTGGATATCAATCCAGTTCCCAGGAAATAAAGGATGCCAAACTTTGGCTTAAACAAAATCAGGATTGGGAATTACCTTCTGGAGTCCCGCGGGATGATCCGGCACCCTGGGCAGAATCAATGAAACTATATAATTTAATGGTTTTTTCCGAAACCTACTGTGCACTAGAAATACCGGGGAATTGGAAAAATAAAATTATACATTTTCTGGCACAAAGACAGAGATCAGACGGTTCCTTTCTAAACATGGAAGGAAAATTAATGAAAGAAGATGACCCGCTCATTTCAACCACCTACGCTATCATCGCTCTGAATCATATACTTACCTCCAGCTAAATTGAAAAAATTATCTTTTTTTAGTGAACCAGAATATGCAAATGATTGATTTTTAGTAAGAAATCACTTGGTAAGAAAAAGCTCACTGGTTGCGACTAAATGGACCAACTTCCTTAACCGGTTATCATTCTCATTTAATTCCGTCACAATTCGATCCACTTCTCCGCGGTCCAGAACTTCAAGCTTACGTCCGGTTGCATAAATGAGCATTTTTTCTGTCAGGCAACGAACCACTAATTGCTTTTTTTCAATCAATAATTCCTTCAGCTCCAAAATATCATTGATTTCCTCACCATTGGATAGAACAGCGGAGGGGTTGACTTTTGCTCTGCTCGCCTTGTATTGATCTCGCCATCTGCCCACCACATCAAAATTTTCAAAAGGAAATCCGAGAGGATCAATCTTCCGGTGACAATTATTACATGCCGCATGCTTCCGATGAAGTTCTAATTGATCACGAATTGTCTTTGCCTTTCTTGTATCCGTAGGCAAAGGCTCCACATCCGGAGGTGGTGGAGAGGGTGGCGTGCCCAGAATATTTTCCAACACCCAGGCTCCCCGAACCACTGGCGAAGTATCCACTCCGTTTGCCGTGGCGGTCATCAAACCGGGTAATGTAAAGATACCACCCCCTCGATTTGGCTCAGCGGAAACTTTTCGTAACACATGCCCACGAATTCCCTCTTTTTTATAAATCCACTTCGCCAGGGGCTGATTCATATAAGTGTATTCCGAACTGATAAACTCCTCGATTGAGGAATTCGTACGCAGTATATCCTCAAAATACCTAGTTACCTGTCTACTCATCATGGGCTCAATTTTTACATTCTTGTAAAATTGAAAATCCCCCCCCGACGGAGGCATCTCTCCCAGTTTGTCCATCCGTAACCAAGCGGAAGGAAAATGGTTCACAAATGCCATAACCCGTTCATCCGCAAGCATACGCTCCACTTGTCTTTCAAGCACATCCTGATTCCTAAGTTGGCCCTTTTCAGCAAGCGAAAAAAGTTCCTTATCCGGCATGGAAGACCACAAAAAATAACTTAATCTCGATGCAATTTGATACTGGGATAACTCATCCCCATCCTCCTCCAAATATAAAAATTTGGGCGAGCAGAGAATAGCTGAATATGCATCCATTAAACTTCGGATTAGAGGGGGCATTCCATCCTGTTTGTTTTTCTTGGCTTTTTCTTCAAATGCAAATTTGGAAAGCCTCACCTGTGCCTGTCCGCGTAAACCCCAAGATGCACGAAAACTATTCGGCTGTCCAAAGGCAAAGTATTCCACTCTTATTGAATGAGCCCCCTTATTAAGTTTTATCTTAGCCTCCTTTAACACAGCCCCGTGCAAACCATCATGTTCCAGAACTCTTTTTTGATCCACTAAGATTCTGGCTCCATCATCAGATGCCATTTTAAATAAATACTCACCATCCAACGGAGCCTCTATTTTTCCGGAATAAACCATTCCAAACTTTTCTCTTTTAGGAGAATGTGAAAGGTCAATTAACCCGAGCTTGGCTTCTCCCTGCTTGAGCGGTTTTAGATTTTCAAAATTAGGCAATTTCGACCATTCACCCTCAAATACATCGTACTTCATTTCCTGAATTCCCTCGCCCGGAGAATGTATCGGTTTTAATTCCTCGCTTCTTACCAAAGTTAAAAAAGGCTCTATTTCTTTCTGACTCACCGGTCTGCGAAAGGCTCGACTGGCAAAACGCTTCACCAATTGATGCACCTCCTCAGTCCCCCCTTTTCCACTACCGTACAAATTCACATGACTTGCTGGTGGCCACGATTCAATTAATGGTTCCAGTACCAGAGTATGAATCCGCAAATGCGGACCGTGATACCCATCCTTCATTAAAAGCCTCGCTAAATTCGGATACCATTGTTCATGTCCATTTTTATCCACCTTTTTATCAGGTCGCTTAAAGTATTGATCGGGAAGATATTTTTCCACTAATTGATCCACCCGTAACAATTTTGAATCCGGACCATTCTCCCAGCCAATCCATGGAGTCCACCCCTTATCCAACCATGCCTCCATGGAAAACTTCTCTTTCTTACCATTTCCAGCTAAGTGCCAAACTGCCAAATTTCTCGAGGTTGGCCCCGCAATTCCACCCGAACTTGTATTCGCTATATTCAAGGCCAGTTCAAAGCCTTGTTCATTATACAACGGAATTTTTTCCTCCCATGAATGAATGGGATTATGGGCCGATGCTTCAATCGTAATTTTATACCGTGCTCCATACTCCACCCCTCTTCTCAAATCCGTGGGAACTAACCGGCCATACCTTTCATACCCAACCACCAATTTTTCATGGTCCGGTTCTTCTTCTCTTGAAACCGTTTCCACCGGATGTTCACCCTGCCCTTTTCCCTTTATAAAAACTCCCGAAAATCTTTGCTCCTTCACTAATGGACGGGGTCCCAAGTGGGTTGCCCGTAGTAAACTTTCCTCCACCGCATCCATGGTTAATTTTAGTAAAAAATCGGACATTACTAAATGGTCTCCAATATTTACAAAACCCTCATCCTTTTCATCCTCAGGAAAAAATCGTAACGGATCCGTACCCGTTCTTTCCACACTTCCATTCCCATTATTATCAATCAGCTTGGCCGCCCTTGCTCCCGGTTCAAAATCAGCTCCCTTTAAAAAAAGCAAATCACGCAATGTATTGCGTAGTTCATACCGGTTCAGCCGGCGAAGAACAGTCTGCCGGTTCGTACTCTTAGAATTTTCATAGGCATCGGATAAACGATCAGTTAAAAAGTTGATCACCTCACGGGTCTCCTCTTCATCCGGTCTCGGTTTTTTTTGAGGAGGCATTTCATTCAAATTCAATTGATCGAGCACCATTTGCCAAAGCTCAATATTTTCATGATCTTTCAAATGAATGGGTAAATTATCCAACCTCACCTCGCCCTCCTGCTCATCCACTCCATGGCACTCGAAACAATGGGTCTTAAAATATGCACCAAACTGGGCCGGCTTGTGCTCCCCTAAAATGGATAAAGATACAATTTGAATGATCCCTAAAACCAAAACGAATAAACAAAATTTTCGATTCACGGATTTCTCGCCCCCCATCCCTTCTTTTGATTCTGACCCGATAAAAGTACTATGTCCACTCCAGTCCGGAAAGAGTACCTGTACTGGCACCAAACTGATCAATTTCCAAACCGCAGGATTGTAAAATACTCAGTAATAAATTCGCAGCCGGTACACGCTTTCCATCCTCTTCCGGATATACCTTATGCTCGCCATGTTTAAATCCACCACCCGCCAAAACCAAAGGTAAATTCCTGGTTGAATGTGTACCCGTTGCCATCCCGCAACCGTATAAAATTGAAGTGTTATCAAAGAGAGAACCCCCATTGATTAAATCCTCCTCTTTTTTCAGAAGATCAATCAAGTACGACATCATCGATATTTGAAAACCCTCAATTTTCTTTAATGCACTCACTAATTCTTCCCGCTCTCCATGATGGGAAAATCCATGATATCCACCATTCAATCCAAAATCACCATTCACAAATCCACTCACACAAGTAATGGCACGGGTTGAATCTGTCTTTAATGCAAGGGCAATAATTTCGATCATTGCCCGGAGTTGCTCCTCCGTACCATTTCCTGGCTTTGGCTCATCCACCGGAGCAGTCGGCTTTGGCCGATCCAACCACGGTTCCTGCTGTTGGATCTTTTTCTCTAATGTTCGAACCGAATCAAAATATTCCTCCAATTTTGTACGGTCTCGACTTCCAAGCTTTCTCTGAAAATCATTCGCCTGCTCACGCACTACATCCAAAATACTGTTCTGTCGGGTCATTTTTTCCCTCTTCGATACCTTACTCAGGGTTGCCTCTTCTAAAAACATGCTTCGATAAGCCTGTTGCATACTAACGGAAGGAATTTGCACACCGGTACGCGTAAAACTTAAAAGATTTCTCTCCCGACAACTCAATGTCATCGACGGGAATCTGGTGGCCGATCCGTAATACTCCGCCAATTTTTGATCGAGACTAATATTTCCCTGCTTATAATTATGAGCCAGAATTGGCCGTACACCGCTTAATAAAACCGGCACCCCAGCATGCCCCCCTGTAAACCCATGATCCAAGTTCTGAAAAAGTGAAATCTCTTTTCTATGCTTCGCAAGGGAAGACAAAGTCTCCGGCATGGTATATTCTATTCCCGCATCCGATACCTCTGGAAAAAAAGCTTTTTGATAAACCCCGTAATTATTGGAAAGACAGACAAAGCGCTTAACCGGCTTCTTGATTTCTCCCTTGATCGAATTTGCCGGAATGGATGCCTCAAGAATGGGCAATGCCAAAGATACCCCTGCTCCCTTAAGGAATAATCTCCGGCTGACATAATTCTTGGACATAATCTAATAAATTTTTAGTAACGAATAAATTCCCAAGCAAGTCCGTAATACATACTACCAACAAATAAATTTTCATATGACACATATGACATCCTGTATTCTTCTTTTTATCCGGTAATTGATTATATCTTTTCTCCATGAAAAATATAAATCCACTTAAACCAAAACTTTCTCCTGAACTGGAAGAAATTCGTATTAACCATATTCACCGACGTGATAAATGCTATAGAATGTACGGCGGCTTAGCTTCCAATCTTATTTCCTTTGAAAATCAAATTATTGAATTGGAAATTCGTCATGCGGAACGCTGGTCAAAACCGCCTGATGTAACCGCACTCCAAATAGCCACAGGATGGAAAGACAACAAAATCCTCAACCAGGCAACAGGTTACTTCGTTCATTTATTCAAAAGAAGAAGTAATCCTGGAGTGGTTGCTCAAGTCCCGAAAACCGAAAATCAGAATAAAGTGGATGAATTTTGCTCTGAATTTATTGCGGCTCTCAAAGCGGCCGCGGACACCACGAATGATGAATTCTTAGAAAGTATAAAAGGAGTCTTTGAGCCAAAGTCTGATATCTAAAACGGAGCTCAGACAATCTCTCCTATGACACTTATGACGCGGGCGGGACCTATCTTTAATAAGATTCCACTGGTATAATATATCCCATGAAAATCATTGGACATACCATCACCGAAAAAGAAGCCGACCTATTCTGTGAACGAATATTTTGTCTCGCTCAGGCAAGACCCCGCCTTCGGGAAATCCTTAAACTGGACTCCGACCCAAAACACTCCCCACTCGCTCAGAAAATTGCCAAGCAACTCGTTTTGGGAAAACTCATCGTCGTGGACAATAATAAAAATGATGTATTTTTTTTCCGAGAAGACAAATCTCATGAATTCACGGATGTTACCCTCCTCGCCGATGAAACTCCCGAGCTTGAAATCCACCTCTATAATAACCGAAACGGGAAAGAGCTTGGTCCGATCTCCCTCCTCAAACTTTATTACCTACTCCCCAAACTAAACCTGGAAGAATTCTCCCTTTGGCACACAGGGATCGAAGACTTTGTGAACTTAGCAGAACTTAAAATCCGAGTGATTGGAAGTTAAAGCATATTTTAGAACACGGTTCAGATCAGAGTTTCACCGAAAATTGTTCAGCTTTCAGATTCTTCCTCTTCATCTTCCTCCTCCTCTAAATCATAGACAATTTCTCCGTTCGAAATTTCTGTACGGTCTTTGAGATCACCGTTCTCTTCATAGCTGAGCCAGCATCCGAAACCGGCACTCACTCCGGATTCTCGACAAAG
>JABGWU010000081.1 GCA_018645475.1 Opitutia bacterium
AAGGCTGGGTATTCGGGGGAGGTCGGACCGCTTGAAGCCTCCACATTTTTTGCAGGCAAAAAGGAATCAAAGGACCAGTGACGGTCGGGCTTGGCTTGGGTGATCGACTTCGAGTATTTGGAAACGCTGCCAGCAAAGCACAATTGAACCATCATTAATTGGCTCAGAAAGAAATGTGCAATCTTAGCTGATTTCATCGACTTGGAATGAGAGGGGATTGGCTTTCACAATATGGGCAAGAGCCGACCGATCCAAGGTTTAATTTGGGAATGGTTGCCTTTTTTGCGGGTTTTCCCCTCGGAGGTGAGACTGCTTCCCTTGGATCCGCCTTTCCACCCACCTCCGTGGATGACGAAAGCCAACGGGGTGGGGGATTTGTATTCTACTCTCCAGAAATCAAAAACATTTCGTTCATGCGTTCCGTATCTTTCTTCCGAGTGAGTGAGCTTACGGACATTTGGAGCGTAGACGGGTTCTTTAGTTTTGGCAAAAGTGAGTTGCGAAATGAGAACAAAGAAAAAAGAGAGAATAAATTTCATGTGTATTATGTGGATGACCTGAATTATCAATTAATAATATAGGTTGGAAGTCCATGTGAAAAATATCCGATAGTTCTTTTTTTCCTTGTCACCTTCTGGCTCTTGCTCGGTTGTGTAACTTTCAAAATAGAAAAAATCGGCAATGGCCTTTTCTTATTGCAATAAGATTGCATTAAATATATTATTCTCCCCTGTGATTCGTATTTCTCAGATCTTTGCCCTTATCTGCCTTTTGCTTGTTGGTGCCCTTTCGTTTTCGAGAATTTGTCCCGACCTGCACTCGTTCCTTTTTCACGGGGACGCGGGTTGCCCACACGCTTGCAGTAATAATCCTTACAACTCAGGGGAGAACGACGGGAATGAAAATGGAGAAGAAAAAAACTCCTGTGCAGTAGTTCTATTCGGTCAGGGTCTCGAGACACAGAGACACTTTCAGATTTCCACATTTAGCGAGCTTAGCTCGAATGTGGAATTCTCTTCAGTCCGTTTAATTTGGAGCACATATAAGTACGCTCCCTTTGGTGCCCGGGATCCCCCGGTGTTGGAGTTAGTCTAAGTTTTCGGGCAGACAAGCGGATAGATCCGCACAATCTTCCTTTTTAAATTCGACCTTTAACTTTTCGGCACAGCTGAATCACACCGACTTACCAAAATACACTCATGACTTTAGTCCTGAGATACACACAAACAAAAAATGAAATCTTTTATAATCCCTTTACTTCTCTCTGCCTCTATAGTTTCGGCCCAGGAGAAAATCACGAATGACGCACTTGAGGAACTGGACCCAATCGTCATTGAATCCTCACCACTGAACACTAAAGCCTCTCAAGTTAGCCAGGCTTGGAGTGTTCTTTCGGACGATAAATTGGAAAAGGCTAGGGCGTCCACTGTGGCCGAGACCCTATCGAATATCCCAGGAGTTAGTCAGTCCCATTTTGGACCGAGTTCCAACCGTCCGATTATTCGTGGACTGGATAAAAATCGGGTTCGTATGTTGCAAAACGGAACGGACACTTTTGATGTTTCCGCACAATCCGAAGACCATGCCGCTCCAATCGATCCGATGTTTGTTGAAAGAATTGAAATTCTTCGCGGATCCTCCGCACTCCTGCACGGCGGTACTGCGATCGGTGGAGTGGTCAATGTGATCGACCGAAGTATACCTTCCAGCCCTTACGATTCAGCGGGAGCTTCTCTGCGTTCCAGTTACACCAGCATTAATGATGGTTGGAATTATGGAGCCATGGCATTTGGTGGATCTGACAAGCTCAGCTTTCAGATGAATGGATTTAAACGTGATTACAAAGATTACGATGCTCCTGGTGGATTTACACATGAGGGTCAAGCGACTTCTGTTATTGAAAACAGTTATGGCGATAGTTCTTCGTTCGGATTCGGTGGTTCGTATATGCTGGATTCCGGTTTCGCGGGCCTCAGTTTCTCAAGATATGAAAATACCTATGGGGTGCCAGGTGAGCACGCGGAATTAGATACGCGGATCGAGTTGGAAAGTGACCGTTTTGAGTTCCGATCTGAAATTGAGATTGCTGACTCTGATTGGTTGACTGGGATCGTCTTAAATATCGGTTATGGGGATTACAAGCACAGTGAGATTGGTAAAGAAGAGCCGAGCGACACAGACTTAGAAACCCATTCAACTTTTTTGCGAGAAGGCTTTGAAGGCAGAATTGCTTTTGAACATGAGATCGGTGAATTACGAGGAGTTTTCGGTCTTCACGGTCTCTTTGATGATTTTAAAATCGAAGGAGAGGAAAGTATTTTTTCAGGGCTCAGTAAGGATTGGGTTCTAAATGATAACGGAACTCCAGGCGTCCCTGGGGATGATTTTAATGTCAGTACTCCATCCTCCAGTAGAAATCCAAGAATTACAGGCGAGGAATCCAACAGGGTTGCACTCTTCTTGATGGAAGAGTATGACTTGAGCGATGACACTACCCTGAATGCAGGCATTCGTTGGGAAAGTATTAGTCGCGATTACCAGGGAACCGCGGATCGTGATGATTCCACCTTTAGTGCCAGTGGTGGTGTTTCCCATGACTTGAGCGAAATCTGGAACCTCAGCGGAAACTTAAGTTACGCGGAGCGAACCCCTGATAGTGCCGAGTTGTACAGTGATGGTGCACACCATGCCACGGAATCCTATGAGATTGGAAATCCTAACCTCGATACGGAATCTGCGTTTGGAGTGGAAATTATTGTTCGTAAAACCGTAGGGAAGGTAACTGGACAGTTTTCAGCCTTTCATACAAAATTCAATGACTATATCTTTACCGAAGATTCTGGAAAGAAAAGAGACACGGAAGGTAATCTCCCTGACGAAGGGCAATTCCCTGATCCATTACATGGGTTTCCAGCCAATACCGAAGCGCTTCCGGAAAGAAAATATGAAGCAGTGAAAGCAGAATTTCAGGGACTGGAAATTGAAATCGATTGGCTGGCTATGGAAAATCCGGGATGGGATCTTCTCTTGTCCGCTTATGGAGATATGGTTCGTGGTAAAAATAAATCCGAGGGTGGATATTTGCCAAGAATTCCGGCCGCAAGGCTTGGGATAGGCTTTGAAATACAGGCAGAAAAGTTCAGTTTCGGTATGGACCTGAATAATGTTTTCAAGCAGAACAAAATCTCCGTTCATGAAGAAGTGGAGGAAGATGATCATGAAGAGGAAGAAGGACATGACCACGGCGAAACACCTACCCCTTCCTATTCACTGCTTAGTGCATATGCCGGGTATGACCTTAATTTTGGAAAATCACAGGGCCAACTATTCGTCAAGGGTTACAATTTAACCGACGAATTGGCTCTGGTTCATACTTCATTCCTAAAAAATTCTGCTCCTCTTCCGGGCAGAAGTGTGGAGATTGGTTTAAAGTTCGATTTCTAGGGATAAAAGAACTAGTTCTTAATCCATTCTTTCCAGGAACCCTCGATTGCATCACGATCGGGGGTTCCGTCGTATGTGAGGTAACGGAATTTTGAAATGTAGGACTGTCCCGGTTCGATGGTGAGGGGTTTCTCCACCATGGGGGCATAGACAAAGTAGGGCATAGTCGGGTGTAAACGTACCCATTGGGGGAAGCGAAAGTTATCCGGATGGTTCATCACCACGACCCCACATTCTTGTCCATCTACCGCTCCATCCATCGTTACCCATCGAGGACGTGAATGATTTCCGTTCTCCCTGTTCTTCTCTTCTGAGGTGATCATTTCGCCAACAGGCTTGCCGTTTTTATCTTTCTTCATCCATTGATCATTTCCACGGATGGCCATCCCTCCATAATGATATTTCTGAATCAACAGAGGATCATCTGTTGCACAGGTCTGTGTGGAAGTAAGATCGAATTGAAAATAATCTCTCTGTTTATGAGGGATTACAATCTTCCAGGTCTCTTTAAGAATCGGTTCATTGGAATCTTTGTTAGCGGTAAAGATCTGTTCGAATTGAAGGGACAGGGATTTCTTGGTTTCGGTTTTTCCCAAAAACCGGTGAAAACGAATATCACCGAGTTTCTTTTTCTGATTCCAAAACTCGGTGGGCTTATCGCGAAAACTTGACCTAGTCCAAGCGAAGAACAACCCATGCTGATGAGGGTGGTCAGGTGCATAGTCTCCGGTAATAATTTTGCCGGAGGGTGAATAAAGCGGATGGATGTATCCAGTACGAGAGTAATAAGGGGCATTATTCTTTGCCTCCTCCGAGGGTTTCTTTCGGTATTCGAAAACCGGTCTTCCACCCGAGTCGCGAACCGTAACTGAACCCGATGTTTCTTGAACGGAAGGGTTTGCAGGCTTTGAATCCGAAAACAAGCTTGATAAAAAGAGAAGGGGAAAGAAAGGTCTGATGAGTGGTTTCATTCGAATAAGTATGGATGAAAGCAAATCTTTGAGGTAATTTGAGTACATGAGCAAGCGGATCGTTTTTTTGGGCACGGTAATATTTCTTGTGCTTGGAGTCATGGGTTGGTTGGTTTGGCCAAGTGACGAGGAAGAGATCGAGGCCTTATTTGAGGAGCTCAGTGAGGTTGCATCAAAGACAGAGGATGCATCGACTCTTTCGGATGCTATGGTGGTGAAAGATTTTAAGGAATTATTTTCCCCCCAAGTGGTAATTTCCATACGGAGTAAGGCGAGAATTGCTGGGGAGCACACCAATCAGGGACTGGCTCAATTATACGGCCGGTTACGGGTGGCATCGCGTCGGATGGAGCTGCGCTGTGAAGAGTTGCAAGAGATTTACATCACGGATAACCATGCGGTGTGTTCCGTAAAGTTTTTTGCCAGTTGGACGGGTAAAGGCGGGAATGTGGTTTGGGAGAATGCACATTCCAGGGTGGAACTGAGCAAAGTCGATGGGGATTGGAAAGTCAGCCAAATCGATTATCTAAAAAAGTGAAGTCCGCTTGTGGCTACAGTTCCTTCAGTTCCTGATCGGTCCATGGATTATCCCGGTCGGTATGTTTCCTTCGGATAGTTGAGACCGTTTCTTTTTCCACACAGTCTCCCTCTTTTCCCCATGCATAGCGAATGTAGGTAAGCAGTTCAGCGAGCCGATCCTCCCGTTCGATTCCAAATGCTTTTGCTGGGGCCATGTATCCGGCCGAGTAATTTTTTCCATCGATCGGTCCCATCAAGCCGTGTAAAAAAAGCGGGACTAATTGTTTGGGGTTTCCGTGCACCCGCTTAGAATCGACGAGAGAGGGGGCGAGGTACTGATCGGTGCCGGGAATCTTTACTCCTTTTCCGTCAGCACCGTGACAGGATGTGCAGTGCTGAAAATAAAGTTTTTCTCCATTCTGGATCATCTTTCGATGAGTGGTATCAAAATCCTTGGCGAATTTCATCCCCCGATCCCAGCTGGAGAGTGCTTTATCCCAATTTAAGTTGACGGTGGCTCTCTTCTCCTGGGGAAGTTTTGCAAAGAGTTTTTTGGTTTTGGCTTCCTGTACAATGGGAAGTTCTTTTTTTCCCCAGAGGGAAACAGTAGTAGCCAACATGACTCCTTGGTCGGAAAGATGAGCACCTGCAAGACTTTGGATCATTTCCTCGGCTCTCGGTTCATCGGTTGTGCCGAGAGTGAAAACCAGTTGTTCAGCTACCCGAGGGTCGCGTTCTTTTTCTAAGGGAAGAAACAGGTCGAGTTCTTTTGGTAATCCTGGTTCGATGATTTGCACCATCGCCCGGCGGAGAATCGGAGAACGATCGGTAAGGGCTTCTTTTTTGATCTCTGGGGTCAAGGCTTTCATTCCATCCAAAGTCCACAAGGCGTGCATTCTTGGGATGGGGGACTGGGTAAAACGAAAGAGTCCTTCCAAAAGTGGAATGACTTTTTTACGATCATTTCGAAGGAGGATCAATTTTTGAGCGGTGTCCCGCCACCAGCCGATCGGATTTTGCAGATGTCTCACCAATTCCTCGGTGCTTTCCGAAAGCATCTGCGGTTTCTCCTGATAGGGGCGATGATCCTGATGCCGGATGCGCCAGATTCGCCCCATTTGAATGTGTTTGTTTACGCCGGTCCGTCTGGCGAACTCACGGTTTCCTCCATTGAACCAAGCTGCATCCTGAATGATTCCACGGTACATATCAGTGACATAGAGGCAACCGTCCGGGCCGACGGCCGTGTTGATGAAGCGGGAATTGAAATCGGAGGATCGAAAGAACTCTTCGCCCTCAGGTTCGGCTTTGCGGAGCATGAGTTTGCCATCTGGGTATTCCACATAAGCCCGGCGAACGACATGAATAGTGGGATCGCAGAAGAAATAAGCTCCCCGTGAATCGAAGGGAAATTTATTACCCCGGTAAATCGACTGTCCACAGGCGGAAGTGAATCCGCGAACTGCATCGACTTGCCCACCCCGGTCCCCGGTTAGGCAAATACTGGTGGCT
>JABGWU010000082.1 GCA_018645475.1 Opitutia bacterium
CGGAAACAGAGAAAAGAGCAAGCCCCGGAGGCATCGCCAAGGCTTTTTGTGAACCAGTCAAAATAACATCAATGCCCCATTCATCTTTGGGGATTGGGACGACGGAAAACGAACTCACGGTGTCGATGACAGAAATAACTTCGGGGAAATTATGTAAAACCTGCATGATTTCTTTCAGTGGATTCATCATTCCGCATGAAGTTTCATTGTGCACTAGAGTGACCACATCATATTCACCTGTCGCTAAGCGAGATTTTAGTTCTTCCGGGTCAATATGTTGTCCCCATTCCACTTGTAACGGATCTGCATCTTTACCTGCACGGTTCGCAACATTAAGCCATTTGTCTGAAAAAGCTCCACACATACAGCATAAAACTTTTTTTCGACTAAGGTTTCGTAACGCGCCCTCCATTACCCCCCACGCACTAGAAGTTGATATGAAAACGGGGTCTTTAGTTTCAAATAATTTTTGCAGGTTAGGCTGACAATCTTGGTACAACTCAACAAAGTCAGGACTTCTATGTCCCATTACTGGGGTAGCCATAGCTTGATAAGTTTCCGCGGAGACATTGACGGGACCAGGAATGTGTAATTTGTAATCAATCATTTAAGCTTCAATTTGGTTGGTGATCATTTTAAAATTTGTATTTTCTCCTTCTATTATGATTAAGCGTGGTTCCCAAGCAGCAGCCTCTTCAGGGTCAAGCTGAATAAATGTAAGGATAACCAATAAATCGCCTAGTTTTCCTTTGTGTGCTGCCGCTCCATTCAAGGCAATTTCCCCGGAGCCTGCCGGTGCAGGTATGCAATAGGTTTCAAATCTTTCCCCATTGGTGATGTTCCCGACGAGGATTTTTTCATGATTAAGAAATCCCGCTGCTTCCATTAAATTACGATCAATAGAAAGGCTCCCTGAATAATCGGGAGACACGGATGTGACTACAGTGCGGTGAAGTTTCGATTTTAAAAGAGTGACCTGCATAAAAAGGAAGGAAAAGAACAACCCATAAAATCTTATTCGAGCTCAAAGTCAATCGATCAAGAGTTAATCATTCTGGAAATCCTATTGTCAGCTTGAGTAAATTATATACAAAGGAACATTTTATGGTTAAAAATAATGGAAAATGGCTTAAAGAGAAATGGTCAGATTTCGAAGGATTTGTGGAAGGGGTTATTTATGACCGTGATCTCTCCGTCTCTGCAAGGCTGTTTGGGCTGTTCCTAAGACCTTTCTCTTTTCTCTTTTCGGGGATCGTCCGACTTCGATTGTTTTGTTACACTCGCCGTTTTATTTTAAAGGATAAGCCGATTGATTGTTTTGTTATTGTGGTGGGTAATTTGACGGTAGGTGGAACAGGAAAGACACCGGTGGTTGAAAGATTCACAAGAGAACTTATGGCTAAAGGCAGGCGTGTAGCTATTTTAAGCCGAGGTTATAAGAGTAAGGAGGATAAACCACGGCGAAAATGGTATCAAAATTTTTCAAAATCAGATTTTCAACTTCCCAAAATAGTGAGCGATGGCAACCAGGTCCTCTTGGATTCGGAAGAGGCTGGAGACGAGCCTTACATGTTGGCTAAAAACTTGAAGGGCGCAGTCGTGCTTGCAGATAAAGACAGAGTTAAGGCAGGTCTGTTTGCTATAGATAAGTTTAATGTTAACACCCTTATACTTGATGACGGGTTTCAATATTTGCCAATCAAGGGGCGGCTAAATTTATTACTTGTCGACCAAACCAACCCTTTTGGAAATCGTTGCCTGCTTCCACGAGGTATATTGAGAGAACCAGTTCGGCATCTTTCTCGTGCATCCTATGTTTTTCTGACTAAATCTGAAGTGGACCCCGGTTTGGATTTACTCCAAACAATCCGGAAATATAATCCGAACGCTGAGATTATCCGTTGTGTTCACAAAGCGAGATATTTCCAGGAGGTGAATACTGAAAAAACGAAGCCGTTAAGTTTTTTATATGAGTCATATGTTGGAGTATTTTGCGGAATCGCTTCACCTCGGGGTTTTGAAGATATTATTCAGCGAATGTCGGGGGAAATGAGATTCAAGCAACGCTTTCTTGACCATCATCGATATACTCAAGAGGAATTGGATCGATTGTTTTTACAGGCAAAAAATGCTGGGGCTGATGTCGTGATCACTACCGAAAAAGACTCAGTTCGCATTCCTTCGAGTTATAAACCAATCCTTCCCTTTTATTATGTCAGAATGGATATAGAGATCGTCGAGGGTTTCGATGATTTTGAGGATGCTGTCGCGGATATCTGTTTTCCAAATCGGAAAAAAACAAAAGATCAATCTCCTTCTGTTGATAAGACCTCTTTTGACACAATTTAAATTACTTTTCAGGATATTCGAGTACAGTCTTGACCAGTGATTGCATGCATTCAATTTTTGCCTGTGGTCGAATACCGTGGCCTAAGTTAAGAATGTGTCCTTGATCTCCTTTCATTTTGTTCAAGAGTTCGTGTGTTGTTTTACGCACTGTTTCTTCATCCGTCTCCATAAGTGCTGGGTCTAGATTTCCTTGCAATGTAAAGTGAGAGGGGAGAGTGGATCGAGCAAATTTTAAATCGGTTTCGTTATCAATACTTATGCCAGAAACCTTACAACTTGAGAGCAAATTTAGGCGGTTACTTGGTGCTTTGGCATAAAGAATAACCGGTACTATTGATGAAACTTCGCTTGCAATTTGATCAATCCATTTGAGAGACCATTCATGAAGGTCAGAGTCTGGGCACAAGGCATTCCAGCTATCAAAGATTTGCAGGGCATCAATACCTGATGTCGCTTGTTCTCGGACATAACCAATTAAAACCTCGGTTAATTTTTCCATTAATCTGGCAAAAGACTTGGGTGAGTTTTGTGCCCACTTTACAGTTTTAGGGAAATTAGGAGAGGAACCTCCATCAATCATATAACAAGCGAGTGTCCACGGAGATCCACAAAACCCCAACATTGCTTTATTCGCACCTACTTCTTTTCTTAATAAAAGCAGTGCTTCTTTCACATAGGAAAGTTTTTCGACAGCTTCTGTAGTGTTTAATTTATTTAGGCAATTCTCGGAATCCAAGCTGTAATCCATTCCTATCCCTCCTTTTTCTCGAAAGTGGTATGGTTGTCCCATGGCTTCTGGTACAACTAAGATGTCACTAAATACAATTGCAGCATCTAAGGCAAACCTTCGTAAGGGTTGAAGAGATACTTCAACCGCAAGCTCAGGAGATTTTACCATTTCCACAAAGCTGTATTTTTTTCTTAAGGCTCTATATTCTGGTAAATATCGCCCTGCCTGTCTCATTACCCAAACAGGAGGTCTTCCGGAATTTTTGTTACATAAAGCTAGTTGAATTTTTTCCCTAGAGTTCATTCGATTTCCAACCAATCCCTTGGTTGCAAGTAGTTTTTGTAGAGATTTTCTTCTGGTGAACCCTGACCGGGTTCCCAACCGTAAGTCCATACTACTTCTGGTGGCATAGACATTAAAATCGATTCTGTTCTTCCTTTTGATTGAAGACCAAAATGAGTTCCACGATCATAAACCAAATTAAATTCAGCA
>JABGWU010000083.1 GCA_018645475.1 Opitutia bacterium
CCGTTTTCATCCCCGAAATATATGGTTCCGTCCTGTCCGATCGCCGCTGAGGAAGTAATCGCATTTCCTATGTAAGTTTCCCATGCCAGCGAACCATTGGATTCCAAAGCGTAGAAAAATTCGTCTTTGGATCCAAAGTAAATCCTACCGTCTACCCCAATAGCAGGTGAGGCAATAATACTACTACTCGTATTGAAGTCCCACAATTTAGAGCCGTCCGTTGGGTTGACTGCATAGAGTTGATTATCCCAGGAGCCAAAATAAACTGTTCCATCTGCCCCAATTGCAGGGGTGGAGTCAACCCAGTCACTTGTCGTAAAAGTCCACTTGGAAGATCCATCCGAATGGATCGCGTGGAGTTTGTTATCATTCGATCCAATATAAATTGTCCCGTCCGTTGCAATTGCAGGAGATGAGAAAATAGTTCCACCTGTTGAGTATGGAGTTGACCAATGAGTCGTTGGGTTTGCAACTCCCATGTAAGCAAGTGCCGTAGCCATGAGTACGGGAATGACAACTCTGGTATGGCAGTGAAAAGGAAAGAAATAGGACACAGTTTAAATTAGCATAATTTGGTTAAATAATACAAATTTATAACAGGTCTCCTTCGGGTTGAATTTCCACACAGAAAGTGGTTCCATTACTTGTGCTTGATCTCATAAAAACTATTCCATTCATTTGCTCAGCTAATCCCTTGCAAATTGCCAATCCGAGTCCGCTTCCATGCTCCTTGCCACTCTGCGTAGGAGAAAATAAATTTTCCTTCATTTGCTCAGGGACACCCGGTCCATTATCAGCAATTAGAAATGTGATTCTGCTGTCCACTTTCTCGAGCTGAAGAAACACTTTTGTACGAGTGTCTGTTTCCAGAGCATTCTGGACCAAGTTCTGCAGGATAGGAAGAAGGAGATTGGCCTGTAAATTATTAATTTTAATCTTATCCCATTGGCTTGAAATTATGCTTACACAATTGCTCTTCCCGTCGTCCTGTTCAAATTTACTTGCAGTCATGCAAAGGAGCTCATGAGCTTCAAAAGAATAGCTTTCTTCATCCAGTTCATATTCTTTGAGGCAGTTTATGGTCTCATGAACCATACTTTCAATCTGTTTTGTCGCTGATTGCAATGCCTGCTCGGCTAGTTTTGAATCGGATTTATCTCCACCCAGTTCCAGGTTTTTAAGTCCCATAAGGGGACTCTTAATTGCATGCATCAAGTGAGCAGTAATTGCCCCCAGTCCAGCAGTCTTACAGGCCATGACGAGCCTTTGGTTGGTGTGTTTGAGATCTTCTGTTTTGGCAAGAAGTTGAGCTTCAGATTTCTGCAACCGTTTAAAAAATATGCTAAAGACAAATAGGATAAGAATGGAGCCGACCAGAAAAACGATCAGCCCTTGTTCAATTACCTTTGCTTTGATTGCATTTCGTTCAGGGATGATATTCAGTTCTGCATCAACGATCAGTTCAAGGAACCCCACTTCAGCCTGTTCACCAATGGGGAAAACAATGCATAGCTGATCCCCCTCGAATTGAGTGATTTTCTCTACTTCTTTCCCTTGGTCCAACGAGAAGAACCTGCTTTTTAATTTCTCGATGTTGGTTGGTAGTTCAAGGAGTTTACCTTTACTGTCATAAGCATACACACTACGGACATCAGGAATTTCCAGAGATCTCATAGCGAGAATTCTTAGCCCCTCAATATCGTCATAGACCAATTGGCCCAGACCAAGGTTAATGTAATCAAGGTTTTCTTCCAGAAGTTCTTTTTCTATATCCTCAAACAGGTTATTGATTTCTGGAAGAAGTGCGTTGGCTGTCCGCTCAATTGCGAGATTATAGAATTGATTGAGGGCAAAATACTGGAGAACAAAAGTAAGCAATCCAAAAAGAAATAAGGTTGCTCCAATGATGAGCCTTCCTTCTTTGGACTTTTTTGTCTTCGTGAATGACTGGTTGTTTTCTGTTTTCAATTTACCTAGTTTTCCCATTTTACACCCAATGCCCAAAAGTTGGTGTAATATTCATAATCTCTTGCATTCGATTGATCCTGCTCATAACGCCACTTGGAATAAGCCTCCCAGTCAGATGAGATTTTACGGGTCAACAGTAAATCAATCCCATAACTCTGTCTTTCAAATTGATAACGTGGAGAGACTTCCCTGATGCCATATAAATAATTGTCCCAACCTAATTTCGAGACCGATTTCCATTTCTCGCCTTTAATTTCATAGGAAAGCTTTGCACTGATTTTACTGTAATCATAATAAGCACCAGCATTATCCGATAATTGATTGTATTTAAGTTCTGCCCCCAATGTGTCTAGCCATGGGTTCTTCGACTGCTTTTCCCATGACCCAGAAATGCCTATTTTTTTAGTTCGGAGATTTCCATCTGATAAATTTGTGCCATCTCCATCCTTTCTTTTCCGTTCAACATAACGAATGGTATGGTGGAAGATTTTTGCATGTAATGTGGTCTGCTCACTTTGCTTAGCGGTTAAATCTACTTGAATTTTTTGATCCGAATTATTTTCCGATGGGTTGTCATACCGATCGATTCCAAATGCAGTCTCGGCAGATAATTTTATTTGGGGAGTAAGTTGATATCCGAAATGAGGAATTATTTCTGATTTATTTGATTGTACCTGCATGGAGAATGGAAGTCCCAGGTCAGAAAAATCAAAAGCCTGATCGTAGTAGGTGTGCCGGAGTTTAAGCCCCCCTGAACTAGAAGAGTTTGTAGGTCTGTATGAATGCTCGCCTTGGACGAGAAGAATACCGCTTAGCTTGTGGTCATCCACTTCCATAAATCTTTTTCCTTCTCCGTAAAAATACAAATAACTTAAGTAATCAGGGTTAGCCTGTCTCAGTAAAAAACTCTCCGTTTCAAATTCCATATAAGTGCTTGATTCCCGGACATAGGGGCCATACATGGGATTGTCTGAAAACCCGAATCCAACCGAGGCGGAAACGGACGGCAACCAGTTTTTGGATTCAGGGAGTTCTATAAAATCATTTTCCTCCGATTCAGTTTCTGGGAGCCCGACTTCATTGATCGAGCCAAAGAGAAGAAATTCAAGCTCCTCATCTGTCATTGCAATCTCTTTTTTAGCAGGAGCATTTTGTTGTGCAAGAGAAGGGGTAGGGGAGGGTTCTACCACGACTGCCTGTGGAGTAGGTTCGGCAATTTTGGTGGCAGTAGGACTTGCTTCAAAGCCTCCATGGTTGAAGACCTCTAGGCTTCCCAAATTTGAAGTAAAGGAAGGATATTCTTTTATAACCTGGGCATGTGCCTGATGGGAAAGTGGTTCTAAGGCATGTACAAGCAATACATTTAAAAAAGTAAGAAATCTATAATTTCTGGCAATCAAGAGTTCATATTAAAAAGTTGTTTTACTTTTGCCAAAGTAAAAGGAAGGAGCGAAAAAAAATCGCTCCTTCCTTTTAGTATAAATTGACTATAAAATCGAAGTATTTACAAATCAGAAGTTCGGGTTGCTTCCGTTTCGACAATGGCCCTGATTTCTTCCTTAATTTCCTTGGATTGTGTTTTGATTTCCTCGTGTTTTTCTTTGTTGGTTTCTTTAAATGCGGAAATCAGCACCTCTTTTTCCTCCTTTGAGGCTTCCTTAAGCTGTTCGTGGAGTTCCTTACGGGCGGTGTGCAGAGATTTGTGTTTTTCTTTAAGGGCTTCCACTTTAAGTTTTAAGTCAGCAGTGAGTTCGGGTCTCTCAGGTTTTTCAGGACGAGCGGATTCGATACTTTCACGAATTGCATCATGTGCTTGCTTGATAGCATCGAATTTATCTTTGTTATCAGCTTTAAACACTTCAATTGCTTCTCTCATTTCCTCCTTGGATGCATCTTTACCGAGTTCGGCAAGCTTGCCTTTCATGGATTCATGGAGTTTTTTCTGCTCGGATTTAATTTCGGCCAAGCTATCCTTTACCTCATCACTCAGCTCGGGTTTTGCGGGACGTTTTGGACGTTTGAATTTGCCTTTTTTCTCCATTTCCTCACGTAAAGCCCCCAGTTTTTTCTTTGCTTCTTCCTGGGAAATTTTACCGTCTTTCACAGCCTGCTGAATTTTGTCAGCAAAGTCTTTGGGTGAGCGTTTTTGATCATCTGATAAAACTGCAGGCTTTTTGATATTTGCGATCGCCTCTTCCATTTTTTCTTTAGCTTCTTCCTTGGTTATTTCACCTGCATCCAAAGACTTTTTGATTTGTTCTGCCACTTCCTTAGGGGGAAGAGGTCGGCGTGGCTTAGGCTGGGCAAATACAAAATTTGCTCCGAGACCGGCTATCATTAGGCAAGCAATTGTTTTTTTCATGAATTTTATGGGTTTTGATAATTGTAGTTTAAATATTACATACTCTTTAACATTTTTGGTGCCAATTAACTTATTTTCCTTAAGTTTTTGACCATTAGGAATTTGAGTTTTTTTTATGGATATCGTTATCAATCTTTAGGTCTGATTTGGGAATTATTTCCCAAGTCTGGGGTTTGATTGTTGGGATTATTTCCCAAACCTGTTTACTTTTTCTTTTGTAACCGGTAGCGAATATAATCTCTGGGTACGCCAAGAAGTCTGGCTGCTTCCGAAATGTTTCCATTTGCTTGGGAAATTGCTCGTTCGATGAGTCGAAGAATTTCTTTTTCCAAATCGAACCCGTTCCTGGGAAAAACGAAAGATGGATTTAGCCAATCATTTTCGGTCAAAAATGCATTATTTTTTAATTCTCTCTGTGGATCGTTTGAAAGTTCGAGTTCTTTACCTTTTTCGGCCATGACTAATGCCCGTTCGAGGTCATGTATTAATTCTCTCGTGTTACCAGTCCATTCGTGACGAAGAATGTAAGCCCCACTAGATTTTGATATTTTGGGTACGGGCAACCTGTATTTTTTGCTTAGACTAGTGAGGAAATGGTTGGCTAGCAGAAGAATGTCAGTCCCCCTGGTTCTTAGTTCCGGAATATTAATCCGTAAAAGATCCAGTCGGTGAAATAAGTCTTCCCTGAATTCCCGACTCTGAATCATCTGCCGTAGGTCCTGGTTGGCCGCGGCAATAATTCTTATATTCACTTTTATCTCCTTGGTTCCACCGACTCTACGAATGACTCCGTTTTCAATCGCCAGCAAAACTTTGGCCTGAGCAGCGAGGGAAAGGCTTGCGATCTCGTCCAGAAACAGGGTGCCCTCATCGGCAGCTTCGAAAAGACCGATACGGGCACTTTTAGCATCGGTAAATGCACCTTTTTCATGCCCGAAGAGTTCAGACTCAATCAGGTTTTCCGGGATCGCCGAGCAATTCACTTCGACAAATGTGTTTTCAGATCTGGGGCCATTCTCATGCACCCAACGGGCGTAAGTGGATTTGCCCGAACCGGTAGGACCATCGATGAGCAGGGGAGGGAGGTTTGCATCGAGCCTTCGGTCTGCATCGAGTATTTTTTTCAGTTTTTCCAAGTCCTGTGCAAACGCACCTTTAAAAAATAGATCATCCGTTTTCTTCTTTTCCTTCTCCCGGTTGTGCTGGTTAAGCCTGACATTTTTTCTCCGGTTATCTGCTCGGGTAAAAATGTAGGCCAGTTCATCCAAGTCAAAA
>JABGWU010000084.1 GCA_018645475.1 Opitutia bacterium
GCAGTGACTACAAATAAGTTTGCATATGTGGCTAAGTTTCAATTCTAGTCTTGAAAAAATTCAGGATCTGAAAGCATCCCAAACTTTCAATCCCTGCTTCCAAACAAATTTTGCGGGAAAAGTAATAATATATGGGCAATTTCTAAGCAGTCGGGAGTTTATTTGATAACATGAAAAATAATGTACAGTTCCCATATTCTGAACTCCACTTCAAACGTCGTACCTTCGTAAAAGGTTTGGCAGCCTTAACCGCACTCCAAAGTGCCCCTTATATTTCTGCGGCTATACCGGGAAAAACGAAGAAACTTGGCCTCGCAATAGTTGGTCTGGGGGGATACGCCACAACATGCATTGCACCTGAAATCTCAAGTTGTGCTCATGTTAAACTGGCAGGGGTGGTAACCGGAAGTAAAGAGAAAGGGGCCGAGTGGAGTAAACAATACCAATTTACGCAAGATGCAATCTATGGATATGATCAAATTGACAACATTGCTGAAGATGATCGAATCGATTTGGTCCATATTGCTTTGCCTAATTCAATGCACGCGGAATTTGCAATTAAATGTGCACGAGCAGGAAAGCATGTAATGGTTGAAAAGCCGATGGCAATATCAAGCGAAGAATGCGAACGGATGATCTTAGCCGCGAAAGAATCGGGTGTTCTTCTGGGAGTTAACTACCGACTTCAATGGGAACCTCACCATGTTAAAGCATCCGAAATAACTACGAGCGAGATGTTTGGCCAAGCATCCTCTGGAAACTATGAGTTTTCTTGGGGCTATGCCAGAGGGTTGCAGGGGCCTAATAAAGACAAGATTAAAAAATGGCTTCTCGATCCCCGGATGGCAGGAGGGGGAGCACTCTTCGATACGGGTGTTTACCCTATACAGGCTGCCTGCTACCTTAGCGGGCGAACACCTTCATCTGTTCGTGGAATGAGCAGTAAAGTGCATCCCGATATATTTCCTGATGGGATAGAAGAAACAATGAGTTATGAACTACTTTTCGATGATGGTTTTCAGGCGATCTGCAGGGCAAGTTACAGCCACAGCCATCACCAGTGTATCACCCTGGGAGATCGAAGTTCGCTCGAAATCAAGGGAGGACCACGAGAAACCAAAGGATGGGGGAGTACATTTGGTCAATCAGGTAATGGTCAGCCAAACCCAAAGGCTCTTTTTCACGGCCAAAGAGAAATAAAATTGAAGCAAACTTTCCAGCAGGCAGTTCTTTTGGATGAATTTGCAAAGTGTATCAACAAGGGTTCCAAAAAGTTTAAGGCATCTGGAGAGATGGGCTTGCGGGATATTCGAATTATCGAAAAAATTTATAAATCATCCCAAAATGGTGGATCTCTTGTTTCCATAAGTTAAAATAATGTAATTTTAGATCATTAAAGTCATTGTCAGATTTAAATACAGATAAGCTTTTCGTTAAGCTTTTAGCCAGAAATGAAAGACATATCCGGTCTTTTGTACGATCCACAGGCATGGACTGGAATGCCACCGAGGAAATATCCCAGTCAGTGGCTTTAATTATGTGGAAAAAGTGGAAGCAGTTCGAAGTTGGTTCTGATTTCATGAAGTGGGCCAGGAGCATCGCGAGGTTTGAAATTCTAAAGTATCGTCGTGGCGTGAGTAGGGATCGGTTAGTTTTTAACGAAGAATTGATCGAACTTTTGGCTAATTCAAGCGAGGCCATGGAGGCGGAGTTATCAAGTCAGGACTACATTGAATCTCTTCAGCTTTGCATCGACCGATTACCTGAGAAATCAAAAAAAATTATCGAGGTGGTCTACCAAAGTGAAAAGACCATTAAGCAGATTGCTGAAGAAATTGGAAAATCTCCTACTTCTCTGTACAAGACGGTCGACCGGATTCGAAAAAAGCTAAAATCCTGTCTCGAAAGGCGGCTTTCAGCAATGTGACCGCTTCATTTGGGAAAAGATAATATTGTCATGAATGATGAAGAATTAGAAAAACTGACCCAAAAACATTTGGATGAAAGGCTTACCGAGGAAGAATTCAAACGGCTTGAATCTTTTCTTCAGGATAGCTCATATGCAAGGCGCAGGTATATCGAGTCGGCACGAATGGACTCAGCTTTGCAAGAAGCTCACTATGAACAAGTACCCAATTCGCTTATAGAAAAAAGGTCAGTTCAACAATCGGTTTCCAAATACTTTGGGGTATATTGGACATGGGGCGGAGTCACCGCATTTGTTGGAGTCTTTTCCTTGTTGCTTTTTATGTTTTTACCGAAAAGTAATAAACCTGAACCCGAATCACATGATTCGGGTGCTCATGTGCAAAGTGTAGCGGTTATTACAGCCCAGGCTGGAGTAGAATGGGAAAATAAGAATTTTCGTGAGGGGACTTCCTTGAAACCAGGAACCATAAAGCTTCTTAATGGGATTGCTCAGGTGGACTTTTACAGTGGTGCTGCAATCAGTCTTTCAGGTCCTGCAAAATTTGAATTGATCAACGAAGACAAAGCAGTCCTTCATTATGGCAAAATTAAAGCACATGTTCCACCTGCAGCAAGGGGTTTTGAGATTAAAGCAAAAGAAGTTTTGCTTGAGGATCTTGGGACCAGTTTTGGGTTAGAAGTGAACAAGGAAACAGGCATTGCTGACCTTTTGGTTTTTGACGGTGAGGTTCGGCTTACCGGCAAGTCGGGCAATACCCTTCTTCTGACCGATGGACTGGCAGCTAATTTGACTAATGGCGAACCGGTTAAGCAAAAGCCCTTCAATCCCGAGCGGTTTCCTGAGGTAAGTGATGTTGTCCGTGCGTCAGCGAGTACCGAGACTTTACGCTACTTAGAGTGGAAGGAATCGTGCATTAGAATTGCGAAAGATCCCAGATTAATTGCTTATTTTGATTTTGAAGACCTGACTAATTCTTCGCGCAGATTGAGAAACCGAGCAGTTAATGGATTAGGAAGTGAATACGAC
>JABGWU010000085.1 GCA_018645475.1 Opitutia bacterium
CTATTGATCCCTGTATTTGGGAGTCCTAAATTGACGCATTGTCCTGCACGGAATTCTAAGCCATCGCGCTCTATTTGTAATTTAAATGTGCTGGAACTTAATGATTCATTGCCCAGTACTTTGTGTAATGCTTTGTGCATTATTTTCAGATATTCAGTTTTAAATTTTTGCCTATATTTCGCAACAACTGTACGAAGGTTGTAAGTCACAACTATGGCAAAGTTGAACTTCGGAGAAGCTGTTATTGAGAGTTATTTATGAAAACTAAAAAAATTAATTACCGCAACTTACTGACTAGCTTAGATGTAAAATATCCCTGAATGAAACGCCAGCCATATACCAAATGAGAACCGACTAAAATAAGTAAAGTCATGCCTGCTATCGAAATATCACGAGTTCTGCAAACTATATCTATTATCGCAAGTATAAGATAAACAGCAAGCAAAACGCCCCATATCTGCCAAAATAACGTATTGGCATAGCCTAAGAAAAAAAGAATTATATTTCCTAACAAGAATATACTTGGGGCAAAATATAATGGCATGGCAGAAGTTTGTGGAAAGATTTTGGCAAAGTGACCCCGATGGAGTCCATAACCCCCAATTTGTTTGAAATGACCGCGAAAGGTAGGGCGACGGTGGTGATAAACTAACAAGGTAGGCTCATACCAGATATCGTGTCCGGCTTCAATCAAATCAAGACAAAGTTTTGTGTCTTCTCCTGGCCAAAAAGCGTTGTCAAATCCTCCTATTTCATGGAAAACATTTTTCCGAATAAACAGGTTTACTGAAGGATAATCCTTCACATAAAAACCTTCCAGTGCAGGTCGGTAGCGGTAAGCCAATCCACCACCACCTACTAATGTTTCATAGAAGATTCCGGAAACGACTTCCTTTTTGGAAGCATCCGGAGGAACCATTCCAGGACCACCCAATGCCGCTACATTTTTCTCGGAGAATGTTTTTTCCGCGACTTCTAACCATTCCAGTGATGGATAAGCGTCATCGTCCATAAATGCCAAGTATTCAAACTGTGCCTGTTCGGCTCCCATATCCCTTTTGATCGCTGGGCTAACAACTCCGGAGGCTATGATTTTCACACGCTCATCCACAAACTCGGATTCCAATGAAGACGGCTTCTCATTAGGCAAAATCAGGACTTCATAATCTTTGTAATCCAAAGCCAGCAAATGCGGTATAGACTCGCGCAGATAATCATTGATTTCCTTAACCGGAATTATGATGCTGAAACCTGTCATGTGGCAAACTGCTTGATAATGATTTCAAATTCTTCTTCTGAAGCTTGTTCCCAAGAACGTATGGCTTGGGGTTCTATGTTTTCTTCGTCGTTGCATTCAAAATACTCGATCACTTTTTCTGCAAAAATCTCTAAGTTGTAACATGGAACACGAACAATAGAATCTCCAAATTCCTTCTTAAAAACAGGCAAATCATAAGACACCACCCGACAGCCATTCGCAAGGGCCTCCGCTACAGCCATTCCATAACCTTCTTCATGTGAGGGAAATATCATTAACCTTGTCGTACTCAATAGTTTGTAAACATCATTGTCCGGTAAAAATCCCAACATTTTGATATTCTTTGACAATCCATGTTCTTCAATTTTTGCTTGGTAAAAGTTCATCGTTTTCTGATCGCCCTTACCAATTAATCCGAGCTTTGCCTCATGCTTATTTTTCAGGACTTTTTGCCAAATAGGGAAAAGATCATCGATCCCTTTTGAGGGATGAATTCGACCTAAAAATATAGCATCATATTCGGAAGATTCAGATGGATCAGGGGGCGCAAGAGTTACACCGGGTTTCACAACATATAGGAGAGATTCCGGAAAATCTCGTTTTTTTAGCAAATCAACGGACTCCTGACTGCATCCTATAAAAATATCTGCAACTCTTCGAAGAAGAGCCAAAGAAAGAAGTTGAGTAATATAAGAGAGTTTTCGGTTTGGATTATTAATATGGTAAAATTTCTGTACCCATTTACAGGGCTTCCCGGCTAACTTTGCTCGGAGTTTCAAAATACTTGCAGGAAAAGTATCACACGGAACGTCAGA
>JABGWU010000086.1 GCA_018645475.1 Opitutia bacterium
AAAATCTATTTCAGGATTGATTGATACGCCAATCAAGTTGCAGTCGGTATAAATGTACGCTTAAATTTTCAAGTTTTTAAAATTATTGTCTATCCAAAATTAAACACTATTTGGGTTATTAGTATTTTTGATAATATAGGATTGTAATTGGATCTAGATAACAGCTATATTTATTTCACTTGCTTAATGATTTAACGAATACGGGCAAAGCTTTTCGTTCTTCCATAGTTGTAGGTAAGGGGGACCATGCCCGGGATAGAATCTTTTACAATTTTAGCCATCGGGTTCGTTATGGATTCCATAAAATATTCATCGTTTAAAATAACTTTTTTGAGCGGTCCACCGATGCCAATATTGACATCTCTTTCCGTTCCCCAAAATTTATCGATAAAAGCCGGTGCTTTCATGGCCAAGCCTGTGGAGCGGGAAACTTCATATCAATTTGGTGGCAGGTAAAGCATGCTTTTGTTTGGAACAAAAGTTTACCTTTTTCTATCTGATCAGCGTGAATAGTCTATATTGTAGTCATTCCTATGGCGAACAGGAGGAAAGTTTTATTATTTAGTTTCATACATTGAATGATCTTGTTTAACTGGATAGGTTTCTGATACTTCGGAATATTTTTTTAACCACCAAACAAGACATCCTATCATTGCGAGTGGAAAAAGACTGAGAAAGGCTGTAGTAAGATAATATGCGAGACGGCTTTTCTCATTGGCATCAAAGCAAACCGGACATGCATTTGCAGTTTGTACGAATGTTAAAAAGAATGTGTATACAAAAGTAGAAAATTTATTCATAACACAACCATACCCGGGTAAATATAAATTAGGTAGTAAAGAATAGGCCAAACCAGAACAACGAAGTACCAAAGAAGGCAAGCGGATAAAAGCTCTTGATTTCTGGCATGGTTAGACTGAGTTTTTTTCTTATAAACCACTAGAGCTAACCAGATGAGAGCTCCTAGTGCATGAAGGCCATGAGATCCAATCACCACATAGAAGAATGAGGAATGGGTGTTGGAGGCATAAGAAGCACCGAACTCGAGCATGCCGATCCATTCCTGACCTTGAAAAATAAGAAAGCATAACCCAAGAAGTAACCCAATAAGCATTAAATCTTTCCTTGAAGATTTTTTCGTGCCGTTTTGCTGAAGGTAACCCATTGCCACAAATATTCCTGAGCTTAAAAGAATAATAGTATTGAAAGAACTTGTGCCAAATGAAAGTATAGGCATGCCTTTGGGCGGCCAGGGGTCGAGTTGTGCACTAGTTACAAGGTAAGCACTAATCAGTGCAGCGAAGAACATCGCTTCCACAATAATAAAAAGTACCATCCCAACTACAGGTGCTTCTGACCGGCGTTTTGATATGAGTTTTTCGGTTATTATCTGTGTGGCAGTATTCATAATCAATGTTTCTTATTAATGATTTTTTTCGAAGGGTATTGATAATTTGAATCTAGATCTCGATTTTGTCCTTTGGGTATGAGAACATCAGGAGCAACACCTGCAAATAGGAGAATCATAAAAACCAGACAAACAATTAACAGGCGGGTAATGAATTTCTTCTCAGTATTCAAGTGCATAAACCAAGACGCGACCATGCCTGCCTTGATGAAACCAATGCCAAAAGCTGTAAATAGTACCGTGCAAACTAAAACTGTCCGATTTTCTATCTCAAGTGCTAATACGGGTCCCCAAATACTTATGGCCAAAAGAATGAGTAACCAAATATATATATTTCGATAAGTTGGGTGCGAAGATGGTTTTTTTTCAGAATTCATACTATGAACGGGTGTTGTATTAAAGACCTGAGGCAATGTAAAATAAGGGGAAGAGGAATATCCAAACCACATCTACGAAGTGCCAGTAAATGCCTATACATTCCACTCTTTGTAGATGGTTTTCCTTCGACGCATCCTTAGCAATTATCGCCATCATGATCATTCCGGCTATTACATGCAGACCATGCAAACCAGTTGAGATATAATAAAATGACCAAAATAAGTCCGATAATGGTCCGTATCCAGCTGTGATTTCTGATGTGTATTCGTAGGCTTTAACACATAAAAAACCTGCTCCAAGAAGAATTGTTCGAAAAAGTAGTTTGGCTGCTTTTTTACCATTTCCTTGTTGAGCTGCTTGATGGGCACAAACTGCAAAGTAACTTGAGGTTAATAATATAAATGTATTGAGAGCTCCGGCATAGAGCTTTGTATGTTCAGCTTGAGATGCCCAAAATTCACCATGCCTAAGTCGGTACATTATAAACGAAGCGATAAGTCCACCAAAGATTACAATTTCGGAGGCAACTACCCACCAGGTGCCAAGACGTCCTGCAGGTAATCCTGCTGATTCTCTTCCGGTCGCAATCGGAGCATGAAAAGAGTTACTCATAGGTTCGGATTCCCTTTCTTATTTGTGAGGTGTTGCGGGATGAAGTCTTCCTGCCCTTCGGGATTACTGTATTCATAAGGTCCGCGGTAAACATTTGGGAGTTCTTTCCAGTTTCCATGTGGAGGCGGGGATTCCGTTGACCATTCAAGGGTTGTAGCACGCCAAGGGTTTTTTCCTGCTTTTTTACCCTTAAACATACTGTAAAAGAAATTAATGATAAACGGTATTTGAAAGGCCATCATAACGATGGCAGAAACGGTGGCCAATATCCTTAGTTCTTGTAGATCAGGTCCCGCTAATTCAGGAAAGTGTCTGTAATCAAAAATACGTCTATGTTGTCCACCCATTCCGAGAAAGAACATGGGAATAAAAACAAAATTAAAGGACACCACTGTTCCCCAAAAGTGAACTTTTCCCCAAAGTTCGTTTAAATGCCTGCCCGTTGCCTTGGGGTACCAATGGTAGATACCGGCAAACAGACCAATGATAGCGATTGGGAAAAAAGTGTAGTGAAAATGCGCAACGACGAAATAGGTGTCATGGAAATAAATATCAGAGCCTGATGCACCAAGATAAATACCGGTGACTCCTCCTAGAAGAAACTCAACCAGAAATGCGATCGCCCATAGCATTGGGACTTTGAAATCGATGCTCCCTCCAAAAAGGGTAGCGATGTAAAGAAAACAAAGCTCTGCGATCGGAATGGAAATTAAAAGTGTCGTTGCGGTAAAAAGATGTGCCATTCTCGGATCTATGCCGGCGACAAATTGATGATGAGCCCACACAAAGAAGCTTAAGACTCCAGTTGCAATGGTAACATAAAGAGCGGACTTGTATCCAAAAAAATTTTTCCGAGCAAAAACCGGAATGATCTCTGCCACAATTCCCATTGCGGGAAGAAGAACAACGTATACCTCCGGGTGTCCAAAAAACCAGAAGAGATGTTGCCATAATAAGGGATCTCCTCCGTTGGTAGGATCATAAAAAGCGGTACCTGCTAATTGATCTGATAAAAGCATCACAGAACCTGCAACTAACGGTCCGACTGATACCATGAATAAAATACTCGCAATTACAATCATCCAAACGACCAAGGGGATTCGCATGAGTGACATTCCCGGTGCTCTTGCATTCATCATGGTCGTAACGAAATTAATCCCGCCGATAAGGAAGGCCACAAATTCAAGGGCCACTGCTATTAACCAAATGGGAGCTCCAAGTGGGGTAAGGCTATACTCGGCGTTTGATGAGAGGGGAGGGTAGGATGTCCACGCTCCACCGAATCCACCTCCAGGGACATGAAAGGACGCGAGTAATACGAGGGCGCTGATAAAAAACAATTGAAATGATAAACGATTAAGGCGTGGGAATACCATGTCGTCACATCCGATCATTAAAGGAATCAGATAATTTCCTGCTGCTGCAACTAGAACAGGCATAGCCACCCAAAATATCATAATTGTACCATGGTTGGTAACGAGGGCGTTATAGTTACCAGGTGAGACCCAACCAAAACCGGGGACATCTTGTCCGGGGAAGGCTAGTTGCATTCGAAATACATAAG
>JABGWU010000087.1 GCA_018645475.1 Opitutia bacterium
TAAGATGACACGAAATCCGCTCCTAGTTGTTACGATTCGGCCTTTTTAATGGACCTAATTGAGATTTACTTGGGAAAGAAGGAACTCGCCAGTTTCTCTCCTTGCGGAACTTTTCGAATGAACGATTCACTCCATGGAGTCGATCCACGAGCAACCCCCACTGAAGTCGATTATGAACACACAAACTTCGCCATTCCTTGAAGGCTTTTTTTATGGATCCAGCATCAAGAAAGAAACCGGAGGACGAGCCAAAAACTTTTCCACTGTCCACAGTCTGCAATCCTGGTTGCTTAAGATTTGCCCGGTCTACGGAAACACCTTCCCAACTATTTAAGGTAGGAACAGCAACAGTTATAGGTTTAGCTGGCCCGTTTGAAAAGAGTGCCGTTTGATCAAATGTCTCTAGGGCTAATGTGCGAATACCGTCACGAGATTCCACGAAATCGGATTGATATTGTACTCTAACATCGTCTGTAGTTTTTGGGTTTTTGACTTGGTTTAAAATGAGTGCGATCTCAGAAAGCTTGCCCCCAATTTTGGCTAAAGCAGTCTCCTGCCTGTCAACTAATTCTATGCCCGCTTCTAAATTAGTCGTAACTGATTCTAAGACTGCTTTGGCATGTGCTGATTTTAAAGATACATCATTAACCAAATTAGTCTCTCCCGTAACCATCCGTGCTAACTCAGGTTTACTCGGGTCAGGTCGGACGATTCGACCACCTGCAATGATCTTTGCGAACCCTTCTTCAATACTTCTAGTGGACTTAGCCGGTCTTGATGGATCGGGGATTGTTGGTCCACCACTGGTTGGGTTTTGTAGTTCTTTCATAGCTTTCCTGGTGCTTGGTTTAATGATTCGTCGTAAATAAAACTCGTTTTGCGAAATAAGGACTCTTTGTGGTAAAGGATAATGAGTCGGATGTTTTGATGATTTTTTCTTTCAATTCGCCGGAAATAAGCAACCGCATGGCGGAGCTTAAAGAAGGGATTCTTTTTGAGTGCTCAACTTCGTGTAATGACTGTCCATATTTCTCGCCTACATCAAAGGATGCTCCCTTAGAGTGCATCGGGTTTGCAATTTTTCTGCCATCTTCATGTCCCTTGGACCAATCGCTGAATTCAGTGAATTGACTGGCCGTATGTATGACTGGAGCTGTTATTGAAATGGACATTAGATTATAAAGAGTGAGTGCATGTAATGTGCGAAATTGAAACGAACATAATGAGTTTTATATGTAAATTTTGTAATTAATATATTTTTGTTAAACATTGTACTGCAATACATAGTCGGACAATGTTAAGTAAACTTTAGTAAGTAATTAATAATAAAATAATATTTTGGTTTATAGTTTGAAAATTCAATTTAATTTTAAGCGTTGAGTTGCTGAGCGTGATGCAATCCGTGGGGTATTACTTTAGTTCTACTCACAAGTGAATTGGTGGCTTAAGCAGCTTATTATGATTAATATTTCTGAAGTTATATGTTTAAATAAAAGTTATTTGGTGAGAGTTAAATTGAGGGTTTAAATTAATTATTTTTTGAACCCGAAGAATCATAGCGATCCTGAAACTTTAAATGTTTCCTGGGTGTAGTTGAGGTTTTGAAAATATTTCGAAAGATGGGGAATTTATATAATTGCTCTGATGAGACTGTACCCTTGTATTTCTTAAAAATCGTGGGGTATGACAAAATTGTATTTAGTCCTCTCATTGTTAAATAACAGTTCAATTAGAATATATTAATCAATGACTGTGTACCATGATTTCGGAGCCTTAACCTGAGAGCTTTATAATGCCTAATCTGCTTCGCGTAGGACCGGATCAAGAAAATGCTGGACAGATCCATGTCTCGACAGACAGATCTAAAATTTTGTGCAGTAATTTCAGGTTGAATTGAATCTGAGCACGAACATGAGTCTGCTTGATTTTTATTAGATGAAATTGCTAATCTCAATCTATTAGATTGAAGTGATACACCCCCCGGAGGCAATGGGTCATAGCATGCTAATGTAGTCTTTTCTTTCATGGCTAATTTAAATGACATGGTTTAATATTGTATCCACTAATTGGATTTGATCCCAAAGGTTGGTAATGCTCTAGTTTGAACATATGCTTGAACCTTGCTGGGGTGATGGGGGTAGTAAAGAGTTTGAACTTGGAAAAGGTAAGAAAGGTGCAGAGTGTCGACACACAGATGGATTGAATATGTCTACTCACTGAAGAATTGTTGTTTGGAAAACTTGTATTGTTTTCACTCAAGATTAGAAAATTGTAAAATAGGCGAATGCGGTAATGCCTTATTAGAGATGGCAAGATATTTAAAGAACTTGAGAAGTCTGAAGATATTCTAAGCTTATTCCGTACTATCGCTCGAATATTAATGTGTAAGGTTTTGTAGAGGGACCCTAAAGTAGATGTTAATCTTGATGTAGGCATCCTCTCAACTTTCATAAATGTTAAATTTGTTGAAACTATTTTCAAACTTGGAGGGGGAGGGGGCGTACTGCCTGATTTCTCAAGCAGTACGGCCCGTTTCCCGGCAAGTAAACAAAGTTGATTGTGTATTTGTTTAATCACGATCTCCAAGGATTGCGTTAAGTTTACTAAGTTTTGGTTTATGAATTCCGTTAAATAATGCTAGCGTCTACCTGTCTTACTGAAGAAGACTAAGAACAACATTATTAAGGGAATTCGCTTGAGTCACCATGGATGCCGCAGCTTGTACAAGTACATTCTGGCGGGCCATCTTGGTGGACTCATATGCCATATCGGCATCCATTATCCTGGATGTAGCGGCACCCAAGTTGATTTCATTCTCCTCCAGGATACGCTCGGCATATCCTAAGCGTGACATGGTGCCGCCATTCACGGCACGGACATTAGCAAGGGTTTGAATGTAATCAACAAAATCTGCCACACTGAAGCTTTCAAGGCCATTTGCTGTGTCAAGCAAGTCTTTGTTGTTGTCCGCATCAGCGTCTAAATGAGCACTTGCTTGTGCGATTGCTGGATCTCCTGTTGAGGCATAGAAGTCATCCATAGTTCCATAGATTCCATCATTGCCAGCTTGTAATCCGCCGAAGAATGCATCGTCTGGCGAATTAAAGATTTTATCCCCTGGAGGCGTTGGCGAATCTGTTCGGCGAGCCATATTGGCGGCCCGGACATCACCAGAACCATCAAGCCTATCTACGAATTTCAAGCTTTGGTTTGGTCGGAAGTAAATATCATCAGGAGTCCCTGGCGCACCTCCTCCTCCCACCGTATCAATGTACATGGGTACCTCCTTAATTGCACCAAGCCTGAGCAGATCCCCAAACTCTGTGTAACCGTCATCCGATGGGCTAACATATAAAGCGTCATCTGAATCAAGGTGTGATGTATAGACGTAATTCTTTCCTTGGTAGAATATATTATCACCACGAGTGTAACTTGTCCCTATGGTTTGGCCGTGGAGGTGAGAATAATGTGTTTTTACCCATTTTGAACTATTGTTCAAATTTGTGAATTCAGCAGTTCTGTCGAATGTACTTGTGCCAGCACCACTAGTTGCACCAGTGGGACTACCAATAACAGTTTTTGCGGCAGATCCATCGTATCTTTGCCAAGGAGATTTGGCGAAATACTTACTGGGGGTCTCACTTCCTCCCTCAGTAACAACATCAGTAAGAGCGGTCAAACCGCCAGCTCCTAAATTACTGGCATCTGTGGCAGATCCATTAAGAGTCCAAACAGCAGCTGCTGCTGCAGAGCCAGGTTCTAATTTTGAGTCACCCGCGGCATACTTGTAAATGTTTCCATTATGCTCAACGGTATCATTGGCGGTGGTTGTAGTAAGTGCACTATTCCAAGATCCACGATGAGTAAGACCTGCAGCTAATTCATACCAGTCGCTTCCGTCATTAACCCTATTGCCAGCTGCATAAGATTTCTTTGCATCAAATGCACCTTTCATTGTTGCATCAGCGATTAATACTGTACCATTTGCAGTAACAATCTTTTCCCCATAGCTGTACTGTTGGCCAGCCAAGTATGTCTTAAGGTTGTCAGGATTGGCTGGAATTGCAGCAATACTAACACTATTATCAGTCGAAGACCCGGCTTTGAGCCATGTTCCGTCATAGAAAACAAATTCTCCATTGCCGAAACTGCCACCATGATAATTACCTTTAACGAGTGCAGACATTTCTTCAATTTTTGGATTAGCCTTATCTGAGTTATTTAAAACTAAATCACCTTCCTTAAAAGAAGCTAAGCTAGTGTAAGCTTGGATTCCCCAATCACCCGATGGAGCAAAAATGCTCCCGCCATTTACAACATGGCCAGGTTGGTAACCATTCGCTGCGTGGAATTCGATGAAATCACGCAAAACACCAGCGTCTGATGGGGTAAATAATGATGGTTGTGGTAAGTTTCCATTGGTTCTCAAGAACTCAGTAATTGGTTTGTCACCCGCTGTAGCACCATTTGATCGATCTTGTCCGACATAATCGAAATATCCACTTGTACCTACATGTCCGCCAGCGAAGAGGGATTCTAAGTCTATACCGCGAGGAACATCATTTTGAGCCTTCAAATAGAAATTACTGCCAGGGCTAGCAAAATGAGCAGCAACTTTAACTACATCTCCTTTTAAGTAAGCAACTTGCTCACCTTTGGAATTATATTTAAGGCTGGTATGGTCGTACTGTGAAGAAAGGGGAAAAGATTCGGCAAAACCCTTACCACCTTTATCAGCTAGACGAATGAAAAGTGAAGTTGATTGTCCAGTATCTTCAATTCTGGCACCCATTCCAATATCACTTAGGGCCATGAAATATCCAGATTCAGCTGAAGTTGGGCCGTTTTTGTAAACAACAGAACCTTCGCTATATGATCTTGATGTATATCCTGGAGAAGAATCCTCAAGACCTCCATCACGGGTAAAGTCTCCGATTAACTGACGGTACTTACCATGCGAACCGGTGTTTAGTACGCTATCAGCGCCAAACTTCGATTTTAAATTTTCGAATAAACCAGTTCTGGTTAGTTCAATCTTTTCACCAAGACCATCATCAGAAGTGCTGATCTTGAGCGGATTATTGTCTGGCTCCATAGTCGCGAAAAGTGAAACACCATTGAACTTCTGAGATTGCATCATGTTAAGTTCTCTCTGCAACTCGTTAAACTCATGGTTGTAAGTTTCGCGGTCAGCTTTGCTCTTGGATACATCGTTGTAGAAGCTCTTGAGCTCAGACATACGATCTAGGATTTCTCCGGTTACTTTAAGTACACCGTCTTGCATTTGCAAAAAGGAAACACCGTTTTGCGTGTTTAGTCTTGATGCGGCCGCTCTTTTCAGACTGCTTTGTAGTTTCATTCCTACTGCCAGGCCTCCCGCGTCATCACTAGGTGACACGATGCGTTTACCACTAGATAAACGTTGCAAACTCTTTGTTAAAAGATTGTTCGCACGTTTCATACTCAACGCCGAATAAGACGCTGCTTGATTTGAATTTATTGTTATACTCACTGTTTGTCCTCCTTGACTTTGTGAAAGCGTCGTCCGTGACGCTTAGCTCGTTTTTATGTGAAGGGTTTCGATTCCCTTGTTGTCGACCTCCTTGTCTTCAACGCTTTGGATAGTCGACTGCCAGGAGTAGAGCTTTAGGAAAAAATGTTTTTTTAGGGAAAAAAATTCTGATAAATCTCACAAGTCATTGACAGTCAGACTTATAAAATATTTATTTTTTTCATAAAAATAATTAATATTTTCTTTTTTCTGTTCATTTCATCCAATTCATATAAAGATTATTACCTATAATGAGCGTAATCGCAGATGGAGAAGAAGTTGTATTCGACGGGGATGTACCTACTGATCCTAATCATGTTTACGAATTGCTCATGGGGGCACTGAGTGAAAATGGGCGTGCGGTGGTTAAGTTCATTGTCGATGGGGAAGATGCTGTAGGAAGTGAAAATCTACCTAGTTCCTATAAGAAGATAGAAGTCCACAGTCTTTCCCATGACGAATTGACATTGCGCTTAATCATCGAATCCATGAATCACCTGAGTACCGCCGAGAAAGAATTCGAGGCTTACATTCGCAACATACTTTCTGTTGCATGGTCTGAGGTATTCAAGCGAATGAATGAATTTATAAATAAAGTTCAGCCATTTGCAGATTTACTGGATAACCTGGGTCCTTATGCTCAAACTTACAATCCCCCCTGGAAAGAGGCACTAGAAATAGTGACTAAAGAACAGGCTGATTCATTAGGTGTTATTTTAACTGCATTTCAACAAGGCGATCCCTCGAGCTTGTCAGATGAACTGAGTATTCATTTCTTGCCCATTTTCAAAAGAGCCAGAAAGCTTTTTTCAGAAAACATCATACCTTTCTTAAACGAAAAAGTAGAAACTTCATGACACCAAAATCAATTCTACCTCAAAATGAGGCTATTTTGCGGAATCGGTTTCCACTCGTACTTCAAAGAATCATTGAGATTGGTAATCGCATGCCCCAAGATTTTTTTTATGAGGATGATGAAAACGGAAGTACACTCATGATTTTGAGGGGGGAGTTTTCATTCCCTGCGTATGGTAAATTTAAAAAAGAGAACTTAAATAAACGTTGGTTCTCTAGTTTAGTTTTACATCCAGAATCACTCTATGCGGTAACAGGATTTGGAGATGGTTCACATTTAACTCACTTTCTTGAGAACTCCACGTCAGGAACTAATTTCTTAGCAGCCGAAAAAGACCCTGCACTGTTAAGAGAAACCTTGGCTCGATTTGACCTAACTAAATTACTTAGTAACGAACGTTTCATATTAGGGACAGGAAATATAGATGATGCGTTTTTTGCCGACATACAAGGTGCCGCGCTATCCGGTGTAAGTGATGTGAATAGCGTAGTTTTTTCCCCTTTGCATGGGATCGATGAGGGATACTACGATCGAATGCGAAATGAACTGGTCAGGCAATATTTGGTAGTTCGCCCTCTTATGGAGGTAAATGTAAGAACTGCGATTGATATCCAAAAAAACACCTTTAATAATCTTTCCCACCTGGCCTGCTCACCTGATGTAGGTGAAATGGAAAATGAATTTAAGGATATTCCGTTCATATTGATAGGAGCCGGACCTTCTCTTGATGAATCCATCGACTTCCTCAAGGCAATGCAGGATAAGGCTATTATTGTTGCCAGTAACAGTCCCTACAGAAAATTAATCAATAATGGCATTCGCCCCCACTTGGTGGTTACTGCAGATCCGCTATCTCCTACGCTAGCCGGCTTTGAAAATGTAAAACTTGACGATGTCCCCTTAGTCTGTCCGTTTAGTGCATATCCAGAAATTGTCAGCAGGTTTTCGGGGCGAATTCTCACATGGTGTACTTACAATCCGATTATTGATGTCCTTAAAGAAAGAATGGGAAAAAAACCAGGCAGCAAAATCCTGGAACAGGGGACGGTCTCAGGTTGTGTGTTGGATCTTTCGCGTCTATTCGGATGTAAGAAGGTAATTTTCATTGGTCAGGATATGTCCGTCCGAGATGATGGTAGGTATTACTCGGACGACACATCATATTCGGATACAGGAGCTCATTATAATTCTTCAAGCAAAGGCCAAAGGTTGCCTGGTAATACCCAAGAAAAAGTTTTAGTTGAGGGCCGACTTTTTGTATACCTCAAAACATTTGAACAATTTATCGCCCAGAATCCATCAATAGAATATCGAAATTTAGCAAGAACCGGAGTTAAAATAAATGGTGCACCTTATCAAACTTATGAAGAAGCATTGGAGTGGCTGGGAGATTCAAATAGTAAATCCTTCGATGATCGAGTAGGGCAATTGCTTGCTGACCAGGGACAATGCCCGGATTTATCGGTAATTTTTTCCCCTATGTTAAAATATGCCGAGGATATTTTGGAAAGCTCATTAGCTGCAGCTATAAAAACCGAGTTGTTGCCTGAAAAATTTTCAGGCACAAATTATGCCGATAACAAACAACTTAAGGACCTACTAAATGAAGCGGGAAAAGTAAACGGTATAGTAGACTCAAACAAGAGCTTTTGGAACTTCTTGTTCGAAGGAAAAACAAAGGGCGAACTCGTAGATTACCGCCGAAAAATAAGGGATATTGAGTTCCCGAGTAAAAACTGGTCCGCCATTCAGAGAAATAAGGAATATTTTTGGGCATTGAGCGAAGGTGCACACTGGTTAATAGCTGAAATGCAATCCTTTTTAGATAAATCCAAGTCACCGGAAAACATAGAATTGCAGAATACTGGATCTTCTTAACTAGGTCATGGCATGAATATTGCTCACACGAGCACATGTACATGCACTTTATTAACTTCGTATCTTTCGGACACTTGAGCACAGGGCAACTGCTTTGCTTCTGCGTCAAATCCAATCTTCGATAAATGGGTTCTGATTTACAACTCACAGGACTTGCGTCTGGTTTTGACTGGAAACCTGTTGTGGAACAACTGGTTGAATTAGAGGCAATCCCAAAGAAAAGACTGCAAAGCGAAAAAGCCTCCAATAATGAAAAAGTTTCAGACCTTGGTTTATTAAAAAGCCAACTGGACTCACTTAATGGTGCCGCATCGGCATTAAATAATAATGATCTTTACGAAGCACGCAAAGTGGGGATGAATTCAACTTCTGCTGCCATTATTTCAGCTACTGCCGCTGCTGGTGCATTGACCGGGGAGTTTATTGTCAGTGTATATTCAATTGGTACTCAAACTGAGATGTCATCAAGAAATCGGGTCCCTGGTGGTCTAGGTGCTGGACTTGATCTGTCCAAAAACCTAAATCAGCTTCCTCTTCAGTCGAATATAACAACGGGTACATTTACCATTGCCGGAAAAACACTATCGATCGATAGTTTGGATGTCTCTCTGCAAAGCATTATTGACGAAATCAATACTGCAGTTAGTGGGGTATCGGGGATCAACCCTGAAGATGATACCACGGGAATTACCTTTGAATACGACTCAACAAACGACAGGATGATTGTGGACGGAGGTGAATTATCTCCAAATGCACTCAATGCAGTACCTATTATGGGATCCCCAACTGATTCGTCCAACTTCCTTCAAGTTTTACGACTTCTTAATCGCGCCAGCGTAACTCGGAATGCTGACCTAGAGGCTGGAAGCGGGATTTCATTATGGTCGGGTGGTGACGGAACTCAATCATGGCTTAGACTGGATGACCCTGATGAAACTTTGACATCATCTGATAATCGACTCTATGCAGCAAAGGGAGCTGCGGGCAGTGAGGTTTTATATAAAAGAATTGCGAATGAGGCTCTGCATAATGCTGCTACCGACTACACTGCTGGTACTAATGTTTACAAAAACGGATTTGTCTATCAGGTAAAGGCTGGTTTCCCAACTGCCGCATTTGATGACAGTAGTCCTAAAGTTACTGTTGGGGACACGACCAAGGAGGCAACCGGCCCCCACTGGAAGTTGCTCTCAACTTTAAGTTCGCACGCCGACTACAGTACCAGTACCACA
>JABGWU010000088.1 GCA_018645475.1 Opitutia bacterium
AAGTTCGGGAGAAAGTCTTATTGATGAAAAAAAACGGTTATTTGAAATCAAACCAGAGAATTGTCGAGGCGGACTTTGTAGGCGGGAAACGACCCGTCAAAATGAATGATTACTTTCTCTTAAGAGCTTCTGAACTCTCTCAACCTGCTCCAGAGAATCATTTTCTTAGAATGTTTGGTCAGTCCTCTCGAGATTTGGTGAATGACTCCAGTGTTGAAGGTAGCATACCCCAGGCACTCATGTTGATGAACGGTGGAGTACAACACTTATTATATGACCGGGAAGCCAAGCTTTCAAAGATGCTTAAAAGGACTGGAGATTTTAAGTCAGCAGTTCAGTTTCTTTTTATCAGTTTTTTCTGTCGTCCGCCTACTCCTGATGAAATGAATACAATTGAGAGGGCAATTGCAGAAGGAATGAAGAAGAACGATCTAAGTTGGGCACTATTTAACTCAACCGAATTTCTTTTTGTTCAGTAAAACAAACTAACATCGCATTATGAAACCATTTCAATTCTCCAGAAGACAATTTGTTGAACAATGTGCCCTTGGTGCGTTCGGGTTGACTGTTCTACCTAATCTTAAAGCTTCCAACTCGCTCCCTACTGGGAATGGATTTGGCAAGGCCAAGAGAATCATCTTTTTGCAGGTAAAGGGGGGGATGAGTCATATTGATACTTTCGATCCAAAGCTTGGAAAGACTAAAGGACCGGGCAAAGCGATCAATACAAAATCGGATTTTCAGGTTACGGAATACTTGCCAAAGACTGCAAAAATCGCAGACAAGATTTGTTTAATAAGGAGTATGACTGCAAAAATTGGCGTGCATGGTCCAGCTCAATATTTCATGCGTACAGCATTTGCTCAGCGTAATACAGTCAAGCATCCCAATTTGGGTGCATGGTCTCAGCACTATCTCGGTTCTAGCCATGATACACTTCCCTCTTCCGCTTGTATCAATACTTCCCCGAAGCAGGGAAATGGATTCTTTCCTACTGCATACAGTCCAATTCCCATACTTGATCCGGATACCGGACTTCGAAATATTGCGACCCGCGGCGGGAGCGAGGCACTGGGAAAAAAATTGAAACTTTCTGAGAAGCTGAGTTCCTTTTTTTCTGCACGCTATAAGGACGATAATGTGAGGTCTTATCGAGAGTTTTACGATAATACTTTGAGATTACTTAAAAGCAAAGATCTCGATTCCTTCGATCTTTCAAAAGAAGATAACTCTACCCGTGAAAAATATGGTTTAAATAAATTTGGTCAGGGATGTTTATTGGCTCGTCGCCTTGTAGAAACCGGAGTTAGATTTGTTGAGGTGGCAACAGATGGATGGGATATGCACAATAACCTCGAAAGTGAAATGGAAGATCTAAGTCCTCCTTTGGACCAGGCTTATTCCGCACTGATTACTGATTTGGAAGAAAGAGGTTTGTTGAATGAAACTTTGGTGGTCTTAGCAACAGAATTTGGTCGTAAGCCACAGTATGGCGGGAATGGAAGAGGACATTACCCAATCTGTTATTCTTCTGTCTTGGCCGGCGGCGGGGTCAAGAAAGGCTATGTTTATGGATCAAGCGATAAAGACGGAGCATTACCAAACGATCCGGTCACGGTTCCAGACCTTCATGCCACGATCGGATGGGCCGCAGGCCTTCCTTTAAAGGAAAAACATCAAACATCATCAGGTCGCCCATTTCTGGTTGGAGGAGACAGGGCAAAACCTGTCATGGATGTGTTTGCCTAAATCTGGTTAGCTCGACTTTTCAATCCTATGACGACTAAATTAATGGGCGTCGTCTTTGACATGGACGGAGTTATCATTGAAAGTGAATACACTCATTATCAAGCGATTTGCGAGGCTATGGGCGTTGGAATGGATCAATCCTATGAAACTTTTCTAAGTAAGTGTACGGGTGGGGATGAACGCTTTGCCATGGGACGCCTGGCGGAACTATCGGGAATCAATTACGATGAAGAACTTTTTCAGGAATGGTCTTTAATAAAAGCTCAAGCCTATCGCAGGTTGACCAGTGAAACGGCAAAGGCTATGCCTGGAGCGGTTGAGCTCGTCTGTTCAGTTGCCGAGAAGTTTCCTGTTGGACTTGCTACCGGTTCAAGAAGGTCCGATGTGAATGCTGCTTTTGAAGTACTTGCAGGTGGCAAGCTTAAAGGTGTTTTTCAATCAAT
>JABGWU010000089.1 GCA_018645475.1 Opitutia bacterium
CGGGAGCATCTTTTGCCGCTGAAATTGGAAGTATGAAGTTGAACGAGGAGATTGACTCTCTTCGTACTTTTGGAATCTCACCTATGGAATTTTTGATTTTACCCAGGACATTGTCTCTTCTTTTAATGATTCCGCTTTTAACAATTTATGCTGATGTTGTAGGAATTTTGGGTGGTCTAGTTGTGGGTACAGTAGTAATGGATTTTTCCATAATACATTATTTTGAACAGACTCAGGTTGCTTTGATAGGAATGTGGGAAGTTTATTCTGGATTATTAAAAAGTGTGGTTTTTGGATTAATTATCGGTCTTGTGGGATGTTACAAGGGGCTAAATAGCGGAAACGATTCATCTTCTTTGGGGCGCGCTGTTACCGCTGCCGTTGTGGTTGCGGTTACTTGGATCGTTATTTCGGATGCGTTGTTTGAAATCACATTTAGTTATTTGGATTTGAGATGAGCATCGATAATCAAATTTCTGAGCCCATCTTAGAGGTCGAAAATCTTAAACTGGTCTACGGTGATTATTTAGTGTTGGAAAATATTTCATTTACCGCGAAGAAAGGGGAGTGTCTTGTTGTAATGGGGGCAAGTGGTTGTGGTAAAAGCACACTTCTTAAGTCAATGATTGGATTATTACCGCCAGCGTACGGTAAAATTCTTGTTGATAGTGAAGATTTATGGTCTGTCGAGACAGAGCACCAGAGTTTAATCCTAAAAAAATATGGAGTTCTGTTTCAGGGGGGGGCCCTTTGGGGATCTATGAATCTAGTTGAAAATGTTTCATTGCCATTACAAGCATACACTAACTTACCTGAACCTGAAATTGAAGACCTTGCGAGATATAAATTAAATTTAGTTGGTTTGTCTGGTTACGGAGATTTTTATCCCGCTCAATTAAGTGGAGGTATGAAAAAAAGGGCTGGGTTGGCTAGGGCGATGTCACTTGACCCTGATATTTTGTTTTTAGATGAACCTTCAGCGGGACTTGACCCAATTAATTCACATAGGCTTGATAACCTTATTAATGAACTGAAAGATAGTTTAGGAATGACTTTCGTTGTTGTAACTCACGAATTATCAAGCATTTTTGATATCGCTGATAATTCTATTTTTCTTGATGGGCAGACTAAGACATTACTTGATTTCGGACCACCGTGTAATTTGAGGGAACATTCTGAGCATAAACGGGTTCGATCATTCCTTCATCGGGGAAACCCCGTGAAATAAAACTAAGATTGCGAAACAGGGAAAAAAGCCATTAACTTAAAAGCATTTGAAAACTAAAGGAAATAATATGTTGGTTGGGGTCTTTTGCTTTGGTGCATTAGTTCTCATTATTGGTTTTAGTATTTTTACGGGTGGCTTTTCTTCATTTCGTGGTAAAAATGAAAGATTTGTAATGGTTTTTCATGAAAATGTTTATGGATTACATGAGGGAGGGAAGGTAACTTTGAATGGGGTTAGAATAGGACGGGTGGAGCGATTTTTTTTAGGAGATGCTACAGAGGAGGGTCCCGTTCCCGTTCTGATTGAGATTAACCGAAAATTAGTTCAACGGCATATGGTTGAAGAGGAAAATCAACTTTTTGATTTAGATGGTTTTTTAAAAAGTGAAGTTGTGGCAAGGTTACAGGCAAAATTAATTCAGGAAAGTTTTGTAACTGGAATTTTGTACATCAACTTGACCACTGGGGTCGACGTGAATGAAGAGAAGAATTTGTATGGGTATCGTGAGATTCCCACCAGCGCTTCGATCTTTGCCGAACTTAGTGAGAGTATAAATCTAGAGAAACTCAGTAAACAGGTGAGTGAAGTTATGGTTACATCGACAAGAAAATTAAATGATCTAAATGTCTCAAAACTGAGTAAGGATTTCACTGTTACAAACAACGCACTTCAAGGTTTTCTTGAGCAAATTTCATCTTCTTATTCTCCCTTGGGACCAAAATTATCATCTGCCACGGATGAACTTAAAATAGCCATTGGTAAAATTAATTTAATTTCTGATAATTTAAAAGAAATGTTCGATCCGACCTCTGATTTTAGGTTTGGTTTTTCAAATACAATGAGAGATATTTCTGCAATGTCTAAATCTCTAAAGTCCTTAGCGGATTTGCTGGAAAGAAACCCACAAGCTTTTTTGCGTGGAAAGGGAGAAACCTCAGAATAATGATATACTTAAATGCGAGCCTTATATTGGTGTTTTCAATTTGCTTATTGTCTTCTTGTATCGTTCCTGAATCTACTCATAAAGAATCTATATTTCATCTTCTGACTAAAACTAGTTACGATCAAAATTATACTTTTAATAATATAGAAAATCAGGGGGATAAAGGTAAACAAAACAAACCTCTAACTTTTTATCTAAGACAGATAGAATTACCGTATTACCTGCAAGAAAATAGAATTATTAATCGCCCTGAAAATGGTAAGATAGAATTTCGAGAAAATCATAGATGGGGCGAACCACTTGTAGAAGGGATCGGGCGCGTCTTAGGGTTAAATTTATCTCAATTATTAAAAAGTCCTTTTTACTCGGTTTATCCTCATCGTGAAAAAGTGGGTACTAATTTTGAAATAGGATTTACAATTCATCGATTTGAGCGGGTGAGTTCAAATAAAGTATTATTTGATGGTACGTGGCAACTTTTCACAAATGATTTCAAAAATGGATCATTCCCATTAAGCAATGGTAAGGAAATTATTCTAGTTGATATTGATATGCCTAATTCACTGAGTGATACGATAAATGAAGAAGTAATGGCCTTGAGTGAATCTTTATCCATTGTTGCAGAAAAGGTTGCGATTGCTGTAAATTCTTTTATCCAGGAAAAGTAATTTCATCTCCCAATTATACGAAAAATGGACTTAACCTTCGTCACAATTTTCGTATTGTTTATATTTTATTTTGTATTCAAATGGATGAAGAAAGTAAAGAACTCCCATGTACTGGCGATCAATAAAGAAGTAGAAGAAGATTTTGAGACTGTTTTTGAGCGAGACGATAGCGGTAATTTAACGAATCAAGGAATGATTGAATTGGTTGAATGGTATGAAGAGGACCTAACGAACCGCAGAATTTCTCAATCCCGTGAGATTTTAGGTTTCGAGGAATTGAAGTGATTCATCACGATCAAGCCCTTGTTCTTTTTCTTTTTAGTCCTAAACAGCTCACACCATCATTTTGCGGCAGATAACTTTTAAGATTTAAGAATCAAGGATTTCTATCGAAAAGATTATTTGTTTTCAACTTGTAGAAGGAGCTATAAAATTATTCCAGATTTGCTCGTGGGTTTGAGGTGAGGAAAATATCGTGCATAACGATTAAAATTTCTAGATTAATTGTTTTTGAGCTCGAATTAGTCGATATTCATTCTTTAAACTTAACAAATGAGAAAATATTTATTTTTGTTTGCGAGCTTAAACTTTGTTGTTCTTTTTTCATGGGGACAGAATTGGAATAATTGGCGTGGTCCAAATTTTAATGGTTCTTCAAATACTACTCAATCTTTACCAATAAAATTTGATTCAAATACTCTAGTGAAGTGGGAATTTGAGTTGCCTGGACCTTCTGCTGGTACTCCCATTGTTAACGGGAATTTTGTTTTTGTTTCATCGATAAAAGTTAATGATGAATCATCAGGAAAAGGGGACTTGCTCGCATTTTGCTTTGAGCGGGAATCGGGGAAACTGCTATGGAGGAGAAATGCTGGTTCCGGGTATCGTCCCGGTGGAGCAGATGGTTTTGATTATCAACTTGATTCTCGGTCTAATTATGCAAGTCCCTCTCCCGTTACTGACGGAGAGAGAGTTATCTTTTTCTTTGGCAATGGAGATTTAGTTTCATATTTGTTAGACGGTTCGGAAGAATGGCGGAGAAATATACAGGAGGACTATGGGGACTTTTGTTTTCAATGGACATTTTCCTCTTCTCCAACATTGTTTGAGAAAAAACTTTACCTCCCTGTTTTACAACGAGATCAACAGGCTCATGGTAGGGGAAATGCTTCAGCTAAATCTTATATTCTTTGTATGAATCCGCAAAACGGTAAGACCGTTTGGAAGCACAATCGACCATCGATTGCAAAAATGGAATCGCTCGAATCTTTTGGAACCATCATCCCTCATAAAAACCAGTTGCTGATTGCTGGTGGCGATGTTTTGACCGGACATGACCCACGAAGTGGAAAGGAACTTTGGCGTTGGGGGACATGGAATCCAAATCACAAAGAACAATGGTGGCGATTAGTTCCATCTCCAGTCGTTGGGGATGGAGTAATATTGGTTTGTGCTCCCAAAAAAGCTCCCGTCTTCGCGATTAAAGATGGATTGAAGGGAACCCATGAAGGTGAAAATGGGCTTTCTTGGCAGACTCAAAACGAACCAAGCCTCACTTCAGATGTGCCTACACCGCTATTTTTTGAAAATAAATTTTTTATTCTTAGCGATTTAAGAAAAGCCCTATCTAGAGTAGATCCTAAAAGTGGGAAAGTTGAGTGGAAGCTTGAATTACCGGGGAAATACAAATGGCGATCATCTCCAACCGGGGGTGATGGTAAAATTTATATAATGAATCACAATGGCGATGTACTTGTAGTTTCATCTCAAACAGGCAAAATTCTTCATCTTGCTGAGATGGGATCTACTTACGATGATAACACTCGATCTTCAATTGCGATAGCGGGTAATCAATTATTCATTCGTACAAATAAAATTTTGTATTGCATCCAATAGAAAATTTATTCACATTAATAACTTTATTTCCCATCCACCACACCCGCGCCGGGCGGTTCCCGCCAATCTACCGCCCGGCGCTTTTTTTGTTTAGATTTAGTTCTTCACTTTTTCCAATAAAAGAACGATCATGTTAATAAAATTTCGTCTTTCATGATTAGACTCTTTATCCATATTTCATTTTTATCAATAAGCCTGTTGCCGCAAAGCTATTCATTTGGGCAAAGCTCTAACTTGACGATAGCAGAAAGATTAGCTGAACTCAAAGTTAGATCCAGTCTCCATGAGGGACAGATCGCACAGCTATTAGCTGAACCAACAATAAATCGTACGAACTTCGATTTACCAGTTTCTCAAGTTCGACCAATTGCTCCTCCTCCTGCTCCCCGTCCTTCGATTCCTAACACGCCATTTATTCCAGTGCCCGAATACGTTGAGGTAAAAGAGGTTAAGCCTGTAACAAAAGCTGCGAGTGAGAGTATAGATGTAAGTGACCAAACTGCATCTGCTCCCGAAAATAAAGATCTTGATGACGCTTATGCCAAACTTTATGAACCAGATGTTCCTAGCCGATTAGTGGGGTATTATTTTGGCCCTATTTTGGGTCTTGTATTTCCGAAGGATGGTGCAATCCGAGTACCGGACAGCGGTCCACCTCCGACAGTCACTAAAAAGGAATATGAAGCTGATTCAGGATTTTTACTGGGATTACAAGTGGGGAAAGATTTTGGAGGCATTCGGGTTGAAGCTGAATACTCCTATCATAGCTTTGATGCTTCCACGCAAGATTCTTCTCTATCAGCAAGCATTCATAACTTTTTTAGTCGTCTAATATTAGAAAAGGAGTTGGGAGACAGGTTTGATTTGCGCACCGGTATTGGAATGGGTATGGGGATAGTTGGCTTGGAGGGGTTATCCGATTACAGTGGAACTGGTTTTGCTTACGATTTTACTTTAGGTGCTGGCTATAGGTTAGCAGAAAATTGGAGCATACAAGCAGATTATCGTTATTTTCTGACAGCAGCACATGATCAATATGATCATATTAAAAGCCATTTGTGGGTACTATCAGCTAGTTTAGACTTGTAAGTTAGATTATCGGTTCAGACTAATAATTTGCCCATTGATCGTGGTATGGGCGAGTCGGCAAAAAAATCATGATTTCTCCCATCATAGTTTATTTGTAGAGATATTTCAGCTGCATGTAAGCATAATCTGTCAATTTTAGATGCCCTCGCAATTTTCCGATTATAGGTAAAGTCTCCGTAATTCTTATCCCCCACGATAGAATGTCCTCTTAGTGCACATTGGACGCGGAGTTGATGAGTTCTGCCGGTAAGAGGTTCCAAGCGAAGCATAGCAAGTCCATATAATCCACATTTTTTCCTTTCAATGGATACTTTTGTTAATGCGGGTGGACCATTTCCTCGATGAACTCTTATTTTTCCACCTTCTCTCTTTTCTTTTAAATTGTCTTTCCATAAACCTTCTTTAATTCGGCCCTTAGGTTTAATGAGTGCAAAATAAGTTTTCCTAACTTCTTTTTTTAAAAATGAAGACTTTATTTCTTCTGCGATTTCTAGTGAAGATGCGGCCAGAATGATTCCTGATGTGGGAGAGTCTAATCGGTGGATGAGGAAAAGCTTTTGAATTTCTCCCTCTTTGTTTGTCCAATAGTAGCATTCATCTTGGTGTTGATAATCTGCATTAAGGAGTGTTCTTTGCTTTGTGCTTTTTTTAGTTTCTTTATTAGGGTGAGTGAGTACACCAGTAGCTTTTTCGAGTGCCCATATGCCAGGGTGTTCGAAACGAATAACTGAGCAATGATGATCTAGAGGGATGGTCGGGTAATCCATAAATGTTAGTGGTACTGGAAACTTATGGTAATTTCATCGGATTGACCGAAGTCATTTATCATCTTTTCAGTCCATTTGCCAAAGGGTACACGCGATGCAATTGCCTGCCTGCATAGTTCTGCGGCAAGAGAATATCCTTCATTGTCAATTCTTGATAAGTTCTTAATTCTTCCATTTGCCTCGAGTTTAAAGCGAAGAGTAATCTTTCCAGGAAGACGATCTTGTTGAAGAAATTGAATAGATCCGCTCGCTAATTGATTCCATTGTTCTTCAATAGATTGAAGCATTTCTTGAATATATACTCCGTATGGATGTAATCGGCACTCGATAGCAATTTGACCAAGTCGCGGAGCACTTGTTTTACTTTTCATTAACGGACCATGAATTAAATCAGTAGATAGCTTGGGTCTAGTCTTTTGGTATGGCCTTGGTTGTGATGCGGATGGATGGCTAGGGAAAGAAGGATTATGCGTTTGTAAAGAAGCTACAAGTTTTCTGTTTATGTTGGCATTCTTCCCCTTTTTTTCTTTGCTATGAATTCCTAGTGCATTTGATTTGGGAATTAATTTTGATTTTGATGGATTAGACTTTTGCGGAATCTTTGAAACTTGTTTACTTATATTTTCTGGAATTGATTGGGGAGGGAGAGGTGGTTTCAACAGTTTAACTTCCTTATTTTTTTCTGCCACTTTATGACCGTCATTAGATTGATTAAATTTCGGAGTATTTGCTGAATCAATTTCATCGTTTTTCTCAGGTTGTGCCGCTTGTTGATTACGAAATGAAAATTGTTCAACCTTATCCGGAAGATTATCTGGAATGTTTGGATTGGCCTCTACGAATTTGGGTTTCTTTTGATAATCTGGAATAGGGGAAATTTCCCATTTAATTTCTGAATCGGTTGTTGATTTCATCTTCAAAGGCCTGAAATTGGATTTAAGATGAGGTGCACTTTCCTGAAGAATTACAAAGAATAACAGGACTGCAAGTATACCAAGTAAGAAGGAAGAAAATCCACCTGAATGAGGAATTGGAGAAAGGTTTGTATTTTTTCTTCCTTTCAAATTATAAATATTTTATTTGGTGAAAATCTTGTTCAGATATCAAGTATTTTTGCTGCATGTCTAAGTGAATCTGCGGGTTCTTTCCAGGTCGGTATGAATTCGTGTGCGATAAAACCATCATATCCAGTTTGAATAATAGCCTGTATAACTGCGGGGTAATTAATTTCTTGGTTTTCATCAATTTCTCCTCTTCCTGGGTTTCCCGCAACATGATAATGTCCAATGAATTCATAGTTTTGCTGGATTCTTTTAATTACATCCCCGTTCATAATTTGCACATGATAGACATCGAACAGTAGTTTGAAATTCTCTGAAGATATTTGTTTTACCATTTCCAAGCATAAATCAACATCATCTCCAAAATATCCAGGATGTCCTTTCATCGGATGAGATGAGTCTCTGGAGTTGAGATGTTCTAAGCACAGAGTAACACCTTTATCCTCAGCAAGTGGAAGCACTTTTTTCCAGCATTCAAGACAGTTCTTTTTTGCCTGTTGGTCTGATATTCCTTTTTCTTTCATTCCGGTGAAAGTAATTACCCTTTTGTAACCCATTTCTGAAGCCAATTTAATTGAATTTTCGAGTTTTTTTATACATTCCGAATGGTTTGTTGGATTAACCGGCCCATGTTTAAATCCGTGACTTCCAACTAAAGATACATCGAGTCCTATTTTTTTCAGTAAACTGTAATTTTTGGATGGAATTCCCTCCATTGCAACCAATCCGATTTCTTTGCATAGGTTTGCGAGTTGGGTAAAAGGCATAGGATTAAAAGTCCATCCCATAATAGATTGTTTAACTCGTTTATTTTGAATCTGATAATTTATCTCTTTTACGAACTTCGTTTGTTTTCGAGTTTTATCATTGGCTGACAACAGAGGTGATGTTGATATCAACCCCAGTAAATGTCTACGATCCATAATTAAGAGAAAATTTTCGCATACACTTGGTATGCACCAGTAATCAAGAAACCGAAAAACGATAACCACAAACATGCATCCCAAATTTTACTTGGAATAAGACGTGAATCGCATTTCTGGTATCGGAAATATAAAACAGCAAATCCTATGAGAGGGAGCATAATTGCCTGCATCGTTCCAGATATAAGAACTAGAATAACGGGCTTTGGGAAAAAAACATAACACATGACACAAATGAAGGGCAGGGTGATTCCCAAAAGTTTTAAACCTAGGGAATTTTGTTTATCAGTGAGTTTCGCAAAGCCTGAAACTTTGATTACATCTAGGCAAAGCCTACTTTGAGCCGCAATAGCTATGAAAAAGGTCGAGAATAATACTGCAATTGCACCAGTGAGGAATATTGTCCGGGCAAACGAGCCAAACACAGGTTCGTACATCGTTGATAGGGTTTGGATCATCTCTGAACCTTCAGGTAAAAGTCCAGTCCTTCCCAAGATTGCGGCTCCAAGTAGATAAAATGCGATGGTGCAGAATGTATACACGACCATTGCTCCCCAAGCATCCCAGTGCATTACTTTCATCCACCCTTTGGCTCGAATTAACCAAGCTTCATTTTTCTCACATGGGCCCACATGTTTGCCGTATCCTTTTTCTATACACCAATACGGATAGGCTAATAATTCAGCTGCTCCCACTCCAATGATACCAAAAGTAGCAATTGCGGTGATTAATGGATTGTTTCCATTCTTAATTTCGGGGAAGCTGAAGGATAATCCGCGTATAATTTCCTCAGGCTTTACGGCCCAAGATTCATAGCTTTGCAGGGCAAATAAATTAATTATTGTAATAAAAGTGAAACTGGCAACTAGGAGAATTGAAAATTTCTCTATTAAAGAAAATTTACCTACAATAAGAAGTAGAATTGTGAGAAAAGTGATGATTAATGCCCAATAAATATCATCCTTTGCGTCGGGTGGATTACCCAACAAGTTTAATTCTTTTTTTAATGTAGTAATTTTTTGCAAATTATTCTCTTCCTCGGCAAGTTCGATCGCGATTTTTTGGGAGATATAATGATTTCTCTCTGCTCCCTCTTCTGTTAACGGGAGACTTATGGCAAGTGCCTGGCCAACACCGCCGACAATTCCACCCTGTTGTGCAAGAATGGCAACAAACATAACGGACCAAAAAAGTAAAAACCAGTTCGCGTCAAAAACTCTTCGACCAAATGGAATGCGAAAGCGCGGTCCAGGGATTTCGTTTAAAGCACCGAGAGATGTTTTTCCATTTGTAATGGCGTGTTTGCCCAATTCGATTTGGGCAAATACTTTTACTATACAACCGATAATGATTAACCATAAAAAATCGAAATGGGCCTCTGCACCAGTTCTAGTTGTGGCAATAAGTTCTCCGGAACCAACAATTGATCCGGCTAGAATCATTCCAGGTCCAATGTTAGACAAAATGCCTCTTAGTGAGGTAGGGGCTTCTTTTGTATCTGCATTGCTCATTGTTTATCAATATAGAATTTGTAAAATGTATGAATTCGAAAGGAGCGAATCGAGTATATTCCTTATGGAAAATATTTCTTGTACGAATCAATAGTGGTTTGTGCAGCTGTTAACGAATCTGGCCATGCAAATGCTTCGGCAGAAATACATCCTTCATATCCAATTTCTTTTAGGGCTTTAGCAATAGGAGCCATGTTGGTGTGGCCATTGCCCATCGGTCTGCGATTACTGTCTGCAAAATGAACATGCCCCAAGTGTCTAGCCCCTTTCTTAATAGATTCCGCAATGTCAGTCTCTTCAATATTCATATGAAACAAATCGGCTAGAAGAGACACTCCGTTTGTTGGTAGTTGGTCAAGGAAGTCACATGCTTCAAGATAGTGGTTGAAGAGATTGGATTCATATCGATTTAAAGGTTCGTAAATTAAAGATACACCTCTCGTCCTTGCATGTTCGCCTAACTCTACCAATGATTTTTGAAGCCAGTTGATTGCTTGTTCTTTCGAAACATTTCCACCGTGAACACCTTGCATCGATCCAATAATAGCTGGGGCATTATATTCTGCTCCAAAGTTTATCATTTCACGAATAAATGACATGGCACTCGCTCGAATATCTGGATTCTCATCAGTTAATGTTAGACCGTTTAAAACTTTCCCGGCACCGGTTCCAACCGCAGCTAGTCTCAACCCTGTTTCATTTAAATGATTTTTAAGCTCATTCGGCATTCCAGCTTGTGGACCCTCAGTAAATAATTCCACTGCATCAAAGCCTAACTCAGCTGCTTTTCTTAACCCGGCACCTAAATCATCCCACAATACCCATGGGCCTCCTTTTAAAGACGAAACTAGAGAAAGTGTGATACAAGATTGCATATCACACAACTTTGACCTCAAAGCCGTATTAATAAAGAATAAAAAATGAAATTTGAAAATTTAACAGGAGAAATGGACTATTATTAAGCATTCGGCTTAATATTTTCATCATTTATTTCATTTGGCTCTAAATTGTCGATTTTTTTCCCGGGAAGAATTTGCTTTGGGTCAGATGGTTTTTGAATGGGTTTATTTAATACATCGTCGACAAACGGATCGTTTGGGGGGAGTTCGGCATCCTTCTTTTGATTAAATGGGTCTATTTGAGCATTTGGAGCGATAGGGAGGTTGGGAAAGTTCTTTTCGGGTGCATCAAAAGGCGAATTCTTAAGTTTAGGTAACTCCGGTTCGAGAACAGGACCAAGGGGGGCTTGTTTGTTATTTCCCTGATTTGCACCCACTCCGGGAATCGGCGAATATTTTCTTTTCATTGGATCTGCGAGACCAGCAAATGGATCATTCGACTTAACCGCTTTTGGAACATAAATATATTCAAGTGGGTTAGTTGCCAAGGATGGTTGTATGATTGTCCGGGGTTCCTTGTATCTTTTATCAAATGGATTGCGTATCATTACATTTTTTTTATTGGGGTGGGGGACATAGCCTTTGGTCATCAACCACTCCATTGTTCCTCCCCTTGGCAATACCCATTCGTCGTTTATCTTAATCGATGTGGGAAGATTTTTGGCATCAAACCAACCATTTTTGCCCCCACCAATAGCATCAGGGAGCGTGAAGTCATTTTTGTTTTTCTTATTGGCGGTAATATCCGAAAACGCCAAAATCGGTAATAAAGCGATAATGAAATAATTTCTCACAATCTAATAATAATTCATCCAGTATTATTTTGTCAACTTTTGCTAAGCTTGTTTATTAACATTTATCTGACGAAATGCTTTAAATTAAATGTTTTTTGTCGGAGTTTCCTAGTTATTAAAAGTAAGTAATTTTGTACTTCTCCAAATTTGATATGTCATAACAAATGTCCTGCGTCTGAAAAACTATAATAGCCTAGCCCATTTGGGCAATTCTCAGATTCTCCAATTATTACATGATCGTGCATTTCCATGTCTAAAGTTTTAGAAGCTTCACAGATTTTCTTTGTAACCCTTAAATCAGCTGAACTGGGAGTCGGGTCGCCACTGGGGTGATTATGTGCTAGTATAATTGCAGTTGCTCCGCAACGGATTGCTGGGCGGAATACTTCTCGAGGATGAATTAAACTTCCTGTGGCAGTTCCTGAGGTTATTGGTTCAGCACGAATTAATTTATTTTTTCTGTCCAAACTGAGAACCCAAACTTTTTCAACATTGTCGGATCGAACTTCAGGATAGAGATATTCCCAAACCTTTTGAGGTTCATCCAATCGAATGTCATTAGATCTTGCTCCCCGCATCATTCTTTTAGCAATTTCAATCTGAGTGCTCAATTGTAAGGCTTTTACTTTCCCTATTCCTTTAATTCGTTGAAAGTCTGAGACATCCCAACGCAGTAGACCTGCTAGAGTTCCTGCTTGCCTGATCAGTTCGTCTGCAATGGCAAGTACATCCATAGTGGCATTTCCTGAACGAACCAGCATCGCAAGCAGTTCCCTGTCGGTTAATGGACTTGGACCCAATCGTTCTAATCTTTCCTGGGGTCTATCCTCTTTCGGAAGATCTTTTAAGGATTGATGTTTGATTACATTCCGATCCATTTAAGCTAAAAAGGAAAGGGAACTTGGCATGAAAAATTACTTTGGTAGAGTTACCCGGACATAAGCGTCTCGCTTTAAGCGATTTAACCACTGCCTATGACTTTTTGCTTCGATTTCAGATGCCAACTCGCGTTCGATTTGAGTTCTGACTTCATCAAGTGGTTTATGACCCGCTAGTGTTCGGTCCAAAGCTTTTAAAATATAAACCGCAATTTTGCCAGAATTTCCGACACTTCCGTCTGGTTTTCTTTCTAAAATATTTACGATAAATGGTTTTGAAATTTCACCTTTTTTCAGGGAGAAAGCCTGTTTCCTAATTTCATGACTTCTGATCTCTCTTTCGGATACCATAACTCCCCAGTCGCCTGATTTTTCACGGAAAGGGCTCTGTCCATTTTTTAATGCTGCATCTTTAAAATTTTTGCCATCCTTGATGTCTTTGATCACTTTATGGGCTTGCTGTAATAAAACGGTTTCTGGTTCACCTGCAATTTGAGAAAAAGCAATCTCTCCTAACTGAATTTTTTCCTCAGTTTTAAATTTATTTATATTTTTTTTGTAATACAACTCCACTTTTTCAGGGCTAATATCCTCCTTCAATCGTCTGCGAGTCGATAGCATGTGACTATATATAATTTCTTCTTCAATTTCCTTCCTGTACTCTAATTGAGACAAGCCTTTACTTCTGAGAGTATCTCTGAATAGTCGCCTATCGCCATTAAACTCACTGATTAAGCGTTTGTTGTATTCTTGCTCGATATAAGATGTGGGAATTTTCATACCTTTTTCGCTAAATGCTGTGATGGAGAGTAAGCGGTCAATTTTGCCATCAACAAAATCATTAGCTCGATCAATTTTTTCATTATCAGTGAAATTGAGCAAAGTCATCGCATTTTCAATTTCTCCCCAAGTTACGACCCTGTCATTGACTTTCGCTACCACTCGATTGAGTTCAATTAATTCCGCACCAACAGATATGAATTGAAAACCAAAAATCCCCGCCAGGAAAATGATTTTATTTAAAGAATATGTTTTAAATTTTGTTCCCATGTATTTCTATCTTTAGGAATCGAATGATTTCCTTCAACTTCAAAAGTGGTTCTTTTGCGGAAAGTTTTGGGATTTTGCCAGCTTTTCTACAATATTGCTTGGTTCCTCCCTCTCCCCGTTTGATTAAACGACAAAAAATTTCTTTATTTTTAGTCTCTAAAAGATCAAAACCAGCTTCTTCAGCTAAGCACCTTATTCTTGTTTCTTGAATAAGTGCGAAAACTTCAGGGGGTGGGGGACCAAACCTATCATTCAGTTCTTCAAGATAATCATTAATTTCCCCTTCTTCCCGCATCAGGGCAAGTTTTCTGTATGATTCTATTCTAAGCCTAGGTTCTGAGGTGTATTCATCAGGGAAGAATGCTCCCAGTAAAATTAATTGATCGTTCGGGTCGTCTTCTTCACATGGGTTTCCGGCTGTAAGAAAATCTATTCGTACGGTTGCAGAGGGGCGCAAAGATATTTCTTCACCCTTTAACCGAGAAACACTTTCCCTGAGAAGTCGACAATACAATTCGAAGCCAATTCCTGCTACATGTCCACTTTGTTCGCTTCCTAAAAGATTGCCGGCACCCCTAAGTTCTAAGTCTCTCAGTGCAATCCGAAACCCTGCTCCAAAATTATTAATTTGTCGAATTGCGGATAATCTTTTTCGTGCCTGGTCGGAAACAGTGAGGTGTCTGTTGAGCAGCAGATATGCATACGCCTGTCGGTCAAATCTACCAACCCTTCCTCTCAATTGATACAGTTGTGAAAGTCCATATTTATCAGCTCCTTCAATAATAATTGTGTTACAATTCGGAATATCTAAACCGGACTCGATAATAGTAGTGCAAATAAGTATATCAAATCGGTGGGCAACAAAATCCGTCATTACCTGCTCGAGTTCACCTTCATTCATTTGTCCGTGTCCAATTCTTATAGAAAGTTTTGGAAATTGAGTTTCCAATTTCTTTTTTACTGAATGGATTGTTTTTACACGGTTATGAAGGTAGAAAATTTGCCCGCCTCTTTTCGTTTCAAGCTGAACTGCTTGTTGAATAATTTCTGGAGAATTCTTCATTACCTCAGTTCGAATGGGTCTTCGGTTGACCGGAGCTGTTTCGATCGTACTTAATGCCCGGGCTCCAACCATTGCAAAATATAATGTTCTCGGAATCGGAGTTGCACTTAAAGTTAAGACATCCACATTGGCACGAAGTTTTTTAATCGATTCCTTATGCTGTACGCCAAATCTTTGTTCTTCATCCACAACCAAAAGTCCCAAATCCTTAAACACAATATCTGGGCTAAACATTCGGTGAGTTCCAATCAAAATATCTACAGATCCGTATCCCGTTGCCTGAATAATTTTCTTTTGCTGCCCTGCAGTTCGAAATCTGCTCAACATTTCAATCGTAATCGGATAATCAGTCATTCTTTGTCTAAATAAATTTAAATGCTGCTGACAAAGAATAGTTGTCGGGGCGAGGAATGCTACTTGTTTTCCATCCATAACTGCCTTAAAAGCTGCTCTCAGTGCCACTTCTGTTTTTCCAAACCCAACATCCCCGCAGACTAAACGATCCATTGGTTGTTCTTTTTCCATGTCTTCTTTTACCTGATTAATTGCTTTAAGCTGATCAACCGTTTCATTGAATGGAAAAGCGTCTTCAAATTCCTTCTGCCATTTTTCATCCTGAGAAAAAGCATGACCCTGATTCGTATCTCTGGTCGCTTGTAACCTAAGAAGGTCAGCGGCAAGGTCGAGTGCCGCCATTTCGGCAGCCTGCTTTGCTTTTGCCCAGGATTTCCCACCTAGCTTTGCCAGTTTGGGCCTTGCTTTTTGAAGACCGACATAACGTGAAAGTAGATGGGATTCCTGTAATGGAACATGTAAAAGTATACTGTCTGCAAATTCGAGGGTTATTGCTTCCTCTTTTCTTTTCCCTTCTTGAATAGTACCGAGTTTTTTAAATTGGCAAATTCCATGTTGATGATGCACAAGATAATCTCGCTCAATGAGTTCGGAGAAATCTAATGCTTGATCAACTTCTTTTCTACGAACAATTGCTTTTTTGGAGCGAAGGGGCCTCCTGCTCTTTTCCCTTCCTAAGATTTCGCGTGCTGTGGCAATTACTAAGCCATTTTCATGATCCTTAATTAATAAATTGAAATAACCACGGTTCCCTTTTGCTTTTACCTGAAAGCTCTCTTTCAGACCGATAGGAATAAAGTTTGGTATTAATCTTTTTAGTGAGCTTTCCTCTGCAATGATTTCGGAGATTCTTTTTTGTTCAGACTCAGCTCCGGCCGCGATAGTAATTTCGAAATTCTCGTCCTGTTTTTTTAGGAGTTCAAATAAGTAAGATGTTCTTTGCTTTTTTTCACTTTCAAACCGTGCACTGCCGATATCAATTTCGGAATTTTCAGTCTTCAAGTTATTCATTGAATGAACGGGTAGTTCAAGCGACTCGCATTTTTCAAATATACCTGCACCGGCTTGAATCTCACTTGATCCAATGAATTGATCAAGGGCAGCATGTTTACGATTCATTGCATTTCCAAAACTTGCGAGCCTGAAAGATTTGTTAATAGAAGTATGAAATACCAATGGAAATCTTGAAACCAGTTGCTCAGGTTCTCGAAAAATCCAAGTTACTGGCTGAGTTAAATATTCAAAAAACTCACCTTCTAATTCGTTTTGTTCATTTGATTTTGCGGAAGAAATAATTAATTCATTTATTTTATTTTCACCTCTTTGCGAGGTTGGGTCAAATGTACGAATTTCTTCTATTTCATTTCCAAAAAAATCAATTCTTACAGGTTTTGTAGCATTGACTGGATAAACATCAATAAGACCACCTCTAACAGAGAATTGTCCAGGCTCTTCACAGAGAATTTCGGAAGAATAATCGAATGCCGTCGCCAAGGTTGAACATAGTTTTTTAAACTCATATTCCATTCCAGCTTTAAGAGTAATCTCACATTCCTTTTGATTCTTTTGCTGGGGACATCGACTAACCAGAGCTTCAGGAGTCGTCGCAATCAGAATTTGGCTATTTTCTGATGATTTTGGGCGGAGTAAGGCCGACAGTACAGTTAATCGATCGCAAACTTTTTCAAATGCATCTGGATGATTATTATCAGGAGGGCCGTCAAAGAGAAAAAACTCAATTTTTCCTTCTGGGTACAAGCTTTCCATAAAGGCAGCAATATCTTCGCCCCACTCTTCGGCTTTGGGAATGCTTTCTTCAATTATAATGGCAACCTTATGACCATTGTTGACAAGGAAGTTAGCAGCTAGGGCAGGAGTTGCAGATTCAGGAAGTGAGTGAATAAAAGTGGCAGTCGCTCCCTTGGGAATAACTACTTTTTTCACTGTTTAAATTTTAGTTTAGAAAGAGCCTGTTTAGCGGCCTCTTCTTCTGCTTCTTTTTTTGTACTTCCTGTGCCTGATCCTAGAGTTTTTTTTCCAACAATTAGATCAATTTCAAAATTTTTCTGGTGAGCCGGTCCGGCCTCCTTGGATATACGATATTGGACTTTTGAAGCTATTGATTTTTCGTGTAAGAATTCCTGTAGTTGCCCTTTGGGATTATAGCTAGGTTGATCCTTGACCAGTTTTTTAGGCAAATCACCAAACCAATTTAAAACACACTTTTTTGCATCCTTTATACCACCATCAATAAAAATTGCTCCAATAATGGCCTCAATCGCATCTTCGAGAGTTGAACTTCTTTGATTCCCATTGTTTTTTAACTCAGATGTACTCATTAACAAATACTTATGAATCCTTAATTGATAAGCAATTTTGGCTAGGGAGCTACCTCTAATAAAAACGGCTCTTTTCCGACTAAGTGAACCTTCATTCTCCTTGGGGAATGCAATAAAAAGTGCTTCTGTTAAAATGGCGCTAAGTATAGAATCTCCGAGGAATTCCATTCTTTGGTTATCAGGTCTGGTCCTATCGTGCTCGTTATACGACGGGTGTGTGAGAGCAAGTACCAAGAGCTTTTTATCTTGGAAAGAATATCCAATACATTTCTCTATTTCATCAAGTTTTACATGCATAATTTCACAGTATTGATGAATGAAATGTATTAAGAGAAAAAACGATTTTGAACTTCTTTAGCTAGGGCGAGGTATGCCTTGGCTCCAACTCCATTTGGGTCGTATTGAAAAATTGTTTTTCCGAAGCTTGGAGCTTCACTTAGTCTTACAGTACGAGGGATAGCTGTACGGAAAATCTCTTCTGGGTAGTGGTTGTTAACTTCCTGCCAAACTTCATAGGAAAGCCGAGTTCGATTATCGTACATAGTCATGGCAATTCCACCAAGTTGAATGCCAGCGTTTGCTCCGGATTGTTTAAGTTGTTCGATGACTTTAGTTATTTGGCTTAAGCCTTCGAGAGCCAAATATTCTGATTGAAGTGTTATAAGTAAATAATCAGCTGCACAAAGTGAATTCATTGAAAGCAAACCAAGAGTGGGAGGACAGTCAATTAAGACTGCTTTTAAACCGTAGTTTTGAGTAAGGTTATGAAGAGAGTCCCGCAAGTTAATTAAGTAATTATCTTGGCTGCTTAATTCGAGTTCAGCGGCGGCCAGGTCTAGCTCTGAAGGTATGAGCCAGAGGTTTTTTTCATTTGTCGCAACTACACGACTGGATAAATCTTTTCCTGCTAAAAGTGGTTCGTACACACCTGCACCTGCTTTTTTTTCAATCCCCAGAGAACTGGTTGCGTTTCCCTGAGGGTCCATGTCAACAAGAAGGGTGGGGATCCCAAAGGAAGCCAGTGCGGCACCCAGGTTAATGGTAGTGGTGGTTTTTCCTACGCCTCCTTTTTGATTAGCGATTGCAATAGTTGTTGCTGACATGATTAAAGTTTTTCTAAGTGGGAATTTTTCTGTGTCGAGGAGGAAATTTTTTCAATACGAACATTACCATTCTTTTTTATTAATTGGAGTTTATCTGTAAGTAAAGGATCACGCGGAATCTGATTTGAGAGTTCAAGGAACTCAAGAATAGACCATCTGACAGAATTTAATCCTGAACTAAGAGCCAGCGGACTAGCTCCACCTAGTCGGGGGTTAATTTCGATCAAGTGTAAATTCTCATTCTGATCAACCATAACCTGGGCTAAAATATGCCCCTTTAAACCAGAGATCATTTTGAATGTTTCAATCAATTTATTTTCCCAAATTGCATTTTTGAAAGTCACGGATTTGTGAGACTCCCCATTTACGACATTGATTCGCCACCTTAATACCACGCCATGACATCTACCATTTTGATCAATCCAAGTCTCCGCACTAAATTCTCTTCCCATAATTTGGGGCTGGAAAATGGGATCCTTTAGTTTTTTAGAATGTGCAAGTATATCTTGTTGCTTTAAATATATTCCGATCGAGCATGATGCGGTTCCCTTTCTTTCCTTAACTACAAAGTGATCGTATCCTGAGGGTAATGATGAACTAGAGAGGCTTGTCTGGATAGCTGGGATCGGAGCCTTTTTTAAATGCTCGGCGAAGGAATATTTGTCCTCGCATATATGAATTGCCTTACGAGTCGAGATCATCACTCCAATCTGGTTAGAAAACAAAAAATCCTGATACTCTGCCCAAAATGGCAATTCGCCATCTCTGGTAGGGATAACAAATCGAATCTTATGTTTTTTGCAAAAATGCAAAAGAGATTCTCGGTTCAGTTCTCCTATGGCTGGGATTGTGGCAAAATTTTGTACTATTTTTGAACCGATACAGGATTCGTCCGAATCGACACCCAAAACATTTATATTGGATGAAATTGTTTCTGCTTCTTTTTTTACCGATTTATAAAGGGCAACTTTTGCTGAGAGGCTGGAAAAAAGAATATTAAAATGGTCTACCTGATCCACCATTATTGAGGAGGTGGGAATTGTTTAAGATATTCGGATTTAAGGCATGACGCAATGACAGCATCTACCCATTGACCATCTACCTTTTCATCCTCTCTGAGTAAGCCTTCCCTTCTGAATCCTGATGCTTCAATCGCATTTACATGAAAGGCTCGATGAGAATAAGAATGGGTGTAAATTTTATTTAATCCAACATTATCGAAGGCACATCTCATTAATAAATTCAGGAAAATGCTGCAATCTCTCCCGTATTGAAAAGTATCTTTACCTCTTTCTGTTTCAAGTAGGAAAGAGACTTCAGCTTTCATACTTGTCCAGTTAATGTGAACGAGTCCACCATATCCAATTAGGTTATTTTCGTAAGTAAAGCGAAGAAGGATGATGTTGGGTTGTTTTTGAGAAAAACTAGGTTTAACGGTGTTTTGGAAGTAGCTGTTTTGTTCTGTCTCTGTAAGTGGAGTTGATTGTCGCAAGGCCGAAATCTGCTCATTTCTCCATTTCATTATGGGGGCGGCATCTTCCATCCTGACGGATGATAATTGATACCCTCTAAAGTCTCCACGAAAGCCCTTGAGCATAATATATCCACCTGAGGGCATGGACGCGGAGGGATTGGTAAATTTTTTAAAATCCATTATCCTTTAGTTAAAAAAGTTTCTAGTGTTTCGAGAACTCGGTCTTGTTCGGCTTCATTTAGATCTGGGAACATGGGAATGCTCAGGCAACCCTGGTAAAATGCTTCTGCTCCTGGTAAACTATAATTCTTACGATGTTTTTTGTAGTAGGGGTGTTTGTATACGGGTATGTAGTGTATTTGAGTAAGAATGTTATTATTTTTGAAAAATTTGTAAGCCTGATTCCTTAGGTTGTGGTCAAGAAATCTGATAATGTACAGATGCCAAGCGTGACCATCTTCAAAAGGCGGACAATTAATATGTTCTTTAAATGGGCTTTGACTGAGGATTTGATTGTACCTTTTTGCCAAGGCTCTTCTTTTCATTAAGAATTGCTCTATTCTGGCAAGCTGAGAAAGTCCCAAGGCCGCCTGTAAGTCGGTTAAGCGATAATTCCAACCCAATGCTTCCTGTTCATAGTACCAAGGCATGTCATCATCTTCATTAAACGGTCTTTTTATTCCATGACTACGTAATTGTGATGCTTTTTGGGCAAGTTCTTCGTCGTTGGTTAAAACAGCTCCTCCTTCACCCGCACAAATGTGTTTAACTGGATGAAAACTTAAGGTGGATGCGAGTGCGTGCTTTCCATTCGCACTATACATTTTCTCATCACTTTGATCATACTTCCAGGCACCTGGGGAATGAGACGCATCTTCCATTAAAACAAAATTATTTTTGTCCGCTATTTCCTTACATGATATTAAAGGTGCAACGGAACCGGCAAAGGAAACGGGTGCAATGAGATTGAGGTTCTCTTTTTGTTCATCAGTGATATTAGATATACATTCTTCAAGAGATGATACAGAGATGAGGCCGGATTCAGGCTCAACATCGCAAAAAAGAACTTCTGCTCCCTGATAACGTAATGCATTCGCTGTGGCAGCAAATGTAATTGCGGGTACAATTCCTAAGCTTTTCTCATTTATACCGGCGGAGGCATAGGCAAGGTGCAATGCGGCGGTGCCGCTTGAGCAAACGATTGCATAGTTCACTCCCATTTTGGATTCTAATGATCTTTCAAACTCAGGTACTCGTGGGCCCTGTGTTAAAAAGTTGGAAGACAGAGTTTTGGTCACCAAAGAAATATCTTCTTCATTTATACTTTGCCTTGAATACGGAATTAAATCCATAAATTTAAATAATCAAATAAGAAAGCATATTCCAAGCGGAATCGAACCGTTCACAACAGACTTGCTCCAATTGAAATTGATGATAATCAAAAGAAATGAAAATTGTTGGTTCAGTAATTGCCCGTCTTGGAAGCAAGCGTCTTACTTTTAAAAATCTTTTGCCCTACAAGGGGGAACCACTTGTCCTTCGGGCGGTTCGAAAATTACTTGAAAACAATAGTGTAGACTTGGTTGTTCTTTCAACGGATAGCGAACTTATTGCACGAACCTGTCTGATAGAAGGGGTTGAAATTCTTTTTCGCCCCAAGAATTTATCTGGCGACGAAATTGCATCGATTCCAGTGTTTCAGCACATTGTTGAGCACTTTCCATGCGACTTGCACATTAATTACAATTGTAATTTCCCGGAATGTGATCAATCGGTCATAGACAAAACCATTGCTGTCGCAAAGGAAACTGGTGAAGCACTCTCCAACCCCTTTGCTACTTGGGCGCAGACCTCCGAATGTCTTGCGTCTTATGGAGACCCATTTCAGATCACCGCAACTCAATTTGATGCCACAGGGGTTCATCCTCTTGATGTTCACACGATGGACGATTTATTGGAGGTTCACCGTGTTCACCAAGACACTTTTTTATGGGGAAAATAAAAAAAAGTTAAAATTTAGGTAAAGTTTTTCTTACTTGGTCGACTATAGAAGGAGATTAATCATTCCATGGAAAAACTAAATTTAAAACTTCTCTTTAGAATCTCGGCCCTCCTGAGCGTTCTATTTCTTGTTTCCCCCATCCGTGCTATTGAGACCAAACGCTTTGACGCACCACCGCTGTCCCGTGGTGAATATTTGGCCTTTACCAAACCAATTAATTTTAGGTACGGAATTTCTCCTGCTAAGGTTGACCGGACAAAACTTATTATGCCGCCCACTATGCAGGTAGTAACGACTTCGGTAAAAACCGAAGATAATTCAACAGCATCTCAATCTAGTGACTACCCATTGCTTCCCTTTCAGGACGATAATTCTTCCTCAAGCACGACTATGCCACCAGCTAACTTTACCAACATTCCCAATATCGCTCCACCCACTGGATTGCCCCTTACCGACCCATTTGAAGATTTAAATTCATTTGGGATTAATAGCACGGATGAACTTCTTGAAGTTTTTGAATCATCCTCGATGAGAGCACCTCGGTCTAGCATGCAAAACATACCTTTTGTGCCACCATATACAGTTGCCCCCGATAATATGCGTGTGACAAATAAAGCCACCTACCAAAGACGCCAACGATGAAGACATCTGCAAAACATAATTTTATTCTATTGATTTCCGCATTTCTTGTGTGGAATCATTCCTTTTCACAGGGTAACTCGGGAGGTACAGAACTTAAGTCGATTGAAGAAGTTATCGAAGGTATTGATTCCCTTCTTGGTGACATTAAAAATAGTTCCTCTGAATCTAATTCTGCACCACTAGTTCCTTCATTCCAGCAAAATGCAGGTTATCCCCAATCTCCAAGATTTGACAATGCAGACGAACAACCAGGTTCTTTTCGTGTTCAGAATGAACTAATGCCTGACAATTTACTAAATAGTAGTTTTGATTCGTCTGAACCATCGAATTTAGAAAAATCATTAAATTTGGACGATATAAACCCTCCGTTATCGCAATCAAATCCCACTCAAATTAAACAAGCCGATCAACCTGTACAGTCTTTTTCCTCACCTCCAAAGCAAATCGTAAAACCTTTATCCAATATTGATTATCGGAGTGCATCCTTGGAGGAACTGCTGAAGGAAGTTGATCTACTTGATCTTCCCATGTTGGAGGCAACTTTAACATCACCTATGCCTTCCTTAACAGGTTCCCTTGAAGAACCCCTTTCCAATCGTCCTGACGAAAAACTTTCACAAGCCACAATTATTGAAACGCCCCGATTTTCTGACATTGCTGAACCTGCGGAACCAGTTGAAATTGAGGATTATACAGTCCTTGGTGAACGAATTGACCATGAGATGAAAGAGCGAATTCGAGAAGCCATTATGGAGACAAGGAGAGCTTCTGGTGGTAGTGATAACCCATATGTTACAAGATCCGTCTTTAAGGCCACATCTTATTGTAACCGAGTATTGGGGCGCCTCAATGCTCCTCATCATAAACGTTATCGTCGGGACATATTGCTGTCTCTTATTGGAATGCATGAAAGAAATCAGGCATGGGTTGATGCCGCAAAATCCTACGAGAGATATCTCGAAGAATTTGCCTCTGATGATTCCTATCCATTCGAGGCACACGAAGATGCACCCGGGATCCCAGATTTGAAGGCAGGTCTCGGTTCTGTCGTGAAGTGGCTTGAAGGTCGGAAGAGAGGGGCTCCGACTATACCCGAAACTCACATAA
>JABGWU010000090.1 GCA_018645475.1 Opitutia bacterium
CAAATCACACACCACATGTAATACATGTCCTCCCCCAATGGCGTAGCCAGCGACCAGGGCAATCACAACTTTGGGCATGGAACGGATCAACTTTTGCAAATCAAGCACATTAAGACGGGGCACTCCATCCTCTCCAACATAACCTGCATCTCCCCGCACACTCTGATCCCCTCCTGAACAGAAAGCATATTTTCCGTCCGTATGTGGACCCGCACCGGTTAAAAGAATTACTCCGATCGAGGAATCTTCCCGGGCATCCAAAAATGCCTCATACATTTCAGTCACTGTTTTTGGACGAAATGCATTACGCTTTTCCGGACGATTAATGGTTACTTTTGCAACACCTTCCTGTTTTTCATAGATGATGTCCTCAAAATTTCCTGCTACATGCCAACTCATTTTTTTATATCTTTTGGGTTTGCCCGAATTGAGGTTTGATTTTCAAATTCTATCTCCTCTTTGGTTACCTGTCTACCCTGCATTCCCCATTTATCACGGAGGTATTTTCGTTCCTCTTTCCAATCCGCAAAAGGCTTGCCTCGCAAAGACAATAAATCGTCCAAAGGTTTTTCTACTTTCTGATTTTCGTTCATTTAAGGATAAAATCGTTCAACATTCCATAAGTTCTCACCATTAGTAAGCCGATAAATAAAACGGTCATGCAAACGACTGGGTCCACCTTGCCAAAATTCAATTGAATCCGGTTCCAGTGCATAGCCTCCCCAATGAGGAGGTTTTTCCGGCTGCTCACCTAGTTTATCCCTTGCATCTATGAATGCTTTTTCCAGGGTTTCTCTTGAATCTAAAACTTCACTCTGCCGGGAAGCCCATGCTCCAAGTCTGCTCATTAACGGACGCGACTGAAAGTATTCATCCGATTGATCGACTGCCACTTTCGTAACCTTACCGGAAACAATTACTTGTCGCTCCATGGAAAACCAGGGGAAATGCATCGTCGCATAGGGATTATTTTCCAAATGTCGTGCCTTTCGACTTTTGTAGTTGGTGTAAAATGTAAACATTTCATCCTCCATGCCTTTAAGCAGAACTGCTCTAGCCATTGGTTTTGCATTCTCATCAACGGTGCCCAAACTACATGCATTTGGATCTGGTACTTTTGCTTGTTGAGCCTCAATTAACCAGCTCGAAAACTGGGCAAACGGACAGTCATCCAGGTCAGCCTTGAAAAGAGGTTTACCATCGTACTCTTCTCGCATATCTTGTAATTGTTGGGTTAGATCAGTCACATTTAAATACTCTTTTTAGAATAGCTTATTGGCAATGGAAAAGACCTCAACTCTCTGCCTCCAATGATTTGCGTAAGGATTCACTCGCCTTGGTTGGCTTAGAACGGAGGATTATTTTTTTACGCACTTTCATATTCCATTTAATTAAACATTTTGCCAGGTAACCACGCATTGATTTTTTAAAAAGATGTAGTTCACGAACGGGTTCTACGCGGCTGGCAATTTTTTCCTTGTAGTTCAAATTACCGGGTAAAAAATCAACCGTCCTGCCCTCTTCCCATGCACGCCTCAGATTAATCTCCATTAACTGTTTGCCCGGGGAGTATTTTTTCCATTTCTGATCGAATGATAAATTATGAATACCCAAAAAATCCTGATCCAATAAATCCACTTCCCATGCAACCGGCTCATCATCTATCCGGATCATGGTAAGGCGCACCCTCGCTTTTTTAGCTAACTTAGGCAAGAGATCAAAAAAGAAAGCACGCTTTCCCCGGATTGAATATAAACCAGTAATCTGTTCCGACTTCCATGAATTTACTTCCACAAGACACGAAGCTGGCAACATTGCCTGCACATCCTTCTCATCTGTCGCCACTTCAATCACACAGTCTCCTTGTTCACGAAATGACTTTTGGTCATATCGTAGAGACTTCCTGCTCTTGGCCCCCATTTTACTAGCCCAAAACTCATCAAAGGTTCTATCACTTGGCTCTAAAATTGATGTCTTTCTGGGCACTCTGGTAATATGCAAAAAGGTGGACTGCTTGATCTCTTCTTTCCAATATTTATCCCAAAATGAATCATCCATAAGTGGAATCCAGAAGAATTGAAACTCTTTCAATTGTGCCTTAATTCCAAAACATAGCGACTTCATCCCTCTTTTTGTGGCAATCGGGACAAAATAATTTGCCTCGTCATAAACCATGGGCCACAACCCCCTTGACCATAAAACGCCTGGTCGTTCCACAAATGGCCAGAATCCCTCTAATTGCCCTGAATCATTTCGGGCGAGAACAATTAATGGTTTCGTTCCTGGCTCGACTCTTTTCCACCAACATTCTATCCATTCAGGAGTGAAATATGGATTACGAATATATGCCCGGGTAAGTAAGTCTTCGACCTCATCTAATAATGCAGAAAATCCTTTGGGGTGTCTACAAAGTGAATAGGTAACAATTTCCGAATCCGCAGTATTCTCGCGAATTGGAACCTTAAACATTATGTACGAATTAAGTGTTTAGGTTTGAAAAATCTTCAAACTCAGCACGAAATCCACCGTCCACCCCACGGCAAAGAACCGCTACGGCATCATGGGAATGAAGAGATTCGAAATGAGAGCAGACAACACGAAAATCAATAATTTTTGACTCTTCATTCAATTGAGCGTATATCAATCGGGCCGCGTCTTCCACAAACTTTACATTGGCACCATTCAATTCTGCAAATGCCTGTTCATCTTCACGCCGAACCATTACCTGGGTCTCCGTGCTAAGAGCAGCGATGCATAAATCACGTAATTCCAACAAAGAGATTTCCATATCCGGATGAACCTCCACGCTAATCCTTGCCTTACTCCTCTGAGAATGCGGAATCGCAAGTAAATTTCTCTTCTCCCTCGCATGCTCAGAAAGTTCCGAAGCACACGGACACGCAGAAGAATAGACGAAATCAAAATGAATAATCTTTCGTATCCTGTCCGCCCGATCAATAATTCCTTCAAAACAGCAGTCGTAAAATTGAAAACCCTGTAATCCACTCCGTAAACTTTCCTGCATCATTGGATATGAAAACTGAGCCTTTAAACGGGCTTCTTTGGAATCTAACCTGTCTTTATATTCCCTGAGTATACGGGCAAAAATCTCCGGGGAAAAAGTCTCCTTTTTATACTCATAAAAGATACGGATAATTCGGGACATGTTAATACCCTTCTTATCCGCATCTAAACTGACCGTACCTGTAACCGCAGTCTCAATATTTAGGTTCTCCCCATCCGGTCCCACATAACTTAACGGTAGACGAAAGCCGGAAATCCCAACCTGTAATATAGGAACGCGGGCACCATCCAATTGCGATGGACCGGAATTTTGTACATCGGGGAATGATTCACGGGATTCAGGGGTGACCTGAAAGTTCGGATCGTATTCCCGGATTAACTTGTCGGATGAATTAGGGCTGGTTTCCATATTAGAAATTTTGTTCAGTTTTCAAGCGGACGCAAATCGTATGGGTGAGAAATACTCATTTGGCCTTGCCCTGGTTGGCCACCGCCTCCATCGCCTTGGCCACTTTTTCCGGATCGCCAAGGTATTGGCGGGAGATCGGCTTGAGGTTTTCATCAAGTTCATAAACCAAAGGCATACCAGTGGGAACATTCATTCCTAAAATATCCTCATCCGAAACATCATCCAGATACTTAATTAACGCACGCAAAGAATTGCCATGGGCGGCAATCATAATCTGCTTACCCGCCTTAATCTGAGGTGCAATGGTATTTTCCCAAAGGGGAAGAAAGCGGTCAACCGTATCCTTCAGGCACTCAGAAAGGGGTAAATCCTCATCGCTCAAATGGGCATAGCGGCGATCCTTCCCTGCATACCCCTCATCATCCTTGGTCATGGGGGGAGGGGGAATATCATAACTCCGGCGCCAAACTAAAACCTGTTCATCTCCATATTTCGTTGCCGTTTCCGCCTTGTTTAATCCTTGAAGTGATCCGTAGTGACGTTCATTCAAACGCCATTCCCGATGAACAGGAATCCAAACCTGATCCATTTCCGTCAGAGCCAGCCAAAGGGTACGAATTGCCCGGGTCAGGACGGAACAGTAAGCCATATCAAACTCAAAGCCCTCGGCCTTGAGCAGTCGGCCGGCTTCCCTGCCCTCGCGTTCTCCCTGTTCTGTAAGGTTGACATCATGCCAACCAGTAAACCGGTTTTCCAAATTCCACTGGCTTTCGCCGTGTCGAAGTAATACTAACTTATGCATAATAAAAAAGTGAAACAATAACCTACAGAAAATTCATACTCTCGTCACCCTCAAAGTACGATCTGTAAAATGTGACCCGTAAAATAAATTTCAGTATTTCTGTTTCATTAATTTGGGATTCTCAGAATTATTTACAAATCTAAGCTTATGTTTGGTTGCACATCTGAGTTTAGTTGGTTTTTCGCAATGGTTGCATTGCTTGCGACCATGGCAATTTCTTATTTGTCTGAGGTTTTATAAAATTCGAAATCTCGCCTTATCATTTGTCGTAACGAAAATGAACTGAGTGACTGACGCGGCAATCCATTGTGTCTCGGGGGATGCGTTCCGGTTTTCCCCTTTCGCATACTGGCTCACAGTGGATCGCCACGGGCTTTCAGCCCTCGCGATGACAAGGGTGCTGTAAGGAATGGTGGTGAGCACAACTTGTCATTGCGAAGAGGGAGCGGAACGAGAGACGCGGCAATCCATTGAGTACCGTTCGTTTTTTATCCGCATATCCTAAACACTCGTCTTCTTTCTCATCGTGGATAACGACTAGTCAGGTCAATCTAATGTATATTCATTTGAGAAAATCTGCACAGATCGCAAAATCATAAAATTGCCCAAAAAACAAACAACAAAAATAGGTATCGATCTTGTCTATCTTTGAGAGATATGCAAAGATGTGTTACATATGTTCAGTCGAATGTTATTTCTATTCATATTTATCCCGATTGCCGAGCTCTACCTGTTGATTATGCTAGGGGCACGGATTGGATTCCTTCCCACCATTGGATTGATTGTTTTTACAGGAATCCTTGGGGCATCTCTTGCTAGGCAGCAGGGACTGTCGACCTTGGCCAAAATTCAGAACGAATTACGGAACGGTCGTCCCCCCACGGATAAGCTGATTGAAGGTGCGATGATTGTGGTGGGAGGCATCGTATTGATCACCCCTGGGATTTTGACCGATTTATTTGGCTTTGCCTTAATGGTTCCTAACTTCAGAAAGTCTATCGCGGCCAACTTGAAAAAAAGTTTTGGTGGAAATTTCTCCACCATTCGGCCAAATTCTCGCGAAAAAAATTCTCGTGACGATGTAATTGATGTTTAGTCAGTTCAATAAAACATTCAAATCACTATTCAAAATCCTCTTCCTTAAGATCTTCGATTTCACGAAGTAAGGAATCTCGAAACTCTGGCCCCAAACCCTCACGCTTAGCAATCTCGACATAGAATGGGATATAATCATCAAGTTCGAGGGATTTAATAGCAATATTGTGAAACGGATCTGCAGATTCAATAAAATAGGTATTGGAACCGAATGAAAGCGTAATTCCCGAATCGCTTCGGAACACTGCAAGTCTTTCATGTGGTCTACTATCCATTCAAAATAAATTAGAAATTTTATAATCGCCTAGCAAGCGGGTTCATCAATATTACATCTATTTCAAAGCTTAACCAAAGGCTAAAAAGTTGATTCTGTTTCCCTACAAAAACGATAACCCGACCCGTTCTTTTCCATTTGTAAACTGGTTTTTAATCGGATTAAACTTGTGGGTGTATTTTGCGTGGCAATTTCCACTCGCTCCCAGTGAAAAAGAAGTGTTTTTTTCCAGCTTCGGGTTTATTCCGTCTATGTTTTTTGGACAACTTTCGAATTTTTCTATCGAAACAATCTTGTGGGAATGGGGAACAGTGTTTACTTCCATGTTTAGTCATGGTGGTTTTTTTCACTTACTGGGAAATATGCTCTTTTTATACTTGTATGGGAATAATGTGGAAGAGGCGATGGGTAAACTTTGGTATTTATTATTTTATTTAAGCTGTGGATTACTCGCTGCCCTAGCTCAGGCATTAACCAGTCCGGACTCCGGAGTCCCGATGGTGGGAGCATCCGGTGCAATCTCAGGAGTGGTGGCAGGGTACCTATTGCTGTACCCAAGAGCGAATGTACGGGTTTTTTACTGGATCATCATTTTGGTGGGTACAATCTATATACCAGCTTATTTAGTATTGGGATGGTGGTTCATTCAACAAGTCCTCGCTTTCCCTGAATCGATGAAAGCCGCAAGTGGGGTTGCTGTGGCCGCACACCTTGGAGGATTTGCGGCTGGACTCGCATTGACCCCATTAACCAAGAAAAAAGGGATAAAACTATTCCAAGGCAGGCATTCGCTTCCTTTTGCTCGCAATCGTTAATGCTTTCGTTCATAATATATCTCGATTATTCAATTATTTAAAGAATGACAGAGATAAATATTATTTTCTAAATACCACCCAACATTTGATTTATTTCCACTAATTTTATAACCTTAGATTGTAATGGACAAAGCATACCAACCCAACGAAGTAGAAGACCGCCTCTATAATAAATGGATTCAGGATAAATGTTTTTCTGGGAAAGTGGATGCCGAAAAACCCGCCTACTCTATCGTGATC
>JABGWU010000091.1 GCA_018645475.1 Opitutia bacterium
AGAATCTAGCGATCAACAAAGAGGAACAAAATTGGTAATCAAGCTGAAAGAGGACTTCTCTGAATTCGCCAAAGAAGACCGAGTTAAAGATATCATCAAGAAATATTCTGCTTTTGTACAATTTCCGGTTACAGTGAACGGAGAAAAAGTAAACACGGTGGACGCGATTTGGCTTAGATCCAAAAATGAAATTAAAGATGAGGAGTACGAGGAGTTTTACAAATTTCAATCCAATGATTATGAAGCTCCCCTCATGCGAATGCATTTTAGTGCAGATGCACCATTGGAAATAAACTCTCTCCTCTTTGTTCCCAAAAGGAACATGGAAAAAATGGGCATGTTCAGAAATGAGAACAAAGTGGCACTGCACTGTCGAAAGGTTCTCATCGATCCCGAACCGAAATCATTATTTCCCGAATGGCTTCGTTTCCTGAAGGGCGTGGTCGATAGTTCGGATTTACCCTTAAATGTCTCCCGTGAAGTAATGCAGGACAGCGAGCTCTTGCGTAAGCTCAATCAAGTTTTAACCAAGCGTTTCCTTCGGTTTCTAAATGAACAGTCCAAGAAAGAAAATGAGATATACCTCGAATTCTGGAAAGAATTTGGCATTCTTTTAAAGGAAGGTGCAGCCACAGATTTCACCTATAAAGAAGATCTAGCAAAACTACTACGTTTTGAATCTACTGCTTTGGAACCAGAAAAACTTACCGGTCTTGACGAGTATATAGATCGAATGGCAAAGGACCAAAAGGAAATTCTGTTTCTCTTTGGAAAAAGCAGACAATCAATAGAGGCGGGTCCATACCTTGAAGCTCTTAAGGCAAGAAGTTTGGAAGTCCTTTTACTCACTGAACCTGTTGATGAATATGTAATGCAGTCAGTACGGGAGTACAAAGAAAAGAAAATTATTTCAGCTGATTCTGAAGAACTAAAACTGGAAAAACTGGACGAAGAGCCAAAAGGAAAAGCCATGAACAAAAAGGACACCAAGTCTTTGTGTAAATGGCTAAAAGAAACCTTAAAGGATAAAGTTACCGAGGTAGAAACCGGTGAGCGGTTAATTGATAGTCCCGTTTGTATTGTTGGAGCTGAGGGAATGGGAGGTGCATCAGCTCGTCGCGTAATGAAAATGATGCAGGGGGGAGAAGACGCCATGCCCGCATCTCCTGTAAAACTACAGGTCAACCAAAGGCATCCAATTATAAAAGGGCTATCCAGTTTAATTAAAACAGACAACGACACCGCGGAACTTATTGCCAATCAACTCATGGATAACGCATTGGCCACCGCTAACCTATTGGACGACCCTAGGGAAATGATAGCTCGAAGTTATCAGGCTATCGAAAAACTTGCTAATCAATAAACTAACAACCGGTGGATATTTTATTTGCAAAGCACCCAAAGCCTAATTTTAGTCGTTTCTAGATTTAGAAAATTGATATTGCGAAATTTCTAAAAGCATGAATAGACTCGAATTATGAAAAGTATATCCTCTTTCTCGAAAACCATAATTGGTTTTATCTCCATCATTTTGTTTCTTACATTTTCCTCTTGCACTCGTGGCGGTTCGAATCCATTCGCAAAAGATGACGGTGAAGTGAAGGAAAATATTGAGAACTTAATGGGGCTAGCCGTAGGAATGACGAAAGGACAGGTATTTGATTTATCTGGAATTGCTAACTATGTTGAGGGATATGACTGGGGGAGCGTATGGTTTTACAAGATACGAAAGGGTGGCAATGAAGGCACACTAGCTAATAAAGATATCGAGCAGAGATACATGCCAGTCGTATTCGATAACACCGACCGGGTCATGGGTTATGGTCGCAAGTTTTACGACCAAACTTTAAGTGACCTTGGTTCTGGTCAATTCTAGCCGCTTAAACAAATAAGCTATTGTTCGATTGACGAACTCTAATTTATTTGTTTTTATTATAAGCTTTTTCTTATCAATAACATGAAAACCACCCTCGCTAAAGCTGAAACAACAACCCATGGTTGGAAAATCGTTGATGCAAAAGACCAAATCTTAGGCAGACTCGCAGTCTCTATTGCTAACGCTCTTCGCGGACGCGATAAACCTACATATACGCCCCATGTCGACACGGGTGATTTTGTGATAGTAATTAATGCTGACAAAGTTAAGCTTACTGGTGCCAAAGAAGAGCAGAAGAAGTATATGTTTTATAGCGGATACATGGGGGGGGAAAAATACAGAAGTGTTGCAGACTTTCGTGAAAAAAGACCTGAGTTCATTATTACAAATGCGGTGAAGGGAATGCTTCCTAAAAATAAACTCGCAAGTCGTATGCTCACAAAGCTTAAAGTGTACAGCGGTGAAGATCACCCTCATTCAGCACAGCAACCCTCACAACTATTAAGTTAATTTTTAAAAATGAGCTCTAAAACTTCATCTACCGAATTTCTAGCCACTGGCAGAAGAAAAACCAGCACTGCTCGGGTACGCATTAAACAGGGAACTGGGATCTATGTCATTAATGGAAAAGACTACTCTGAATATTGCTCCACTGAACAGTTCAAGAAAATCGTACTTTCTCCGCTCGTTACAGTTGACATGATTGGCGGTGTTGATGTTTCCGTAAATGTATCTGGTGGTGGTGGTGCTGGACAGGCTGGTGCAATTCGTCACGGTCTATCTCGGGCTCTCGAAAAAATGGACTCTGAACTCCGTGTTCCTCTTAAAAAAGATGGTCACATGCGACGAGATCCGAGAAAAATCGAAAGGAAAAAAACTGGTCAACCAGGGGCAAGAAAAAGATTCCAATTTTCAAAACGTTAAACTCTTTTATAAACTCTTTTACACAACCCCTCGGAACTCCAACCGAGGGGTTTGTTTTTTTAATTAGCTCAAACTATTTTACACTACCAAAATGAACGCGACAGTTGTAGGTGCATCCGGTTACTCAGGAAGGGAACTTGTTTCTCTTCTGTTGTCTCACCCTCAAGTGAACTTAGTAGGAGTTACATCGAGAAGTTTATGCGGACAAAAAGTTCAATCATCTATCCCAAAGTTAAGAGGAAGAGCACAAGATTTAACTTTCACAAACCCAAGTATTACAGAATTAGCTGAGAACCCAGATTGTGATATATTTTTTTTAGCACTGCCCCATGGCACCTCAGCAACTTATGCGATCCCACTTCTTGAAGCAGGAAAAAAAGTCATCGATCTTTCAGCGGATTTTCGCCTCAACTCACCCGAAGCATACGAAGAATTTTATGGAACACCCCACCCTTCCCCAGATTGGCTAATAAAAGCATCTTACGGATTGCCTGAAATCCATTCTTTATCATGGACAAAATCTTCTTTGATAGCGTCTCCGGGTTGTTATCCCACAAGTATAATCGTTCCCCTTTTTCCCATACTTAAAGATGGCTTAATTGAAAAGAATAACATTATCGCGAATAGTTTGAGTGGCGTTAGTGGAGCAGGTCGTAATGCCACTGAAAAACTCCTTTTCTGCGAAAGAAATGAGAGTGCCTGTGCTTATGGTTTGCCAAAACATCGCCATCTATCTGAAATAGAAGAACAACTATCCCTAGCAATTTCTGAAGATATTGTTCTTTCATTTCATCCACACTTAGCACCGATGAACCGAGGTATTTATTCTACCATTTCAGTTTTAGCTAAAGGCGAGTTAAAGAAGAGTCAAATTAGGGAGTGCTGGAATGAATTTTACAGAGGAAGAAAATTTGTCCACCTACTAGAAGATGGAGAATTCCCCGATGTTTCTCATGTGGTAGGAACAAACAGGGTTGATATATCGGTGAGTGAAGATACAAGAACTGACCGTTACATCATTTGTTCCGCTGAGGACAACCTGCTTAAAGGAGCGGGCGGTCAAGCGGTACAGGCGATGAATATTTGCCAAGGATACGATGAAGGAGAAGGATTACCATGAAGTTTTATGAAAATGGTGACGCCTTAACTGAACCATTCGGTTTTTTCTGTTCGGGTGTTCATTGCGACATTAAAGGAGCAAGAAATGGCAAACTTGATCTTGGCATAATTTATTCGCAAAAACCTTGTAACGCAGCGGGTGTATTCACAACTAATGATGTACAGGCCGCTCCTGTTACATATTCGAAGAAATTAATTTCCGATTCTAATTCTCTTTTTCATGCCATTGTAGCAAATAGTGGGAACGCCAACGCATGCACCGGGAAGCAAGGTGAGAAAGATGCAAAAAAAATGGCTTCGGAAGTAGCGAGGCACTTAAATATTCACTCCAATGAAGTACTCGTTTGCTCTACAGGAAGGATTGGAGTCTCACTACCAATAAGCCGATTGACTACCGGCATAAGAGATGCGGCAGAAGATATTATTGATGAATGTGATGGTGCTCGTGCATTTCAAGAAGCAATTCTAACATCCGACACATGCACTAAATCCTGTTCTGCAAAGGTAGAGTGTTCTCGAGGTGAAATTACAATAGGAGGAGTGGTTAAGGGAGCAGGTATGATCGAGCCAAACATGGCAACAATGCTCGCTTTTTTAACTACCGACATTCAGGCATCGAATATAGAATTACAAGAATTATTATCCAATGCGGTGGAGCAATCTTTTAATCGTATTACCATAGATGGTGACATGAGCACCAATGACACGGTTCTTTTTTTGGCAAATGGAAATTCTGGTGTTGATCTAAAAAAAGAATCAAAATCGGTGCAAAAGAATTTTGCTGAAGCCGTAAATGCAGTCTGTGCATGCTTAGCTAGAAAATGTGTAACGGACGGGGAAAAGGTTACAAAATTTGTTAAAGTTATAATCAATGGGGCTAAAAACAATGAATCTGCCCTAAAGGTTGCACGCTGTATCGCCAATTCTCTTCTCGTCAAATCCTCATGGTATGGATCAGACCCGAATTGGGGAAGAATTGTAGATGCTGCTGGTTATGCAAAAATTGGTCTATCCTTTAATCAAATAGACATGCTCTATAACGATATACCCGTTCTAATTCAAGGTGTGCCATTGATTGAAAATAAGACAACTTGGAAAGAGATTGTATCATCCGATGAATTTTCAATTATTCTGAATTTAAATATGGGAGAAGCAACGGGAGAGATTTGGAGTAATGACTTGAGCGAAGAATATGTAAACTTCAACAAAAGTGAATAATGCCTGCGGTTGAAGAAAGTAAAAAAAAGGCGAGCATATTGGTTGAGGCACTTCCATATGTTCGCAGATTCCGCGGATCGATTTTTGTGATAAAATATGGGGGAAGCTTTATGGATTCGCCGGATCCAGAAGTTCGATCTCGAGTAGCCCAAGACCTTGTATTCCTGCACTTCGTTGGAATCAAGGTTGTGGTGGTTCACGGTGGAGGGAAAGCAGTAACACGTGCACTTGCAGTAAAAGGGGTTGAAGCAAAATTCATCGATGGTTTACGTGTCACAGACAAACAGACCATCGATGTGGTTGATGAAGTCTTAAATGGTACCGTAAATGAAGAAGTTGCCTCTTTTGTATCTAATTATGATTGCGAAACACAAAGGATTGCCGGTAAAGCAGTTCTCGACTGCACTAAACTTCAACATAATTCAGATCTCGGTTATGTAGGAGAAGTTAATACAGTACAAACAAAGCCTATTTTGGATGCACTCGAAAAAGGAGCCATGCCAATTCTATCATCCACCGGATCTGATAAATCAGGACAATGCTACAATGTAAATGCTGATACTGCAGCGGCACAAGTGGCTATTGCCCTTAATGCCAGACGCTTAGTTTATCTTTCTGATGTACCCGGGCTTCTCAGGAACCCCAGCGACCCAAGTAGCCTTCTTTCTAGCTTAGCTATCGATCAAGTAAAGCCTCTTATAAAAGAAGGTGTGATTGCCCAAGGCATGCTCCCCAAAGTTAATAGTGCTGTTCAAGCATTAAATGAAGGAGTTAACCGAGTTCACTTCATTGACGGACGGCTAGCTCATAGTATTCTTCTTGAAATTTTTACTGACAAAGGCATCGGAACTGAAATTGTTCACTCATAAGATTTTTTGATGATAAACCCTGAGCATAACCAATATTTAGTTAGCAATTATGCCCCTCCCCCTTTGGAAATAATTAGCGGGAAAGGTAGCTATTTGTGGGATTCGAAAGGTTCAAAATTTCTTGATTTCACATCCGGAATTGCAGTTACCAATATTGGACACACGAACAGTCATTGGGTTGATTCTGTGAAAAAACAGATAAATGAACTTGTTCATTGCTCCAACCTTTTTTCAATTCCCCAACAGGTAAAGCTTGCCAAAAGAATCGTCGAAAAAATTGGCCCCGGCAAAATGCTATTTTGCAATAGTGGAGCAGAAGCCAATGAAGCATTAATCAAATTTTCTCGCCTAGTGGGTAATAAGACCACTGAGAACAACAGATTTAAATTACTTGTGGCAGAGAATGGATTTCATGGTCGTACGATGGGGGCACTGTCAGCAACATCTTCACCAAAATACAGAATGGGGTTTGAGCCCCTACTTGAAGGATTTGAATTTGCTCCGCTAAACAATATCGAAGCATTCAAAAGCAAAATTGATAAGCAGACGATTGGAATAATGGTCGAGTCGATACAGGGTGAAGGAGGAATCCGGGTAGCTAGCGATGAATTTCTTTTAGGAATCGAGGAACTATGCAAAGAAAATGGCCTTCTATTATTGCTTGATGAAGTTCAGGCAGGCATCGGGAGAACTGGAGAGTTTTTGGGGTATCAAAAATCGGGTATAACGCCAGATGCCATTGCCATTGCGAAAGGTTTAGGTTCAGGCTTCCCAATCGGAGGAATATGGTTGGCCGAAAAATGGGGGAATATTTTCCAACCTGGTTCACATGGTACCACCTTCGGCGGTTCGCCCCTCGCCTGCTCAGCCGCAAATGCAGTCCTCGATATTATTGAAAATGAGAACCTTGTAGATTCTGCCAAAGAAAAAGGGTCCGTGTTTGCGAAAGGTTTGATGAATTTAAAAAATAATTACCCCAATCACATTGACGAGATTAGAGGACGGGGTCTGATGTTGGCCATGGTCATGAAAGCCCCCCCTACTTCACTAATTGAAAACATGCGTGATCTCGGACTGCTTGTAGTGGGTGCCGCTGAAAATGTAATTCGCTTCCTCCCTCCATTAACAGTGAGCGAATCTGAAATGAACGATGCTTTAAGAATAACTGAGGCAGCACTTCAAAAACTCTGTCAAAAACCCATAAAATGAACCATTTTTTAGAAGAGAATAATTTCGGTATAGAAGAAATCAAAACAGTTTTCAATCAGGCGTTTGAATTTAAAAAAAATAGAACAAATCGTCCCACAAATGATTTATATGGGCAAAGTTGGGGAATGTTATTTTATAAAAATAGCACCCGGACCAGAGTTTCTTTTGAAGTGGGGATTAGGGAGCTAGGTGGAAACCCAGTCTTACTTGATCTTTCCAGCACCCAAATAGGAAGAGGGGAAAGTGTTGAGGATACCGCTAAAGTTCTTTCCCGTTTTTTAGACGGCCTGATTATTCGAACCCATGGACACGAATTAATCAAAGAATTTGCACAGTATGCCGATATTCCAGTTATTAATGCCTTGACCGATTTTTTACACCCATGCCAAATTTACGCAGATTGTATGACGATTTTGGAAAAAACCACTGGAACTCATAACCCCTACGACGGTTTGAAAGGTAAAAAATTAGCCTTCTTTGGAGACACTAGCTGCAATATGGCAAATTCTTGGATTCTGGCCGGAGCACTTTGGGGAATGGATATTTGCTTGAGTGGTCCAGAGGAATTTAAACCGGCACCCGAAATTAAAAATTACTGCGAAAAAGCGGGTTTAAACCCTAATTGGAACTTTACAACCGATCGCGAAGAAGCCGCGAGTGAAGCTGATATATTATACACTGATGTTTGGGTAAGCATGGGTTGCGAAAATGAGGAAACGGACAGGAAAGAAAAGATGGCTAACTATCGAGTTACGAGTGATCTTTTCAAACTGGCCAAAGACAATGCCTTATTTATGCACTGCATGCCGGCTCACGCCGGAGAAGAGGTAACACACGAAGTTCTTTCCTCACCTAAATCAATTCTTTTTGACCAAGCTGAAAATCGGCTTCACATGCAAAAATCTATTCTGAAACAACTATCAAATTCCTAAACAAAAAATTTTAAATGAAAATTATTCTGGCTTATTCAGGAGGTTTGGATACCTCAGTTCTGGTTCATTGGTACGCGAACGAGCAAAATGCTGAGGTAATTACCTACTGTGCTGATGTGGGACAGGAGGAGGAACTCGATGGACTGGAAGAAAAAGCACTATCTACCGGCGCAAGTGCCCATCGGACAGTCAACCTGGTTGATGAATTTGCAGAAGATTATATTTTCCCAATGGTTCGGGGTAATGCCATTTATGAATCCCAATATCTACTAGGCACATCGATTGCTCGCCCGCTGATTGCAAAAGCACATATTGATATAGCCCGTGAATTTAATGCAAACGCAGTTGCCCACGGGGCTACAGGAAAAGGAAATGACCAATGTAGATTTGAACTCACTTTCTCCGCTCTCGCACCTGATTTAACTATCCTTGCCCCATGGCGAGATGCATCATTCAGGGCTCAATTCCCAGGACGAAAAGAAATGATTGAATATTGTAAAACGCACAAAATTGATGTGGAGGCAAGTGCGTCAAAACCATATTCCATGGACAGAAACCTTTGGCATATATCATATGAAGCAGGAATACTGGAAGACCCATGGTTTGACCCCACCACTCCTGAAAATCGTCAAATGTATAAATTAAGTGTAGATCCTGAATTGGCACCTGATGAAGCTCAATATCTCGAGTTAACCTTTGAAAAAGGTAATTGCGTAGCTATTGACGGAGCCTCTTCTGCTCCTGCAAAAATAGTTACCGAGCTCAATAAGATAGCCGGCAAACATGGTATTGGTCGCGTAGATTTGGTTGAAAATCGTTTTGTGGGCATGAAGAGTAGAGGTGTCTATGAGACACCAGGAGGAACCATTCTTCTGCATGCCCACAGGCAAATCGAAACCCTAACAATGGATCGAGATCTAATGCACTTGAGAGATTCCCTCATCCCTCGATATGCCGAACTAATTTACTATGGTTTTTGGTTTGCCCCAGAAAGAGAAGCCCTCCAAGCATTAATCGACGAAAGTCAAAAATGTGTATCTGGAACTATTCGAGTAAAACTATACAAGGGCAATATTATCACCGTTGGACGAAAATCAGACTTTTCTCTTTATGATGAAAGTATCGCATCGATGGATGATGATGAAAGTGATTATTTACCCGAAGATGCCGGTGGTTTCATTCGCCTAAATGCGCTGCGGTTAAAGGAAAGAAACCGAAAACAGGGATATAAAGGATAAGGTAAAAAGAAAATGCATCTACTCGTCATTGATAATTACGACTCCTTTACCTATAACTTGGTTCAGTATTTTGGCCAATTAGGTTCGACGGTTGATATTTTTCGTAATGATGCAATTTCTATTGATGATATTGAAGTAGAAAAATATCAAGGCATTGTAATTTCTCCCGGACCCTGCGACCCGGATCGAGCGGGGATAAGCGTTTCTGTAATACAAAAGTTCCAGGGAATTAAACCCATTTTTGGTGTTTGTCTCGGACATCAGTGTATTGGACAAGCCTTTGGAGGGAAAATAGTTCGGGCTAATAAATTAATGCATGGAAAAACTTCTACCATTATACATGATAACAAAAATTTATTTCAAAATTTACCTAGCCCCTTTATTGCCACACGTTATCACTCACTTTTAATAGAAGAATCCAGTCTCCCCGATTCATTAAATATAACGGCTTCAACAAATGAAGCCGAAATCATGGGTATCGAGCACAAAAGCATGCCTATTTTTGGAGTACAATTTCATCCAGAGTCCTTGGCTACAGAAAAAGGAATTATGATCTTGAAGAACTTCCTTGAACTCTGTTAGAAGTACATTGTGTGTGGAAAGTGGAATCGTTAATCGTTAATGCATTGTCCTAAATGTTCTTCGGATGATTTAAAAGTCCTTGATACAAGGGCAGGCAAGATTGCGTCGACTCGTCGCAGGAGAGAATGCCAAGGTTGTGGGCATCGTTTTTCGACTATTGAAGAAATCCTAAGAGAAGATTTAGTAGTTGTAAAAAGGGACGGAAGGAGAGAAAGCTTTGATCGTACGAAACTTGCAACGGGTCTAAGGCGAGCTATTGCAAAACGTCCAATTGATGCTGAACAGATTAACGGACTGCTCTCCCAAACACTTCGTCAGATTGAAAATGAATTTGATAGTGAGGTGCCGAGCCGTGCAATTGCGGACGCAATCATGTTACGCTTACAAAAGGTAGATGGAGTTGCATGGCTACGTTACGCAAGCTTTTACGAAGATTTCATGGGAATATCTCGATTCGTCGAGGAATTAGTTAACTTGGGTGGTGACAAAAAGGGTGACAAAAACGGCGGTTAAAAAAGACGATTATACAAGACTACAAAATCTAAATGCGTTATTCTCAGTTATTGGGAGTGCTTCAACGCGTGAAGAAACTTTGCAGCTACAACGAACGCTCTCTTTCTTACGAGAAAATGACGAGATGCGCCACATGCCTGTGAAATCTTTTGAGCATTGTATTGAGCAAGTGGTGAGATTTCATTTTCCTAATAAGAGAAATTTAAATTATACACACTGGAATGCCCGCGTTTCCTCAATCGAACCTCTATGGATTCGGGCATCAATATTAGAGTTTGTAAATTCCTTTCAAAATACTTTTAAAGGGTTACTTCTTGTATCGGGACTTAAAGAATCATTGATGGGTAAAAATAAACGCTGGACTGCTAAAAAAGAAAAGGACTACTTAGATATCCGATCATTTATTGAAGAATTAGTTTTGCATAACGCAAAACCTGAACAGGATTTATCAGTATTATTCTTCTAGTATACTAACTTGAAGACTCGGGATAACTCCCCAAGGGTTTTACCAGTGGACAAATATTGTTAAGTTCACTAACTACCTCGATTACCTTCTCGTCCTCACAATGGCCGATAAAATCGATAAAGAAGTAGTAGTCCCATGTCTTTAATCTACTAGGACGAGATTCAATTTTACATAGATTCAGATCTCTTTCTGAAAATAATTTTAGGGCCGCCTTGAGCGCACCAACTTGATCCGGTAAAGACAGAACCAAGCTTGTTCGATAATTAACTTTTTCACGCTTAGGTAATGGTTTACGAGCGACCACTAAGAATCTGGTTACATTGTTTTTTCGATCCTGAATGCTGTCAGCTTGTGAAGAAACTCCATAAATACGACCTGCCAGTTTACCAGCAATCGCCGCGGTTTGGGATTCAGGATTTAAACCCTTAACCGCTTCAGCTGTGCTTGTAACAGGAATTAATTGAGCATTTGGCAAATTTCTTCTTAACCACTCACCACACTGAGCAAGAGCCTGATCTTTTGATCGCACTTCTGTAATCGTATCAAGAGGAGAAAAACTAAATAGCGAGTGCTCTACTTTCAAATAAACTTGAGCAATAATTGTCAACTCAGTCTCCACAAGAAGGTCAAGAGAGCGATTAACGGCACCTTCAGTAGAGTTTTCGATTGGAACCACACCATAATCACATTCACCCTTCTCAACTGCTTGAAAAACATCAGGTATATCAGACAATGCATGATAGTGTAGAGTAGATCCAAAATTATTTACAGCAGCTTGGTGGGTGTATGTAGCTTCAGGCCCTAAATAACCAATAATTAGTTTCTTTTCCAATGCAATGGAGGCAGATATAACCTCACGATAAATAATTCGAAGTGATTCCTTATGTAGCGGACCAGAATTTAATTTTTCCAATTTCTCAAAAACTTGCTCTTCTCTAGCCGGATCATAGGGATCAACACCCAATTGACTTTTGATACTTCCGATCTCAACTGCAGCTTGGACACGCTGATTAAGTAAACCAACTATCTGTGAGTCGATCCCGTCAATTTCGTCTCTCAGAGACTCTAATTTATTATTTTTCAAAAAAGGTTGTTGCGAATGAAGAAGATATTAGTTGTTTTCGCAAGTCTTTAACTAACTTGATTCCATTCGAAATCAAATCATAATATTTTTAAATGAATTCATGCAACCGCAACTTTTCTTCCATCGTAGTTGATGGAAATGATCGTGCCCCCAATCGTTCCATGCTTCGAGCTGTTGGATTCGAAGATGAAGACTTCGAAAAACCTCAAGTAGCCGTGTGTTCGGCTTGGAGTATGGTCACTCCCTGTAATTCGCACTTAGACGAGCTAGGAAAAGCCTCAGTGGAAGGAGTTGATCATGCAGGGGGCAAAGCTGTACCATTTGGAACCATTACCGTATCTGACGGCATTAGTATGGGAACGCCAGGTATGCGTTATTCCTTAGTTTCAAGAGAAGTGATTGCGGATTCAATTGAAACGGTGGTCGGAGCAGAAGGAATGGATGGTCTAGTCGCCATTGGCGGTTGCGATAAAAATATGCCTGCCTGCGTAATGGCTTTGGCTAGACTCAACCGCCCCGGTATTTTTGTTTATGGTGGAACTATATTACCGGGCTTACATAAAGAGAAAAACCTTGATATCGTATCAGTTTTTGAAGCGGTCGGGTCTCATGCGGGAGGCAAGATCGACAAGGAAGAATTAACTGCAATAGAAAAAAAAGCGATTCCTGGTCCAGGTTCTTGCGGAGGGATGTACACAGCAAATACCATGTCATCCGCGATAGAGGCTTTAGGTATGAGCTTACCTGACAGTTCGGCTCAACTAGCTATTTCGGAAGACAAAAGATTGGATGCACGGGATGCGGGAGCTGCTGTTGTTAATTTGATAGCCAAGGATATTAAACCTCGGGATATTATGACCCGACAGGCATTTGAGAATGCGATTACAGTAGTTATCACTTTAGGTGGTTCCACAAACGCAGTTCTTCATTTACTTGCAATGGCTCACTCTGCGGATGTGGAATTAGACCTCGATGATTTTACTGAAATTGGAAAACGCGTGCCTGTACTTTGTGACCTTAAACCAAGTGGGAAATATAATATGTCCCACTTCGTTCGGGTTGGTGGATTACGACCTTTACTCAAAACTCTTTTGGAGGAAGGCCTACTTCATGGCGATTGCCTGACAGTTACTGGAAAAACACTCGCTGAAAATGTTGCTGACGCCCAACCCTATGCCTCCTACCCAAGCGGACAGGATCTGGTGCGCCCATTTAATGATCCTATCAAAAAAGATAGTCACCTTAGGATTTTATATGGGAACCTTGCCCCTGAAGGTGCTGTGGCGAAAATCACAGGAAAAGAAGGTCTAAAGTTTTCCGGAAAAGCGATTGTTTTTGAATCCGAAGAAGCATCATTACGGGGTATTCTGGAAGGAGAGGTAAAAGCTGGTCATGTAATCGTAATCCGAAACGAAGGTCCCGTTGGTGGACCGGGAATGAGGGAAATGCTTTCTCCGACTTCAGCTATAATGGGTAAGGGCTTGGGAAAAGATGTTGCCCTTATTACAGACGGGCGTTTTTCAGGTGGAAGCCATGGATTTGTTGTTGGACATGTCACCCCTGAAGCTGCCATAGGAGGCCCCATTGGATTACTCAAAAACGATGATCCCATTACGATTGATGCTGAAAAAAATGAACTCTCACTTGATTTACCTGAAGAAGAAATCACCAAAAGGAGAAACGAGTGGACAAGCCCACCGCCAAATGAAAAACGAGGGGTTCTTGCTAAATATGCAAAACTCGTAAGTTCAGCTTCGCAGGGAGCCATAACAGATAAATTTTAATCATTCATGAAAAAAAACCTATACCTATCCTTCGAAAAAGCTCAGTTCTGGGCTGACTTCTCTTTTGTTGACTTCCCTGAAAGCTATTTGGATTCCATGAATAAACCCATATCGGAAGCTCTTCACAATATGGAGGAACTTGAAAATGGGGCTATTGCGAATCCAGACGAGAATCGAATGGTTGGACACTATTGGTTAAGGAACCCGACATTAGCACCAAGCAAAGAATTGACGGAATCAATTCTAGAAACTCTCTCCAAATTAAAGGAAATATCTGAGCAAGTTCACAATGGCACACTTCAATCTCCCCACGGTCCATTTACTGATCTTTTGGTTGTGGGTATTGGGGGATCGGCTCTTGGACCACAATTTGTTGGGAAAGCACTGGGCCATCCTCAAAAAGATAAACTTAATGTTCATTTCTTTGATAATACTGATCCAGATGGAATAGATCTCACCCTATCAGAATTAGATTCATCTCTTCAAACAACACTGGTTCTTGTAATTTCTAAATCGGGAGGGACTCCTGAAACCCGCAATGGTATGCTTGAAGCGGAAAATGCTTTTTCTAAATCAGGTTTAAATTTCCCCAAGCATGCGATTGCAATAACAGGAGAAGGAAGTAAGCTTCATCAACATTCGCAGAAAAATGGTTGGTTAGAATTTTTGCCGATGTGGGATTGGGTTGGAGGTCGAACAAGTGAGACTGCTTCAGTAGGCCTTTTACCTGCTGCCCTCCAAGGAATAAACATTGATGACCTTTTGGCAGGAGCCCGCGAAATGGATCAACTAACAAGGAATTCAAATTACAGAGAGAACCCAGCTGCTATGCTTGCACTTGCCTGGTATCATTTGACTGATGGAAAAGGGTCAAAAGATATGGTTATTCTTCCATATAAGGACCGACTCGAATTATTTGCCAAATACTTGCAACAATTGATCATGGAATCTTTGGGAAAAGAAAAAGATTTAACCGGTAATGTGGTACATCAAGGAATTTCAGTTTATGGTAATAAAGGTTCTACTGACCAACATGCATATGTTCAGCAACTGCGCGAAGGAGTGCCAAACTTTTTTGCAACTTTTATAGAGGTTCTTAAACACAGAGATGGAATATCCATTTTTGTGGACGATGATGAGATGAACTCCGGCGACTATCTTCATGGATTCTTTCTCGGCACTCGGGATGCACTTTACGAAAAGAATCGAAAGTCTATTACACTAACCATTCGTGAAATCACACCATCGGCAATTGGAGGTTTGATCGCACTCTTTGAACGGGCGGTTGGATTATATGCGTCCTTAGTTGGCATTAATGCATACCACCAACCAGGTGTGGAAGCAGGAAAAAAAGCGGCCTCATCCGTTTTAAATGTAAGAAAATCAGTCGTGAAAATCCTCACTAAAAATAAGGGAAAAGAAATGACTGCATCACAAATAGCTGGAGAAATTGGTAAAACTGAAAAAGAAGTTTGGGTTTTTAAAATCCTTGAAAGTCTAACTGTTAATCAACCCGAAAAGTTTGAACGTAAAAATGGAAATAATCAACTAGACGATCTTTTTTCCTTTCGTTAATCTAAAACATTTGCTGGTTTTTTAGGGGGAGCAGGTTTTTGAGTTAAAGGTTTTGGTTTAGGCCGAGCAGCTAAAAACGCCTTTCTTCCAATTGTACGATAACCCCAGTCCAGACTCCACCAATCTGTACCTCTATTAGCAGGTTTCCAACCACCTGGCATTTTTCTCTGATTAGCAAGTTCTCGAGCGGCTAAATAAACACCAAAACTGTCAGGAAAAACCTCATACAAAACATAATGCTTTGTTGGATTTAAAACGCCAAGAGCTTTTAGATAAGTTGAACTAGATTTAAGTAGACCTATCTCATCATCTCCTGATTGTTTTTTCCTTTCGATTGAAAATCGTATTACTTTATCCGGATCTGACCTCGCCTTAATGATAAAAAAGGAATCACCTATTTTTTTACTATTAATAAGATTAACAAGAGCTTTTCCGTCATACTCCCGATCCTTATTTGGTTTTATCCCTGAATTGGAAATAACTGCCTTAACTCTCCCCTGCAAAGTACTGTCATTAACTGGATATACTCTTCCCTCCCTGCATAAAAACCGAACCGGTTTTGAGCCCGCAATTGCTGGCTTAGGATCAGGAAGACTAACCTCCTTACTCAATGACTCAGTACTTACCGAGGAAGACTTTGCTAATAATCCCCTTACCTTTTTAACTTTTACTTCGATTGTTTTCTTACTATTTTCAATCTTTTGCTTTTCCTGAATTATGTTTTGTAATTTAGAAGGAACAGGAGGCATGTTTTTCTTTTTCTCAGCAACCTGTTTTTCCAACTTGGAAATATCTTCTATGAGTTGCTGCTGATCCTTGTTTTGGGAAGCTTGATTTAACAGAAGTTTCTTTTTTTCTTCTAAAAGAACTTTTTTTTGGTCGTCAAATTGTTTCATAGCCAATTTCATCAATTCTTTTGAGTTCTCTTCTTTCTTCTCCTCCACAATACGTTTGACCGCAGAATCAGCCCCTAGTTGAACAACAATAAGTAAAATAATAAGAATACCTACAACCGTGGTAATCGTATCTAGAAGCGAGTCAAGGCTCCCAGTATCATCTTTTTTTTTCTTTTTCATGAACCGAGAAAAAGAGAAAGGTCAATTTCACCCTCTCCATCCAATGGAAGTTGACCAAATTTACATCCCAAACTTTGGCAAACCAAAGTTGCTTTATACCAAGAAGCAATTCCTGTGGCTCGTAATAGAAAAATCACATATCGTGCCTCAGGGGCAGGGCGTTTTGCTTTTCGAGCCTCCTCATATTTGTAAATTATTTTACGTGAACTTGAATCCAATTGAAGAGCAGGCAATTTGATTACCTTACCCTTTTTATCATTAAGAGTAATTTCACTTCCCTCACGCTTTATGAAGCGGGCTTCGATTTTAGTACCCTGAGAACTTCTCCATGTTCGATACGGAGCATCCTTGACCAGTTGTTGTATCACCCCCTTAAACTTCGGATGCGACGGAATTTGGTTAGTGATTACTTCGAAATATTTACCCTTTTGATCATATATACGAATACCCTTAGCATGACATTCAATAAATGTGGGTTCAAGATCTCCACCCACCCCAGACCCGCCTTGTTTTACGACCATAGTGGCAAATTTGTCAGGATCTTTCATCAATTCCCATTCTTCTTCTGCCTGGTCCAAGTCTTTAATAAGGGTAGCTAATTCTGACCTTACTTTTACAACTTCCCCCCGAATAGATTGACTCTTTTTCTGTTCAGCTTCTCTCTTTTGAGACTCCCGGCTCAAATTAGCTAATTCTTGCTTCAATAAATCTTTTCTATTCGGGTCAATTTTCTTTTTTGGATTACTCTTAATCTCATTAATCTCAATGCGTAATTTTTGTAATTCTTTCTTTTTCGTTTCGACTTTTTTTTGAAACTCCTCGTCGTCCTCTAAGGCCGTTTCTATTTTATCATTAACGGATTCAGGATCAATTTGTGCGATTACAATTGCGGTGATCATCAATGTAAGGATTCCAATAACACAAGCAAGAATACTCAGAAAAGGGAAAAGAGAGATTTGCAGATCCGCTTTTTTTTTCTTCATCAGCCCAGTTACATAAAAAACTTATTTAAAACTAGCTTGGTTCACCAGGTTCTTCTATTGAAGTATTCTGCATGATCTGAGTGAATTGACTAGTAATCTGAGTCATTTGTTGAGCCACCACACTTTGTGATTCTTGAATTTGCAATAAATAAGCCTGTAAATTTTCAATACGCTCAAGGGCTCCACCAGGTTGGATATTATCATTACCGTTAATGCCATTTTCGAAGTTAGGTTCACGCAAACGCTTTAAGAAATACTCATTGCAATACTCGTCTACTTTATTAAGCAAATCCTCCTCGTTTTTTTGCATAACGCTTGTCGGAAACATAACCCATAGACTAAAGATCAGAGAAACCAAGGTCGTATCAAAAGCCTCACTTAAACCTCCGGTTACTTGACCTAACTGTTCCTTAATAACTTCAATATCAGCTGCAGCACCCATCTCTCCTCCGAAACTCGAAACAGCGTCACTAATACCCAGAACAGTTCCAATAAAACCGAGTATCGGAATGGCCCAAATAAAAACCTTAATTAAAACATAACTGGAATCGACCATAGTAGCATCAATTTCAGACTGAGACTTTAACATATCAGCAGTTTCAGTATGATTCTTTCGAACACTAAAATGTTCAAGACCCCGAAGAATCCGAGTTAGTAAAAAACTTTGCCTTGGATCGAAACCCAATCGATTAATATGAGCACCAAAATGAGGGAGATTTTCAACCCGAATATCACGGCTTATATCCTCGGGCAAAAGCTTAAACTGCATGATATTGAGCTGTCCTTTTAATTTTTTTCTTTTGAGAAACAAAATAGCAAACGACCAACATGCAAGATATGTCAAAACATACGGTACCCACCCACGTTCATAAAAATAATCAGAAATTATTTGAGTGCTAGAAGAAATCCTAAATAGGAGTACAAATAAATAAAAACCAACTTCTATGCCTAGACCTATCAAAGCTGTAATTCCCATCGAGATTGAAGTCGCAGAGGCATTGTCGAACTTCCCCATTTCATCTTCGCTTCTTTGCATCATATTAACCTGAGCAGCACGCCTTTTTGCTTGAACAGGAACTTTGGTAATATTTTTTGAAGATTTCTGCATTAAATTTACAACAATCATATTTTGCTACACGAGTGAAGAAAAAAGAATATCTAAGAAATTCATATTTTTTAGATTGTGTTTTTTTATCAAAAAATTTTTCAATAGTAATGAATGGTAAAAACTTTAAACAAAAATGGATCTCCAAGAAAAATTGGAAGCGGGAAAACGAAAGGTGCTGGTTGTTACGCCAATGTTACTTGGTCTCAACTTAAGAGTATTATTGGAGAGAACACGATGATCCCCGTTAGCCGTGTTTGGATGAATAATCTTGGTTTTACACCCAAGCCAATTTCAAAGAAAATGAAACATCCCCCGCCCCCTGAGAAAAAGACAAAACTGGACAAGGATTTGCCCAAACCAAAAGTAACACACATTAACACGAAACCAGCAAACAAAGCCGATACAAAGGAAATTGAAGCCAATCATGAATATGAACCTCCCCCACTTTTTGCAACTGAGGAGCCAGAATTTGGCCTATATTAATGAGCCACAAAATAAAACATAATACACTCTTTGCTTTAATTTGCTCATTCTTTCATAATTTTATTCAAATTAAACCGAATCCAAGGCTTAAGTAAATATCCTTTAATTGTAAGATTAAAACAAGTTAGGCTCAATGCCTATGCTAACACAAACGCCATACAACCTAACTTATTTACTAAAATAAATTCTCAATTAAGTAAGTTTCAAAAGTTAATTATGGCATGATAATTAAAACAGTCGTTACAACTTGTAACTCCTGATTTATCTTGCTCACTTTAAAATATTCTTACCATTAAAGTGGTAAATCAAGAGGTGGGAATGCATCAGGCAAAGGAGCGAAGGGAGAATCCGAGGGAGGTAAACCTTCAGGTAATACTGGAGTACTATCAAACAACCCAGGTTCAATAGCCGTTTTTTCTTCTGCATTATTTTCTAAACTAGGCACTAATGGAATAAAATCAGACGCTTCTTGTACAGGTTTACTATCCTCATGTATATTTTTCAATGTTGGCTTTGGTACATTATCCAAATTTATTCCTTCCAAGGTTGTTACCTTCCTTATATTCTGATTTTTGGGTATTTTCAGAGTAGTGGAGGGAGCAGGTTCCAAATCCTCAGTTTTAATATCCCGAACCCACCAGTCCCGGTATTCAAGAGTTCCATCTTCTTTATATTCCTGAATTGCACCCCATCTTGTCCCTCCAACCATGGGAATAAGTAGCCTTCTTTCATGATCATATTTATGTCTTGCTAACCAAGCTTTTTCAACAGTAGCTACCGGTTTTTTATATCCATCGATTTTATTACTCTTATATGCATAAGGTTTTGTGGTTCCACATCCACCTATGATCAATATGCAAATCAATAAAATCCCGTAAATTTGAAACTTATTATTCATAGAAATAAATACCTTTTCTTACTTAACACTAGAGAGCAAGCGCAACTTATTCGAACTCATGCTAAAACACTCAATTTCTCCGGTTTCCATATTGCACCTATAAATCCATCTTTCATTTTCATCACATATAAATTGGTACTTTTTATCACTTCCCTTTGTATTATTCTGCATTAGCATTTTCAAAAAAGAATTTTCCAGTCTTACATAATCAACCTTAATTGGTTCGGGAATTGATTTGCTGATTTTAGGTACTATCTCACTAATATGTTTCTCCAATAGAAGTTCCAAGACTTGCGAATTTGGAAATCCTGAAAAAGCCTCAGTATTTAAAACTTCAGGAGTTAACACAGAAGTTTTTGCTAATGATTTAGTTTGATTAGCTTCAGTTCTGTTTAAACTTGAATCTTCAATCCCGCAACTTACAAAGAAGATAATTAATACAACAGATAACGAATATTTAATAACTCGAGACAATAAAAATGAGGGAAACCTTGCCATATGATTATTCTTGATAATTTCATCAATTCGTCAACCAAGAGCGTTCAAGAATTGAGGGTTAATGATTGCTTGTTGTAAAAATTTTGCTTCTCTACATTTAATGAAAAAAATAAGATGGGGGATTTTAGGAACAGGAAGAATTGCAAGAGCATTTGCTGAAGGATTAAAAAATACTTCAAATGGTTACTTGAATGCCGTGGGTTCAAGGAGTGAAAAATCAGCACATTTGTTCGCTAAGGAATGGAATATAGAACATTTTTTTGGCTCCTATATTGAATTAGCCAAAAGTACATCAATTGATGCGGTATATATCGCTACGCCACATACAGAGCATAATAAAAATGCTATAATTTGCCTTGAACACGGAAAAGCTGTTTTGTGTGAAAAACCATTTGCTGTCAATGCCAGTCAAGTTAAACAAATGATCCAAAAGGCAAAGGAAGAAAATATGTTACTGATGGAAGGAATGTGGTCGAGGTTCCCCCCATTAATGGAAAAAGTTCGCAACATTATAGCAAACCATGAAATAGGGGAAATTAGAACAATTCACGCAGATTTTGGCTTTAGACCTGAGACGAAAAATATTGAAGGTCGATTATTTAACCCAAAGCTCGCGGGCGGTTCTCTTTTAGATGTAGGGATATACCCTGTTTCTCTATCATTCATGCTTAACGGAAAACCAGATTCATTTGTGACCGATTGGACAATTGGTGAGACTGGTGTTGATGAACAGGCATCAATTATTTTCAAATATTTGAATGGTAGTATGGCTGTACTCCATTCTTCCATTCAATCAGACACCGGACAGGAAGCCTTCATTTCTGGAACAGAGGGAACGATACGAATCCACAAACAATGTTGGAAACCTCAATCAATGACTTTATCCAAGTGGAAAACTGATGAAACAAAAGAAATTGAAATACCCTTTATTGGAAATGGATTTAATTATGAAGCGGAGCACTTTGGGGAATTATTGATCGAAGGTAAAAAAGAAAGTCCCATAATGCCATTATCTGAGAGTCTAGAAATCATTAAGACATTGGATGAGATTCGTAATAAATGGGGTTTATCATACCCTTTTGAATAAATTTTACGAATAGATTTCTTATTTTTGAGGTCGATGATACCAAAATGTGCAAAGAGACCGAATTCGAAGCGACCAGGGAAAGATTATCGGAATAAAAATAAATATTAATATCTGCAATGAAGTATACCACACTAACTTTCTTGAAGAAGTCACTACGGGGTAATCCTCAATAATTAAAAATTTCAGGCCATTCTTCTTACATTCCTGTTTAAATCGTTGAGAAAATAATATTTCCTCTCCTGCATAAAGCTTTTCGGAAAACCCGCCAATTTGTTCAAAAATTTCTTTACGACAGAATATAAAACTACCAGCCGCGAATTTAAATGTTTTGGAAATCCATGACCAAAGACGAGGCACGAATGTCCCTAAAAGAAACAGATTTTGATTTGAATCAAAAATTAGCGTAGCTCCTCCCCCACCTGAATCATTAGAATTTAAAGCATTTAAAACAATTTTCAATAATTCAGCACTGACTTTGGTGTCAGCGTCGAGAAAGATTAGATTTTTACCATTTGCATTTTTTGCACCCAAATTTCGCGCTCTGGAAATTTGATTTTGGGGTTCAAAAACTACTTTTACACCCTTTGATTTAGCAATTTGTGATGTTTCATCAGAAGAATTATTATCGACTACAATAACCTCACCAATAAATTCAGAAGTGTCTTTAATTTGAGCCAACAAAAAATCAAGAGTTTCACCTAAATAATCCTGCTCATTAAATGCAGGTATAACGACTGTATAATCTACTAAACTTTCCGTTCCTCTTTTCGTATCAAAAGAAGTTATAATTTCGAGAAATTATTTCGAGAATTTTTTTGCTCGCTTGGTTACCCCAAATGATAATCCAGAAACCCATCCATCTAATCGAGTAGATGGTCGCTTTCCATATTGATCACAATCACCCAAAGGCTTGAGGAGTTTTGCACCGGTTATATCTGAGGCAATCTCGTTAAGACTGGGAACCTGTTTGCCCCGCTCCTGCAATGATTTATGTAAAAAAGCTAATCGATCTAGCTCCAGTTGTTTTGATAAACTCGCAAGAGTTTGACGAAACTCAGCAACATCACCCCCACCATTTTGAACAGGTGAAGTTGAAGTAACGCTTACAGTTGAACCTTCTTCAACAACCGGCAAAGGTTCAGAAGTTTCATTCTGAGAAACCGAATCGTCGACTCCATTAATATCCTCTTTGTTAACCGATGAATCTTGAGGCTGAAAATCCTCTTCAAAATCGTTCATACTAAATGATTCTTCACTTGTATCGACTTCAGAATTTTCATCAGTCAAAGGAGGTGGTATCCCAACTTCAACTGAGTTATCGCCTAAATCATCAATGGATTCTCCATTCTCCACCAGTTCTGGATCTGCCATTAAATCTGCCAGTTCTTCGTCGCTTGTTTCTTCGGAGGGGGTATCCACAAATAAATTGATATTACATATTTAGAATGTGTGAATTAAGTAATTTGGCAAGAAATATTATAAATTAGAAAATACACATTTAGGAAAATTTTAATCACTACCGGTTTTTTCAGAATTTTCATCAACCTCGATTATGGATTCACCACTTCTGGTCAATCTAAGGTTTTGACCATTGGATGCATAAGAAGCATCCTTAACTTGAGCGGAATTTAAGAACTCCAAGAAAGAAAACTTTTTTTGCACTAAAGTTGCCTTTAAGCGAAAAGGTAATTTAGAAGTAGCATTTTCATTTTTAGTAATAAACTCCATGCTTTCTCGTAACCCCTCTTCATATCCGAGGTTAACAAAAATTCCCTTTCCGGATGGGGCACGATTCGCTACCGATATATCCTTATTTTCAGAATAATAAAAATGATATGGCTTCTTTATTCCATTCATTAATCTGCTTAGCTCTTCTTCAAAACTTTCAGTGGACACATTTCTTTTTACCTCAAGTGTTTTAAAATTACTATCCACTTTATCAGCTTCACTTTTTGCTGTGCTTAAAGATTGAGTCAATGCAACAAGTTCATCCTCGACTGCTTTCTTCTTTTCATTCAATGGCAACTTCTTTTCTGCAATTTCCTTGATCGGTTCACTGGCAGTCTTCAACTTTTCATCCAAGTCAGAAAGCTCTTCACCCTTTAAAGTAATTTCTCTTTCTAATTCAGAGAGTTTGGGCGTAAATCCAGCAATTTCTGCCTTTAAGTTTTGGATTTTTGATACATATTCTTCTTCTTTATCTCGGAAGTCAACCCGCGAGCGATACAAAACTGACAAAGCAAGATCAGATTCATTTTTATCCGATTCCAAACGAATAAGAAGCCCATTAAACTCACTTTCCCCATCAGAAAGATCTTGAGACAATGAAGTCGGTGCTTTAGGTCCAAATAATATAAACCCCAATAAGCCTAGAACCAACAGGTAAGAAATGAATCTAAAGGTATATAAGATCAAGATACTTAATCTCCAATAACTGGGTTGGGGTTCCTCGCAAAGGAATGATCATCGCAACACAATGATCAAAAGCAACCTCCTTAACCCTAATTTGACAAATTGGCTTACCCTTTGCCCGAACAGAAAACCTCATGCGTTTCTCTATGCCATGGTTTTTCCCAACGGGAAGCATGAGAATTCCAGAATCCAAATCTACTTGCGAAAAAGCCACGGTGACTCGCTCACCTCGCTCTAACCAAGGATGTTCATAGAAATCTTTCTGCAAAGCAGATAAAGTTAGATCGTAATGATGCATTAATATATCAGTTTCTTGATCATAGGTTAAAATTAGCTCCTCCAGATCTCTCTTTCTCTCCTCTTCAGCCAAAATTTGTTTCTCCAAAGATGTAACATTTGATTGCAATATGGGTATTGCTGAAGCCAGATTTGTAAAAGCATTATTTGAGGCCTCAATTTCTTTACTTATTCCGGCAAGGTTAACTTTTGTTTTTTGAATATTTGCTGCGATTTTTTCAATTTTTTTCTCATTTTCACTAAGAATGACTTTCATCTCATCCCGATTTCTCGAAAGGTCTGCAATTTCTTTAACCGATATCTCTTCAGTCTCTTCCAATTCAGCATTTTTTCTTTTTTCCCGTGCCAATTTGTCTAGCTGCCCTTTTTTAGCTTCCTCAACTGCGGTTCTAAGATCTTTTGTTTTTAAACTAACCTTGGAAATTTCTTTTCTTAAAGAATCAGCCTGAGATTGATTTGAAAAAATCACCCATGCACAAACCATACCCAGCAGCAATGCAATTATATTAAGCAAAAAAGACAACTTGAGCATAATTTATAAAGGTGGCAAAGGTGCGAAGGGAGAAGGTGTATCAGGTGCACTCGGCATTGGGATTTGAGGGGAATTATCATTAAAAGGAGGTAACCCCCCATCAATTTTTGGCAAACTAGATTCGTCTGTGGTCATATCAATCCCTTGTGGCAGAAATGGGGCAGGTAAAAATTCATCATCAGCTTCCGTAGCAATCTGGCCTTCTTTTGTATCTTCACCATCTCCATCTTCTTCAAGGCTTGCAATTTGAGATAACTCGAGCTTTCTCGCCTCAATTAAATTGCGATTTGCTTCATCCCAACGAGCATCTCTTTTTGAATCAAGTTCGGATTTATGTAATTCCAAAAGATTTTCTCCTTTAAATGGTTTCATGACCCAAAAACGATCATAATCAACTCTTCCCCATTTGTCTCGCCCAATCGTTCGTCCAACTTTTTGATTTTGATAACTTGAAACCATTCTTCTGTTTTCCAAGTCATAGTGGTATCTAGCATTCCATGCTTGATGAACCTTCGCCACCTGATCATCCCCAAGAGATCCACATCCTACAAGAGAGATAATGTATAGTGCTGAAAAAATCTGTAGAAGTAATGGTTTCAAAATCCAATCATAAATTAAATAAATCTTTAAAAGCAAGAACCCTTAATAAAAGTTTCTATTATTAATATTAAATTTTTTTTCGACAGGCAAGAAACTAAGCATTTCAACAATCCCCTAAAATTGGTATCGCTCAAATCCTAAAAAAGCCCATTTCCTACATTAAGAAATTGAACTCAACATTGATTAAAATTTAAAAATTTTA
>JABGWU010000092.1 GCA_018645475.1 Opitutia bacterium
ACTGGTACCGCATCCCTCCAGACTGCCAAAGAATAAAAGTTGATGTTGAAGCACAATGCGCAAAACATCTAAGCACAGTTCGAATTCATTTATTTGAACGAGGTCGGCTTAATAAACTATTGTTGCAGGCAGGCAAACCTTTGATACGAAAATATCTTGAGAAAGTTTATGGCGATAATGTGTCTGAGCTACATTGCTATTTTCGGCTGGAGACCGTTCATCAGTATTACAAACTCAAATTCTTTGAGCATCATGGTTGCCAGATACCCAGTGTTTCGGAATTAATTAAGGTCAGTCGCAAACAGTTTCAGTCTGTTTTATTGGAAGGCTATAAAACTTTTTTGAAGAAAAAGCGGATTGAAATTCCTTCGAATCTGTATAAAACGATAGCCGCACATAAGTCTATGACTGAATGGGAAGATGCCTATACGACACCTGAAGAAAAGATACTTCTGCGGTTTTGGTTTTTAATGGATCACGGGGTAACGATAAATCAGAAAATTGTTAATGCGGGTGTTTTAAAGCCGGGGGCAGATATTTGGGCGTTTGTGAAGGGTCAGGGTGACGAGTGCAATAGTTGATTCATTCTGTTCTGCATGTCTTTGAGTGGCATCAGGTCGCCTTTTTTTGAGGCGACAGCGATCCCTTTTTTATAGACATCAATGGCTTTTTCATTTTCAGCTAGTTTTTCCAGAGTTTTTCCTAATAGCAGATAGGCTGCTGAATAGTCTTTGAATTTTTCAATAACGGTGTTTAGGGGGGCGAGTCCTTCTTCATAGCGACCGGTTTCAAGGTAGATGGAACCCAGCCCGAAGTTTGCCACTTGGTCCACTGGATCGATTTCCAAAACCTTTTTGAACATTCCGACTTTTTCTTCCATTTCTTTTTTTCTTTGCTCGGCTTCTTTCTTCTTCATTTTTTTAGCCATGCTTTTTTCTACCGCTTGCTCGAATTGTAAAGCGGTTGCCTCGGCTTTTTCGTTTTCCGCATCTTCAATGCGTCCCTGTTTCATGTAATAAACCGATAAGTTGGTGTGGGCCATGATTTCCTGTGGGTTGATCTCGGTCAGGCGTTTCATTAGGGCAATGGCTTCATCCAACTTGTCCTGCTTGGCAAGAAAAACCCCAAGGGCTTCATAAGCCTCTGCATGTTTGGGGTAGATATCTATAGCCTCCCTTAAAATGGCAATGGGTTTATCCAGGTTTTCCTGCTCCTTGTAGATTTGTAGAGCCTCGTTCAAAAGCTTTTTGGAATGTTCTTTTCTTGTGGATGCTTGATAAAAAGGCAAGAGACAGGTTTTGATTTTAAAAGGCCGCTCATCTATGCTTACATCCATTTCTACATCTGGACTGCGATGGTCTTTCTGCAGGTAGGCTAAGGCGATTAACTTGTCGAGAGATGCCGAGCGTACCGAGCTTTTGATTATCCCTATTTTTTTCCCCCCGAGCAAAATCGACCCATTTATCGGTGGTGAGATAGGTCCTTCGATAGTCACTCCCATCAAGGCAAAGTTGGGTGCACCATAAGTTTTTATGCGAGCAATAACCTCTTGCCCAATATAGCAGCCTTTGTTGTAGCTTACGGAGCTATGCTCTAGCCCTGTTTCAGGGAGGATGTTTTTGCCATCCATGTCTTTACCGAAGACTGGAATGCCCGCTTCAATTCTTAGAATTTCGCGCGCTTGTTCTCCAATTTTAGCAGATTGGATTTCTGCCTTAACTAGTTTTTGTATGAAATTTTCATTTAGTTCAGAGGGTAGGCAGATGATGAACCCCTCTTCTCCAGTAAAGGATTTTTTTATCACTGTCAGAGGCACACCTTCAAAATCATTTCGCTTTATATCATTAGGTTTTTCGGGGAGAGAACTGAATATTTTTTCAAGAACTAAAATACTTTTCGGACCTTGAATAGCGAGTAAGTCCAGATTGACTATTTCAAACGCAACGTCTTCGCGGAAGTGGTAGGACTCTAGATGATCGTGCAAAGTTTTTGAATTATCGGATAAGAGCCAACTTTCATTTCCATCCACACGATGAAGCGAAAAGCTGGTTATCAGGCGAGCTTGCCTATCTGTGATAGCGCTGGATTGACCTTGCCCCACTTGCAACTGCAATGCATCATTGGTGGTCTGTGTTTGCAAAAAATGAAGAGTATCTTTCCCTTTAGCAGAAAGTACACTCCATCCATCTAAAAAATAATATCCGCAATTCTTTCGGACTTGTTCAATCTCTTCCTGAGTTTCAGAAGCTATTTGCATAATTAAAAAAAACGCATCCACAAGGGATGCGTGCATTTACCTGATCGGTGAAGGCAGGTGCCTGTAAAATCTGGGATACGTGAAAATCAGGTTATGGAAAAAGATTCTCCACATCCGCAGGTCGAGGTTGCATTTGGGTTGACGAACACAAACCCTTTGCCTTGAAGTCCA
>JABGWU010000093.1 GCA_018645475.1 Opitutia bacterium
CTTCCGTTCAATTAAGGCCATTCCCAAAGTGACTTATCCCTGGCTGGTAAATGTACTAAAAGCCGGTGAATATCGCTTCACTCTTCGTCAATGGCCGAAAGAAGCCGATAAGACCATCGTTGGCGTCAAGGCTAGGATTAAAATTGCAGGGCTTGAAGAAGAAGCTGTGATCAAAGATGGTTCCAAGGAAATTAATTTTACTCTTACCCTACCCTCAGGAATTACTGAGCTTTGGACTTATATCTATAATCAACAAGGACAAGTGGGTGGTGCCTACTTCACCGAAGTCGAAAAACTCTGAAATTTATAAAATCATGAAATCATATCTACTCACCCTTGGAATCTTCCTATCTTGCCTCCTTCACGCCAAGCATCATGCTCGTCCGAATGTGATCTTCGTCCTCGCTGATGATTTGGGCATCGGAGATGTATCCCCGACCAATCCAGAATGCAAAATAAAAACTCCCCATCTGCAAAAGATGGCAGATGAAGGAATTACCTTTATGGATGCCCATTCTTCCAGTGCGGTTTGCACACCAACAAGATATGGAGTACTCACAGGTCGCTACAATTGGAGATCCCGACTTGCCCGTGGAGTGTTGAGCGGAACAAGTGAGCACCTGATTCCCGCAGAGAGAGCCACCGTCGCCCATCTTCTGAAAAAGGCCGGGTATCACACCCAGATGATAGGTAAATGGCACCTTGGATGGGACTGGGCCAATGCGGACAAGAGTGAGAAGAAATGGAAGGATATTGATTTTACTAAACCGGTGAAAAACGGACCCGACATCAATGGATTCTCTAATTACTATGGCCATTGCGGATCTTTGGATATGCCTCCCTATGTATGGGTGGATACCGGCAAGGTCACCGCTTTGCCCGATCGGGAAGAAGGCGTGAACAGAACCGAAGATCCATATGGTTGGTATCGAAACGGTCCGATTGGTTCCGATTTTCAGATCGATGAAGTTCTGCCCCATTTATTCGAAAAAAGTGTAACCTATGTTAAGGAGCGTGCGAAAAAGAAAAAACCTTTCTTTCTCTATCTTCCCTTACCAGCCCCACATACTCCCATCGTCCCTGTGCCACCCTACAAGGATGCAAGTAAGATGAATCCTTATGCTGACTTTATGATGCAGGTCGATGGACATATGGGTGAACTATTGGCAGCAATCAAGGAGGCTGGGGTCGACGAAAATACCCTGGTTTTCTTTACCAGCGACAACGGTTGTTCACCCCAAGGAAACTTTGAAAAGTTAGCTGAATTTGGTCACGATCCCAGTGCGGGATTTCGTGGACACAAGGCAGACATTTACGAGGCTGGGCACCGGGTACCCTTGATTGTCCGCTGGCCAAAAGGAATCAAGGCGGGACAAAAGACCAATGCCCTTGCCTGCCTAACCGATCTCTATGACACCATGCGAGATATCACGAACCAACCCAAGATCGATAACGGAGGTGAGGATTCTTTTAGCCTGGTTCCTGCGTTTAAGGGTAAGCCTAAGACAACCCGTTCTACACTCATCAGTCATTCCATTAGCGGCTCCTTCTCTATTAGACAGGGAGACTGGAAACTTTGCCTTTCTGCAGGAAGCGGTGGATGGAGTGCACCTCGTGAGAACGACGCCAAAAAGCAAGGATTACCCCCCATCCAATTGTTTAACCTCAAGCAGGAAAAAAGTGAGAAAACAAATCTTCAGGCAAAGAACAAAGCGAAGGTAAAAGAGCTAATTGAGGTACTCGACAAGGAAGTCAGAAATGGAAGAAGTTCTTCGGGAAAAAAAGTACCAAATGACCGAGAGGTATCCTATCTTCCTAAAGGATTCACTATTCCAAAATCCAACTAACTCAATTACAAGATAATCATGAAACTTTCTTCAATCACATCCCTTACCCTTTTCGTCACAGCCTCTCTTTTTTCCGAAAGCTGGCAAATTAAGAGCCAAACAGAATGGGAAAAGAATATTCAATCGAGCAAAGGACTCATCATTAAAGACGATGTAGTCTCACCTAAAGAAAAAGCCGGTCACTTTAAAACAAAGCTAAAGAAATTCAAAAGTAAAAAATCTCTTCAATCCCTTACCATTCACCAGTCCCCCGTTTGGCAAAGCTGGGAAGAAGTCCCCGGTGTTGGCCCGTCTAACCTGAAGGACGCACCCGTCTTCCTCTCCAAGGGACCCAATGACTATTGGATGTTTGGCCGATACAGTCCGCCGAGACCATCTCAAGGGAAAAAATCCGGGAAATTTGAACCAAAATATACCAAACTCGAGGGATTTAATATTCCCCTCAAAACAACGCCTGATGAAAACCAATTCAATGCACCAGGTGGATTAGAAAAAGGGTTAGGAGGCTATCACGCCTGGCAAAGTAAGGATATGAAAAACTGGGTACACCATGGCTCGGTAACCCCTAGATTTGCGCGGTGGACAACTACTGCAGAGCAGGTTGGAGGAAAAACCTACATCTATTACGACTTCCCCAACGATCAGGATCCCCATCTCTACATCGACGATGACCTGACCGACGGTAAACCTGGTAAAAACATGGGACTCGCCTTTGCCGATCCATCTGATGGTTCGGATTGTGCAGTGATAAGAGATCTTGATGGAAAATTTCATATTATTTATGAAGACTGGAGCCCAATTCATGCAGGAAAGCATTCCTGGGATTCACCTCTGGCTGGTCATTCAATAAGCCCAAATGGCATGCACCCGTTCAAAATTTTGGATCCAGCCATAGATCACCGAACAAAGCCAACGGGAAAGATGGCCAAGTATAACCACCCACATTGGACGAAAGAATACCCGAAGAGATTCCCAACCAGTGTGGCTGAATATGAAATCCATGAACCAGAACAAGATGCCTATGGCGACTGGGCGGCGATCAGTATCGGTGGACAGTATTATTTATTCTGTGATTTTCATCCCGCTAACGACAAAATTAGAATCGCTTGGTTTACTTCTTCCAGCATCAATAAGCCTTTCGAATTCTGTGGTGAAATCGGCCGGGGACATCCGGACCCCGATATTGGTTTTGCCGAAGGAAAATTCTACCTGATCACTCAGACTGCAAAGGATTATGTAAGCACTGGCCCGTGGGTTGAAAAAGTGGAATCTCGTGTCGGAGTGGATACCACCAATAACGGTAAGATCGATAGATGGAGTAAATGGTCAGAGATGAAAGAAAGTTATGATTACACCAAGGGCTTTTCCAAACAAATCAAGAAGAGCCCGGCCCGACAAAATCTTGCCGACCTACCTGAAGGATATGGATTTCAGATCGAAGTCAAAATCAGCGACATTACTTCCAATGCTTCCAAGCCTTTGATTGAAAGCCTAGAACTCTCCTTTCAAGACTAGTTTCAGAAGAACCTACAAAACCTGCGAAACTCATGAAACTTTATGACCTATTCCTATCTACCCTATATTTCTTGATTGGCACTACCACACTTTTGGGGAAAGAGACCTTTTTTAATGGTAATGACCTGACCGGATGGAGTGCAGAGGATATGTCTTACTGGTCGGTACAGGATGGTGCCATTGTGGGGACCAAGGGAGACCAAAAAATTATCGGAAATCAGTTTCTTTGGTACGACAAAGAAGTAAGTGATTTTAAACTTACTCTTCAGGTTAAACAGGTGCCCTTTGCAGCCAACGCAGGAATTCAATTTCGTTCCAAACGCGAGTCAAATGGTCATGCAATTGGTTATCAGGCGGATATTGGTAAAGGGTGGTGGGGTTCCCTCTACCATGAGCATGGTCGAAGAATTCTGGCAAAGAATAAAGATACTGCCGAAAAAAACCTGAAGCCCGAAAAATGGAATGAGTATCAAATTCTCGCGGCGGGTCATCGGATTTGGCTCGCGATCAATGGTCAAATCACCGTAGCACTCCGCGATCCAATCGGAGAACTCGAGGGTCAGATCTCCCTGCAAGTGCATGGAGGCATGCCCCAAAAGGTGATTTACAACGACCTCAATCTTGAAAGAAATCCCCAGGTCAAATTACTTGGAATGAATGAAGCCGAATTGAACAAACTTCTCAAGATAGCCCCGGAAGGATTTATCAAATCAAAAGCAAAATAGAACGCTCTCTTTCGTTAAAAAAGCTTTATCTGTGAGTAAAACCTTTATGAAAAAGAGTCTTTTTTTAATCACCCTCGGGGTCTTACACTTTTCGTCAAAGGCTGAATCAAATGATGTGGGTTTGTCCAAGCAGAATGCACCCACCAGCAATGCAGAGATTGTATTTGGAACGATAAAGGGGGAAGAAAAAATTGTGCAAATGTCGGGCACTCGTAAGCTTGCCGGTATCTACCCTCATCTCACGACCTACTCACAAAGCCGCAAAGACGGAAAGTTTTTTAAAGACGGACATCAGGAGTGTGGGATTGGTGGAATCATACCTTGGGCAGATAAATTATGGATGATCACTTATGCACCCCATAAGCCCAGAGGGTCGGATCATAAGCTCTATTCTATAGACAAGAATATGACCATGACCATCCATGCGGAAAGTGTGGGAGGTACTCCGGCAGCCCGTATGATTCACGAGGAATCCGAACAACTGTTTATCGGACATTATGTGATTGATGCCATGGGAAAAGTCCGTGTGATTAACCCGTCCAAGATGCCTGCCCGAGTCACTGCATTTATGCGCCACCTCAAGGATCCGGAAAATTTTGTCTATCTATACGATATGGAAAATATGTTCTACGAGGTAAATGTGCATACCTTGGAATTTAAAAAACTCTTTCATGACCCCATTCCCGGATATCACGGTAAAGGCGGGTTCACATCACAGGGAAAAGTAGTGGTCAGTAACAACGGTGAAGCTATGAGTGGCCATTTGGATAAGCCTGAACTTTGGCAGGTCTCCCAAGACTACACCAAACGAGGTTCGGAGGATCGTGGCTGCCTGGCCACTTATGACGGTAAAAAGTGGGAAGTGATTGAACGCAGACAATACACCGAAGTCATTGGCCCCCAAGGCGTGCATCCGACTTCGAAAGGTAAAAACGATCCTGTCTGGGCCATCGGCTGGGATAAAAGGTCTCTTCGTTTAC
>JABGWU010000094.1 GCA_018645475.1 Opitutia bacterium
TTTCCTTCCACATCTTGAGCAAACCACCTGATCTCAATCTCTTTATTGGGGAATACTAATTCAACTTTAACAGACTGAACTGTATGAACGGATTCTATTGAGATTACTCGATGTTTTATTATACCTCTCATTGAACCTTCAAGGTATACTTCAGATTCACTCCCAACTTTCATAGGAGCAAAAGGATGAGTTATTAGAGCTGATTCTGAATTGAAAATTAATGTTGGTTGTTGAGATGTTTGAGCACCGGTGGCATGAATAAAGAACTCTAATTCTGAATTGAAACTATTGGGATCAAGCGGGTTCGATACAAGTGAAGAATATCCGTTTAAGCCTAATTCTAGCAATGCTTTCTGCCGGTCAGATTGAGAGCTTAAATGCCCTAGGATCAAATCCATTTCAGGCGAATTAATCACTTGATTGATCGGTGAGAAGATTGCGTTGAGAGAAATACTCTTCTTTAATTCGTCAACGAGAAGGGGATTCTCATTCGTATTGTATGTTCCTTCCCACTTAGAAAATACAAATCCAATATTTGGTCGTGCGAGGACTGCTAAATTCCCTCCCGTATTAATTTCTCTTAATCCATCAATGGTGCCACCATTGCTTGGTATTGGAGTGATAGATAAATTTATCGTTGGTTTTTCAATCTTGAACCATGTGTTAGTTGGAAAGTCAAAAACTAAAGCTGGTCTTGATGATTTTGGGTTTAGCGCCAACCAACCATCAGGAAGGGTTTGGTATAAATAGGGGAAAACATCTTGGTTTGTCCAAACCCAGCCTAATTCATCTTTCCAAATCCAAATTGAATTCAAATCTGCTTGATGAAAATAAATCCATCCTAATGTTTCATGATACACCCAGGGGGCAGATGTTGGTTCATATGTCCCTAACCAGGGTGAAAGTTTCCAGGTAGTCCCTGCATACTCGGATTCCCAACCTGAGGTAGGAAAACCGAGTTGAACCCTGCGTGCTTGTTCAAGATTAATAGGAAGTTCTGATTCCCTAAATGAATTACCTGTGGAATACCATCCTATACCTGCTGAATTAGCGATTTGCATAGATGTGCCAATATTACTGAAATTTAGGGTAACTTCTCCGTGTAAGGAAAAGGATCCTAGGACTAAGGAGAAACTGATTAGCCAATGCCTTGTAAAAAGACTAAAGATAAAGCTTCTTGTCAGCATCTGCCTGCTTTTACTCAGTAAGAAATGAGGTTTAGTTATTTCTAGTTGAACCATCGGGCAGAGTGGTGCCTGAGTAGGTAACATTGATGTATATGTTAGGCGTAAATCCAGATGCTCCGGTAAGATCAGCTCCCGTTAAGTCGCAAGAAGAAAAATCACTTCCACTTAGATTGGAATTTATAAATTTACTCTTTGATAAATTTCCAGAAATCGTGGCGTTACTCATGTTTGAACTAGAAAAATCTACTGAAGGAGCGTCTAAATTGATCAAGTTTGAGTTAGAGAAGTTACAACTTTTAAAAATTGAAGCACTTAAGGAAGCTCCTTGGAAACTCGCGTTGGAAAAATTACAATCTGAAAAAATGGCTTCATTGAAATCACAAAGAGTTAAATTTGCTTGAGAAAAATCAGATGAATTACCTTCCATTTGAGAAAAGGTTGCACCTACCGCATTAGCATTAATTAAATTCACCGAAATAAATTTAGAGCTCGTTAGGTTGGATGTGGTTAGAATAGTTTCCGAGAAATTAGAATCTTTAATCGTAGAATTTTGAAAAACTGCATTTTTCATGGATGATTTAAATAGGTTGGCAGAAGTAATGACTGCAGATTTAAAATCTGCTTGGTCAAGATTAAGATTGGGAAAGGATAGTCCAGATAAATTTCTGGATGGGAATTTTTTATAACCAATTTCTGCAAGTAGAACAGGGTCGATAGAAGTAGCCGGGATATTAGAAATTATATTTTCTAAAGCTGCGATACGTGATTCAAAACTCGTGCCACCGGACCTGGATAGTTCAGAAACGAGGGCAAAAGGAGCTGCCCCTAGAGCTAAATCAATCCCAACCCTTTCAAAGTTCCCTGTTCCTTTATCAAACCAAATTCTGAGGAATGCTTTCTGAGTAGAACTTAATGAACTCGCAGGAAGTGTTTTCATCCCGTTCATAGATGAATCACCTAAGTGGAGTGAGTAAAAGCCATTTTGGACTTCAATTGATACGCTATTGAGCGGGATAGAAGAAGTGCTGCCATCATGATTCCATAAAACCTTTCCGTCCTCATCTATAATTGAGAATTTGAACTGTGCCGTACCCCAGTATGGAGCTCCAGATATGGAGACGTGTCCGGTGTGTGGAACGGGGACATCTGCAATTGATAATTGGGCAAGAAGAAAGAATACGAAAGTACAACGAATCATAGTAGGAAAAACTTGTGGAAGAAGGGAAGAATGCTCAATAAAAGAAGGTTTATTTATCCAGCCAAGAACTCAGTCCATAATCGTAAAGCCGAATGGGATTTGAAGTTCCCTGAAGGTAGAACATCCATTCAGAATTAGATTTTACGAGGTAGGGGTAACTTAAATCACTAGTCCAACCCCAGTTCCAATGTTTTGACCAGAACCAAGTGTCGTCAACAGTTTCACCCGATCGATAGAGCCAGCCTAATTGCTCGTGGTAAATCCAATTATTGGAGGAACTTTCGTAATAATTACCAAACCAATCGAAAGATTTCCACCCATTTCCTAAATCCTTGGCATCAAGCAACCAGTAGGGAGCGTCAATTGTAACTCTTCTAGTGCTTTCTTTGGAACCTAAGAAATTAGTTGCTGTAATAGTGATAAGATAACTATTCGGAGTCTTGTAAGTATGAGAGGCATTTTTACCAGATTTTACATTTCCGTCTCCAAAATCCCAAGAGTATGAAGTGTCACTCCCGTCATCTTCTGAAGAAAAGCTTATTGCGCGTGAGGTTGATGGCTTTGTGGAATCAACTTCAGCGGCATATTTCAAAAATAAATCGTTTATTTTTTGAATTGCCTCAAAGGCTTCTACTCCACCAGCTTTGGTTACCAGCATGGTTTCGTTGAGAGATAAAGTGGCTGCGGTCGTGTCGGAAGACAAATCCTCATCCAATGTAAAGGATACACTCGCAAGTACTCCATCCGTGAAGATTTGATTAGTCATGGAAAGAACGGTTAAAGTGATTTTCCCATTGGTCTGTTCATCAAAAACTGCATGGTCCACAACAGCCTCGCCCTTGATTATCTCTCCTACTGTCATTTGGGCAGGATCATATTCAATCGCGAATTGGGCTCCAACAACTTGAGCTGTATCTGTTGAGAAATGTAGATCTATGCTAATTACATCACCTTTATTTCCTGAAGGTTGCGAGGGAGTTAAGGTAGTTCGACCAAGAAGAAAAGAAGAAGCGAAGAAAAAGATTAAAAGAAAACTGATTATTGTATTCATAATGATAAGAGTTAGTTCAATTAATTGTCTAAAGAGAAATCTTTTCTGACTTGATCAGAATCAAAATCACCTTGTTCCTGAGTTCCGTCATTTTTCAGCATTACATAAGCACCCTGTTCTTTTTTTCCATTTGGTTTTTCGAAAAGAAAGGAAAGTTCCATGCCACCACCCCATATAGGAGATGGGGTGCCATCCCCACCAGACAAGATTGCCATGGGGTTAACTGCTTGAAAGACTCCCTGGTTTTCGTTAAGTTGGTCAAAA
>JABGWU010000095.1 GCA_018645475.1 Opitutia bacterium
AAGTGCATTGGTGGTTGTTCCTAGTATTGTTGAGCTCTCAACCATTCCATGTGCAAGTACGGACGCTGAAATTCCTGCACCCAGAGGTGTAAAATCATAAGTATCCATTCCTGCCTTCAAGGAAGAGGCGTTCACTCTATAGATAGAAAATAATCGGAATAGCATGACTAAAAATACGACGCCTCCGATGACGCCGGATTCCGCCAATACATGCAGATAGACGTTGTGCGTGTTCGCTGAAGTGGTTCCCCCCCAATTCAGCCATCCTTTTCCAATCACTGGAGATTCATTAAACCTTTTTATGGTCCAATTCCACATGCCTGACCTTGTGTTTTTGGTTTCCATATTCATATTGGCAAGCCTATCAATTCCCGGGGTCACTGTGTCTTCTTTAGTAGAAATGGCTCCGTATATTTGTAAAACTACAAATGGTATCATGCACACCACAAATATCGACATGGCATTTTTGCTTAAAATAGGCTTCAGAATAAAAAATAAACCTACCGCGGTCATCAGCAGTGCCCCCCGGCTTCCGGTTCCCAAAACGATAGCCAATAGGAAGACAGCACTGGAAAGGTGAACAGCCTTTTGAATGTTTCTTTTAGATTTGAATACCAAATAAACGGCTAATAACAATAGCAGAGCGCCAGCGGCACCTATTGTGTTTGCGTTCATACCGGCTACGGCCAGTCGATCACCCGCAAGATTTCCTTCTTTGTTAGTAAGGAACACATAGCCAAGGGTCAACGAAGAGGCTCCGCCAACGTATCCTATCATATGTAACTTCTTTAATAAATCTTTTGCCGATACAGCAGAATAACTCATTGCCAGACCCGTCATAACCGTAAAAAATAACATTCCTTTGTTGACCATTCCCATGACGGGGTAATTGCTCCATAAAGCGGCAAATGTGAAAAAAAGAACAAAAATAAACAAGCTCCTTGCTCCTCCCAGGCGTTCTGGAAGTTTGATGTTAGAAATGGAAAAGTAGAAGGCCAGCACTGTTGTCAGCAATCTTAACCATTTCAAAATCCCAATGGCACTGCCACTTGTTGACAGTGGGGCGATGACAATGAACGCGGCGCCCATGGCCCATATTTTGGAAGCATTGGTCATTTAAACCAAAGAGATCTTTCGTTTGGATGTCAAAAAAGTAAGCATCCTGGATGCTAATGCAGAATAACTCCAATCTTGCAGCAAATGTTGAGTTAAAGATGAGGCATACCTATCCTCGCCTAAGTCATGATTAGAATCAATGGCATTCAGGATTGTCGTTTGCCATTGCTGAATGTTTCCTTCCTGAACGATATGGATTTTCGAATAGCGATCAGATATTTCAAAAGCCGAACCCACATTTTCTGACAAAATCAGGTGCAGACCGGCAGAAGCTGCCTCAATAGGCGCAACGCCCCACGTCTCATTGGAAGGAAGTACAAAGACGCTTGCGAGCGCAAACCATTCCAATATCGATTCAGGCTCCAGAAAACCCAAAAATCGCGTTACTTTTTCCGTTCCCAGTTTTTGACTAAGAGATTGAAGATCTTGCGCTTGGTCACCATCTCCGATGACAACTAAAGCCAACCTGGATTCCAGGTTAATATTTGCAATTGCTTTTATTAAATGATCAACATTTTTCTTTTTTATCAGTCTACCCACATAGATGATTATTTTCTCGTCTTTGATTTTCCATTTTGACCGTATTTGCGCCCCTTCTGCCTTTAGTAATTCTAGCTTTTTTGTGATGCCATTAATGTCTGGAACGTTAGGAAGATAACTCAGCGAATCTTTTTTCCAGCCATGAAATTGTAGATATCTTGAAGCAGCTTTTCCGGTTGGAAATCCACCCGCAGATTTTCTTCCGATCGCTTCAATGAACAGCCTTTTCAAACGACTTCGGATGCCCTTACTTTTCCGTAAATGGCTCGTTTCGCACATCAGGTAGAAATCACGACTATTCATAACAGACCACGCCATGGCCAGTAACATCGTGAGATGGTTATATCCTCCGATGAGTACCTTTTCTGGCTGGATATGATTCAACTGTATGATGACTTCAGGATTGCAATAAAGAGATGCTTCACGCGATTTCCAGCCCAATAAATTCCAACCTTTCAAAAATGCGTGGTGGTAATTCATTTGCCATGAATTTTTCCAAGGTCGATCAGCTTTCCCTGATGCGCAGTAAAGAACATGTAATTCGACATCAGGTAATGCTGCTACCACATTCCAAAAGGCATCACGATATGGAGTTGGTATTGGTGTTACCACCGCAATCTTCATATTGATTCAACTCTTGGATCCACAGACTCTTGGTAAGCAGATTTGGTTAATTCTGCGTTCTTTTCCCAAGTATGATAGTCCTGATAACTTTGAAATCCATCGTATTTGGATGTTTTTATTCCTTGAATCAGTCGTTTTAATGCTATTTGCATCTCGCCGGGACTTTCATTGATTGCTAATTCACCCAAGGAATATTTTGCAAATATTTCCTTAAACGTTGGGGCAGGGGTGATCAGCATTGGTTTTGAATAATGGGTGGCTATGTTGAAGACGCCACTCTGAGATGTGAATTTGTCTTTGTAAGGAAGTGCAACCCAGTCTGATGATTGAAAGAGTTCCGAAACTTGATCTTCTGGTACATGACCATCCAGCCACAGGATTTTGCCTTTGAGGCCTAGTGAGTCTGCAAGGTCTTGATAATATTGGATGGATTTATGTCCCGAAATTCCAGATTTTCCAGCGACTGTCAATTGAACTTTTTCAGGGTCAATCGAAAGGGCTTTCAGCAATCCATCAAGATTTTTCTCATCTCTGATATTTCCAAAAAAGAGACCTTTGCTTGCTTGATTGTCTTTTTTTTCAAATTTAGTTTTTTGTGAATGTTGACTTCCTGGAAACTCAAACGGTCCCATGGGTACAATGACCGTTTTGTAATTTCCCTTTCCTGTAAACGATTCCAATTCTTGTTTTTGATTTTCACCATGAACGAAAATTATTCGACAATCTTTGTAGAATTCACTTAACTGCCTCGTCTCCCAATTTCGGTTTAAAATAGGAACCGCTCTTTTGACATCATGAGCAGTGCAAGCCTGCACTAATGGAGCATTTTTCGTCTTAAAGCCTTTCCAGGCGGGATAAGTCAAATGGTTGAAATTACTGAAGTGAACGATATGAGCTTTTGATTTAACCGCATGATGGAGGAATCGATTCGGATTTATCCACTGCCCCATGAGGAATTTCATTTTACGGATAAGTGGCTGGCTCGACGAAATCTGAAATAAAACAGGGTGTGTTTCATATTTTGCCTTGTTCAACCATTCAAAATTGGGTGGACAGTAAAGTGAGACTGTCAATGATTCCAGACACATCAATTGTGTCAGAAGTTCATGCGTGTATTGACCTATGCCTCCTCCGGGAAAAAAACAATAAAATGCAACTTTGATTTTAGACGCAGGAGGCATAGACTTGCTCTAGTTTCCTTAGATGAATTTCGGGTAAAAATTTATTTTTAATGCTTTCCTGACCTGCACGCCCCATAGTGTTCATCAGTTCGCGGTCGTTAAGTATTCTTATCGCATAGGATGCAATTTCTTCAGCTGACTTCGGTTTACATAAATAACCCGTAACACCGTCATCCAACCAATCAGAAACC
>JABGWU010000096.1 GCA_018645475.1 Opitutia bacterium
AATAAATTTTACGATGCAATAAATGCCACTCTTACACTTCCTCAAAACCCGGCTTTTGATTTGGCGGAAAAGAAAAAAGGAAAAGCACTTGAAAACCGAATGGATTCAGAATCCAATCAAGCAATGTTTGAAATTGCAGAAACTTTTATGGATTCCGAGGATTATGATAACGCAATCAAATTTTTTGATCGTTTGTGGAGACTTGAGCAATTGGGTGATTCTGACCGTGGTTCCGTTCGATTCAAACAGGGGTTAGCCCACTACAGGCGAGCACGCGAGAATTTGAGAAAAGAGGAACGTATGAATCGTCTCCCCCCCGAAAAAAGGCAGGAAGCTGAAATTAAATTCGATCAAACCCCTCGTGCGGATTTCGCCAAGGTTAAAGAGTCATTACGTGGTTATGGTACTCTTTACCCGCAAAGCCCTTATGTTCCAGAGGCTCACTATCTTCTTGCCCTTACATATGAACAATTAAATCAGGATGAGGAATCGGTTGCAGAATTACTTAAATTACTCAAGGAGGCCGACTTTAATCCTGAATTGGTTATGAATATGGAGAAGTCTAGATCCATGAGAGATCGAGATTATATAGCCTTGAATAAATTGAAAGGGGTGTGGAATTTTTGGAAGAAGAAAACAGGTAATTATCTAGCCAATAAATTCTTTGAAGATAATGAGTACTTTAATGCATACCGAATTTACTCGGCTCTTCGGGATGTGGATAGTTCTCCATCCTGGCAGGTTCCTGTTTTATATCAAATTGCACTATGTGAGGAGAAATTGGGGAATTATGTACAAGCCACTGAGACATATTCCTCCATTGAAGAATATGTCAACTCGGTGCAGGAAGCACGGGAAGGAATGGCTAAAAATAAATACCTTAGTTTTGTATTCGGAATGGCCAAATGGAGACGCGAGCAATTGGAAGATACTCGGGCCATTCGCCAGGCAGTTAATCGCTATGGCATTTATACCGTCCCTAAAAAGCCCGATCCCGTCCTGTCTGGGATTGAATAATTAATTAGGTATTAATTTTTTAAACTTTTTTGATGGAACCAAGAGAGGTTATTAAGGCACACCTTCTTCTCTGTGAAGAGGTGCATAAAGTTTTACTTGAAGAAAATACTTGGTTGAAAACCAAAAAAGAGCCACCCTCTATGGACATATTGGATCGTAAGCAGGTCATTCTTCCTAAGTTAGAGGAATCCCTTGCTAATCTTAAAAAATTGAAACCTGAATATTTCACGCCCTTTGACGATTCAAAAAAACTGGTTGGCGAGTCTCATTCTAAACTTTTACAAATTTTTTATGTAGACCGGGAAAATGAAGATTTACTGGTCAAGCTTACTCAGTCGACTGAGCGACAAACATTTAACCGCTTTACAACCCCGCCTGAAGAAATTGAAGAAATTCACAACCGTTTGCCAGGTCAGGATGATGAACCAGGGGTAGGTGAACCGACCGGCGACACTCCTGATCCTAATAATACTTAGGGAATGGCGGAAGGAGAGGGATTCGAACCCCCGGAGCCGTTTCCGGCTCAGCGGTTTTCAAGACCGCCGCATTCGACCACTCTGCCATCCTTCCGGTCAAACTAAGTGAGGTTATTTATGCAAACAGTGATTTTTTGGCAACCATTTAAAATCACGAACTTAATCTTTATTTCTCATTAACCGCGTACATAGTCCATATGAAATTATTTAGGTTCTTCTCTTATTACATAATAAACGAAGGTTTATAATAGATTACTATCTTTTGTAAGTTTATATTATGAGAATGAAAAAGTTTATGTTTTCCCTATTTCTTACATTATTTTCTTCTTTTTTGAGTGATGCACTGGGAAAATCTGAACTTTGGTATTCAACGGAGATAATTCAAAATAGTAAGGATACAAAAGATCTGCAGAATCGTGGTGGTCTTATTTATTTAAAAAATCACAAAGTGCCTTTTTCCGGTACTTCTGTTTCTAAATTCAATGATGGCCAAATAAATTTATTTTGTAAGTTTGAAGATGGAAGTCTCAAGAACTTTGAACGTTATTGGAATAACGGAAGCCTGCAACTAAAGATGGAAATTCAGGAATATCAATTGAAACCAAAGAGTAACCGTCGTGAATTTTACGAATCTTCTTCTTCTTTTCTTTTAGTGCCTTCACAGGAAAACTTGAGTGTGTCTAATACTAATCTTCAACTTCAGGCATTGATTTACCCGCATAAACTTCTTTTACAAAGCCATGAACTTCGTATTCGTGTAATTGATAGAATGAGATCTATACCGGGAATGAGTGCGCAGTTATTGGAACCTTTTGGGCAAGTCGGATTACAGTTAAGCTTAGAGACGGAAATATTTTACCGAATAATTGATTCAATAAATGAAAAAGGCTTACCCCAACTGGAAATTTTTTCCAGGGCCAGCACTCCTGAAGGTGCAATGTATGTCGCAAGTATCGTCCAATCTGAATATTTAAGACTAAATGAAGAAAAAAAACAGACAAAGATAGATGCTCAAGTTGTAAATTTAGAAAAGCTTTTGAACAAGAATCTGCAAGATGAGGCTGAAATACTGAATAAAATAAGATCTAGCAAAAAGTTATTTGATATTGCCCATGTTGATAATGAAATTGAGACCATTAATGAAACGATCAGCAGTCTTTCTCATGAAAAATTAAATGTTATGTTACAGCTCATTGAGTTGAGAACTCAACTGCGTTCAATTCTCCAGATTCAAACAAGATTTAATTCCTTTCGGAAAGATTCTGAGAAAGAGTATTCAGATTTTAAACTTTCGCAGGAATTTTTAGAACTCGAAGTAATTTCTAAATCAGATCGGGTGAAGTCTGTATTGGATCAAATAAAAGACCTTGAAGATAAACGATCAAACATTCTAGGGCCAGAGGACAAAAATAGTTCTACAGAGACAAATCCCGTTGCCTTAAAATATTTCAGGCAAATTCAAGGGCTTCAAGAGTCCTTTATTAAAGCGATTAGAGCAAAGATCGAAAACCTTAGCGATAATCATAAGTTTCTTAATTCTATTGAAAGCGAAATTCAAATATCAATAGACAGAACAAAAAAAGAACACTTTCAAATTGTTGAATTTGAAAGTGAGTTGAAGGAAAAAAATCGCAAATTATATGCCAAGCAAAAATTTATCGATCAAATACAGAGTGAATTAAATCAAATTCAGTTATCCAAGGCTCTTCAATCAAATCAGTTCGAGTCTCTTATAGTTGAAAGATCTGCAAGTATACCCAAACTTCCAATCGAAAATAATGACAAGAGCATGCATGAAAACCTTTTATCTTTCGAAATTAAACAAGAGAGAATGGGGGATGGTTTCTTTTGTTCATTTCAATATTTTTACAAGAGCGGCCAAAAACAATTAGATGGGATGTTTGAAAATGGGGTTCCTTCCCGGATTTGGACAAGCTGGTATGAAAATGGAAAAAAAGAAACCCAAGGCAGGGTGGTTGATGGTAATCCAGACGGTACTTGGAAAAAATGGTATAAGTCCGGTGTAATCATGTCAGAGGGAAACTGGAAAAACGGTGACCTTCACGGATATTCGATTACTTACCATGAAAATGGTAAAGAGAAAACAAGGGCGAATTACCGTAATAATGAGATCATTACCGATTAATAATTAAGTCCCGATAGTTATTAAATGAATCCTGCTCTTTTAAAGATTGGCATGGGGCAAGCATAAACTCTTTATTGTTCAGAGACTTTCTAAACCTGAGTGTATGTTCCGTTTAAAAAGTATGGCTTGCGGTAACAGATGCACCAATATCCCAAGCTTGGAATTTTGAGGATTTTCCCAAAAGAATTTCTCCAGCACCATTCGTATTCATCGTCGAGAAATTGCCAAATGTTTGAAAACTTAACCACTGCAGAGGTTGCCAAATCCCACTCAGTCCAGCGAAATAAACCATATCCACCCGTCCGTCTTGATTATTCTTCAAGTATTCGGTCCGGCTGATTCCGATCCCAGGCATAAGAATAAACTGCCCATCAGGGCCAAAACTCTTCATGAAGTTTAGGTTTAAACCTAAAAGTAGGTTATCTCCGTCATCTGGAAAAATATCTTCGGTTTCGAAATTAATTACCCGATTGGTGCTCGAGTACTTGAGCAGTCCATCAAGCATAAAGAAAGTGCTTTCATTTATACCAAAGACTTTTTGAACGGATAAGGAGGGGGCCACCGCATCAAATAACTTATCTCCTGTAAATTGGCTGTGTAAAAAATCATATTCCAAGCCTGGAGAAATTCGGAAGTCAAGTGGTAGGTATACATCCAGGGTTCCCTTAACCATTCCAAAACGATAATTAAGTAAGTCGCTTATCGATCCTTCATTATAATTTGCCCATTGCATAAGAAAATCAAGCTTAGGCACCAAGGTAACATATTGTCCGGTGGGTATGGGCTTGCTCGCCAATGAAGTGCCTATGGTGTTTTCCCATACTGCGGACTCAACCTCGTCCTCTTTTGTACGAAGTACATTGGTTGTGAAATAGGGGCGTGTACTTGCAAATAAGCTCAATTCAATTGGTAATTCTTGTTGATTCGTGTCGGATGCCGGTGTCGTTGGGGTTTCAATGGGGGGAGCAGAGACTGGGGCAGGTGAACTCAAGGTCTGGTAGGACCGGTTTTTCATAGATCCTAATGGTTTAGAATTGGAAATGATTTGATTTGGAGTTGCTCCGATCCAGTTCTTACTTGCAGTAGGTAATTTTTCCACAATGGGCTGTCTTCCCAGGTTTGAGTGAAAGTCCGAAAATTCTCTGGGTTTTTCAGGAGATATTATAGGGGTATCGGTGGCTTCTTTTTTTACTTTGGACGAGACTGCTGGAGTTGTTGGACGTATAGGTTTAGCTGGTTTTCTATTTTGAAAACTTCTGCCCTTCATCGAACCCAATGGCTGGGAACCGGGAAGTAATTCCGAAGGAGTTGCACCAATCCATTTGCTCTGTGCAAAAATATTACTGGGTATTAAATAAGTCATCCCATAAAAAATAGAAAAAATGGAAAGGAGGTTTGAATAAAAACGAAAATTCATACTGTTTTGGGGAGGGGTGATTGATTTACGGGCGGTTGATTTTGCCTATTTTTATATTATTTCCGAACTGATCAAAGGTCTGTCGGTTATTCATCACATTTCCTCCAGAGGATACATTTTTTATAAAGTTTACCCGGCCAACCTGCTGAGCAGCTGAGATGTTGCTTCCAAAGTTGGGATACCTTCCATCAATTGCTCCTTTTAATGAATTCAAACGAATGGCAGAATTTGCGGGGAAGTTTACATTGCTTAATCGCATCGTGGTGGCTTCCATGAGTATATTGGAAACCCCGCGGTTAAAGTTCAGGCCATCCACATTCAAGTTACGTCTTGCCTTAATGGTTGCCTGCATATTTGC
>JABGWU010000009.1 GCA_018645475.1 Opitutia bacterium
AATAAAAACCTGAAAAATGAGGACTCCGAGGAACTTCAGGTAAAAATCAGCGAACTTGAGGGTTCCGCACATGCGCTGGCCACTGAAAATCGTCTCCAAAAGGAGGAGATTCAACAGGGTCAGCAACTCGAGGCGGAGTTACGGGAACAGCTAAAACAGGCGGACCATGAAAAAGTGCAAAAGGCGACTCAGAATGTGGAATTAAACCGGAGGCTGGAAAATCAAATTGAGGAACAGGAAAAAATTGCCAAGCAAATGCAGGAACGATTTGAAAACCTGGCCAATAAAATTCTCGAGCAAAAAAGTGCAAAGTTTACAGAAGCGAATAAAGAAAATATCAAAGCCGTACTCGAACCCCTGGATAAAGACATCCAGTCGTTCCGAAAAAAAGTGGAGGATATTCATGAAAAAGATGTGAGCCAACATGCCTCATTAAAAGTGTTTTTGGGCAATCTCCAAGAAACTCAGACTCAATTAAGCGAGGAAGCCCGCAACCTGACCACCGCTCTAAAAGGGGATTCCAAAAAACAGGGCGACTGGGGGGAATTTATCCTGGAACGCACATTGGAAGCATCCGGGTTAATCAAAGGGCAGGAATTTTCCATGCAGGAAACCTTTGACCGGCAACGACCGGATGCGATTATTCGCCTGCCCGAGAACCGAGCCATTGTGGTGGATGCGAAAGTGTCTCTCACTGCATATGAACGTTCCATCTCAACGCAGGATGAAGAGGAAAGAAAAAAGGCACGCAAAGATCACCTACAATCTATTAAGAAACATATTGATGAACTTTCCGAAAAAGATTATTCCGCAATCGAGAAAATCAATTCCCCAGATTTCGTGCTCCTTTTCATACCAATTGAACCTGCATTCGGCGAAGCTCTCCGTCTGGATCCAGACCTTTATCAATATGCCTTCAATCAAAAAATCGTTTTAGTAACTTCCACCACCTTGATGGCAACCGTCAAAACTGTGGCTAATTTATGGAAGCTGGAAAAGCAGAATAAACATGCCCATGAAATTGCCAGACAGGCAGGAAATCTATACGATAAGTTCTGCGGTTTCCTGGACAACATGAATGATATAGGAAAGGCTTTGCAAAAAGCTACAGAGGCCCACGAGAAGGGATACGGGCAATTATCAAAAGGCAGTGGAAACCTGGTTGGAAGAGTGGAAAAACTTAGAGATCTAGGCATTCAATCCAAGAAAGAATTACCCGTCTCTTTCGCACAGTTTGATAAAATCACGACAGATGAAGATTTGGAAAAACAGGATGAGCCCGGACTAAATGATGGTGCAAACGAACTTGACCAGTCGGCTTAAAAAAGAACCAGCAAAAATATAATGGAACGAATAAAGGGAATCCATTAATAAACGATTCGACCTGGCAAATTATCCATAACCCGGAAAACTCGTTTATTCCCTGAACTGTCAAAAAGCTGAGCCTTCCTTCCAGGAAGCCTCAATTCTGCTTTTTTAGTATTTCCAAATGGAATAACTTTACCAGGAAGACTGGCCAAGTGAACATAACCAGGAGAGCGCTCCCCCCCCCGGAAAAGTGGATCGTCACCACCTTCTGGAACCAGTCCTTCTGGTGCCTGCTCCAAAGGCTCTTGTCTTTGTCCCCGGTTATCTAAAATCTCATCCAGATGAGCCAATGTCTTTTCGCGAAAAATCTGCATGTTCTCAAATTCCCCTAGCTCTCGAAGCTGACCATTAATTTGATCAAAATAACGCAAGGTGAGTGCATCCACTTCCGGATCGAGAGACGGAAAAGCTTTTTTATTATCGACCAACCAGGTGGCAAAAGTTTCGTATAAACTTTCAACATTGGACTCGACTATTTTTTCTTTATCAAAATTTGGTACTGCCAAATCTATTTGTGCTAAACCTTCCTTGGGTTGAGGAACCATTTCAGCAATCTGAGGGATGGGGAAAATTTGATTATGCCCCTCTTTCTTCAAATCATCCTTGGTATTATGTTTTGCCTGAACTGGTACAGGATTTAATTTAATGGCTACAATATCACGAAATTCATCCATATCAACACGTTCTTTGCCCAATTTATCGAGTTGGGTGTTAATGAAAGCAAGTTTCCCTTTCAATATACTCGAACCATTGCTTGATTGGGTCAAATCCATATCCAAGTTTTTTGATTTCTTAAAAAACTCAGCCATAGATTCAACCGATCGCCGGATCCTAGCCTCCGCCAATTGACGTGATTCGGAACTGGGTTGATAACCGGCACCACCAGGGGCGTAATCTGTGGCTTCAATGGTCGGGTCATCATAATATTCCTGAATACGGGCAAGGAGCCGATTAACCGTTTGGCGGGATCGACCTTTCAATCTCATTTCTTCTCGAATGCTTCTTTCCCACCCTTCTATATTAGGGGCTGAAGACACACGGATACTTTTCATCCTTGGAGCATAATAAAACAAAGCCGGGCTAGATGGTTCAGGGGATTTATTTACTTGAACCGGAAGACATCGCTTAGGGGAAATAAATGAGACTGGTTTTGAAGGAATAAATTCAGTTACTCGGTTTGGTTTATCAAAACCCTGATTCTGCAAAGGGGAAATTTTATTCTTCCGTGACACAGTTCCTTCGAAATTATTCAATTTATTTCCATCACCTACGCGTTTTCCAAACTCAATTTGCTTGTTCTTAAAATCCACACCAACCTTAGCTGCAGGGAGCACTGGCTTGAATGAGTTAACTTTGTTAGGTACATTTTTTTGGATTGGCGGGATAAACTTGTGTGATTGAGGGGAAACAAAACTATTTATATCTTGTTTAAGTAAACCACAGCAATACATCAGACTATTTGCATGTAATTTAGAAGATATTAAAAGAAGAAGACATAGTACGATTAACCATACAAATTGATTTACATTTAAATTTCTCATATTTAGTATAAATACATATTTACACTTAATTTGCAAATCAACTCATGATTTTTTTTTAAAAAAAGGTAGAAATTTCAAAAGAATAATGAATTAAACCCCGGAACAAGAGGTATTTAGCTTATAAATAAATTAATATTCTAAAATTAGATATGTTTCACACCGCCTTTGTAATCACGAGTCAAATCTTTCAATACATTTACAATTTCACGAGTTGTTAAATCAGGATTGCGGATGTATTTTTAATTCCGCTAAACTGGATACATGAAATTATCATTTTTATTACTTTTTTTACTTTCCTTCTCTGTACTCTACCCAGAAAGACCGAATATTGTATGGATTACTGCTGAAGATATGAGTCCGGTCCTCGGTGCGTATGGGCATCCAGATGCAATCCCTCCAAATATCGATGCCTTGGCAAAGGAAAGCGTTCTTTACACCCATGCGTTCGCCTCGGCCCCAGTCTGCTCGCCTTCCCGTTCGTGCCTAATTCAGGGAGTCTACCCCCCAAGCTCTAGTACCC
>JABGWU010000097.1 GCA_018645475.1 Opitutia bacterium
GAGCACGATGATGCAAACCGGGCTCTTATGGGTGCCAACATGCAACGTCAAGGAGTTCCCTTACTTCAGACTGAAGCTCCGTTGGTCGGCACCGGCATTGAGCACCGGGTAGCGAAAGATTCCAAAACGGTGAGTACATCTGATTCTGAAGGGATAGTTGCCTTAGCGGACGCTAACCGTATTGTCGTCACTGATGATGGAAAACTTCCCGCTCGTTTCTTACGGGAACCTAAAAGTGATCCAAAACGAGGAGTCCATTGCTATGATTTGCGCAAATTCTTGCGTTCTAACTCGGGGACATGCTTTAACCAAAAACCAATCGTACGCAAAGGCGATAAGGTTTGCGTCGGTCAATCTCTTGCAGACGGGGCTTGCACCTCAGATGGCGAACTGGCACTTGGGCGTAACATCCTCGTGGCTTTTATGCCATGGAAGGGCTACAATTTCGAAGATGCAATTCTAATCTCTGAAAAGATGATTAAGGATGATATCTACACATCCATCCATATCGAAGAGTTTGAGGTAACGGCACGAGACACGAAATTGGGTCCAGAAGAAATTACTCGAGACATTCCCAATGCAGGTGAAGAAGCACTTCGCAATTTGGATCATCGCGGAGTAGTTCGCATAGGAGCCGAGGTAAAACCCGGTGACATTCTTGTTGGCAAAATAACTCCTAAAAGTGAGACTGATTTAGCACCCGAAGAGAAGCTTCTCCGTGCCATTTTCGGTGAAAAGGCGGCAGATGTGAAGGACAGTTCCCTCAAGGTCCCATCAGGTACTTTTGGGATCGTAATGGACATAAAGATTTCTAGTCGAACCGAAGCAGAGCAAGAGAAACTTTCCCCTTCTGACAACCGTCGGCAAATCAAACAAATCAAGGTGGATTATCGAAACCAAAATGATGATTTGCGTTCCCAGCTAACGGAATCGCTCTCCAATATTCTGCTAGGCGAAAAAATTCCTCTAAATGTAAAGAATTCTGAAACAGGAGATATTATTATTCCTGCGAACCGCAAGATAACAAAAACTCTCTTGAGGCGATTATCTTCCGTGCATCGATACGTCGATATTCCGCCATCACCCGTTCGAATAAAAGTTTTCGAAATTATAGAAGGTTATGAGAGCAAGTTCAAGGATCTTGACGATGATCGCGATCGAAAAATAGAAGCAATCGAGCATGGTGATCCTATTGATCAAGGAGCGATTAAGAATGTTCGTGTTTTTGTTGCAAAGAAACAAAAGATTCGGGTTGGTGATAAGATGGCAGGTCGTCATGGTAATAAGGGTGTTGTTGCCAAAATTGTAGCAGAAGAAGACATGCCTTTTCTGCCTGATGGCACACCCATTGAGATTTGTTTGAACCCGCTAGGAGTTCCAAGCCGCATGAATGTCGGTCAGGTTTTAGAAACCCATCTTGGATGGGCTTGCAAGAAGCTTGGCTTAACTGTCGCCACACCAATTTTCGATGGTATCCCCGAAGCAAATATACAGGAATACTTAAGGCAAGCCGATCTTCCTGAAACAGGTAAGATCCAACTCGTAGACGGTTGTACAGGGGAAGCCTTCTTCCAGCAAGTGGTTGTCGGATATCAGTACATACTTAAGTTAAATCACCTTGTATCTGGTAAAATTCATGCTCGGGCAGTCGGTCCATACAGTTTGATCACCCAGCAACCTTTGGGCGGAAAGGCCCAATATGGGGGGCAACGTTTCGGAGAGATGGAAGTCTGGGCACTTGAAGCCTATGGCGCAGCCTATACCTTGCAGGAAATTCTGACAGTCAAATCCGATGATGTCTCGGGTCGTACTAAAATTTACGAAAATTTAGTGAAGGGAGACAACTCATTACAGGCAAGCACGCCTCAATCCTTTAATGTTCTTATGAAGGAAATGCAAAGTCTCTGTCTTGATATTCGAGTAAAGGGTCAAGATGACCTCTAGTTACTTCCCTTACCCACTTAATTTTATTTCACAAACCACAAAGGAGTTCTCAATATGAGCGTCGATGCAGCAAAAGAAGCTCTCGGAATAGAAGTTGGACCCATGGATCGAGTATCCATTACTGTCGCCTCTCCAGATGTAATCCGATCATGGGCTCGAGGCGAGGTAAAGAACCCCGAAACAATAAACTATCGGACCTTTAAGCCTGAACCTGGCGGTCTTTTTTGCCAAAAGATATTTGGTCCCGTCCGGGATTATGAGTGTGCCTGCGGAAAATACAAACGTATCAAGTACAAAGGCGTGGTGTGCGACCGTTGTGGTGTCGAGGTAACTGTTTCTCGCGTTCGACGCGAGCGCATGGGCAATATCGAATTAGCAGTACCAGTCTCTCACATTTGGTTTCTCAAGAGTATGCCCAGCCGACTTGGTCTGTTGCTCAACATGACGGCGAAGAGCCTCGAAAGGGTTCTGTATTATGAGCAGTACATGGTAACTGACGCTGGAACCACTCCTCTCGAAGAGAAGCAATTATTATCGGATAGAGAGTTTCGAGAAGCTTGCGACGAGTATGGTGACGAATTCGAGGCTAAAATGGGTGCGGAGGCTCTCATGGATGTACTCTCTCGCATGGATTTGGAAGAATCGCTGGAGGAACTGTATGAGCAAATGCATGAAACCAAGTCCAAGCAGATCAAGAAAAAGCTCTCTAACCGTCTAAAAATTATTAAAGGTTTCATTTCTTCAGGAGCACAACCTGAGTGGATGATTTTAGAGTCCATCCCGGTAATTCCACCCGACCTGCGACCTCTTGTCCCCCTAGAGGGTGGGCGTTTTGCGACCAGTGATCTCAATGATCTTTATCGTAGGGTTATTAATAGGAACAACCGCCTAAAAAATCTTCTTCAGCTTAAGACTCCAGATGTTATTATTCATAACGAAAAGCGTATGCTTCAAGAGGCGGTGGATGCTCTTTTTGACAATGGTCGTCACGGGCGAGCAATTACTGGTTCCGGCAATAGGGCGCTGAAATCACTCAGCGACATGCTTAAGGGCAAGCAGGGCCGATTTCGGCAAAATCTTTTGGGTAAGCGTGTAGATTATTCTGGACGTTCGGTAATCGTGATTGGGCCGGAGCTTAAGCTTCACCAGTGCGGGTTGCCGAAAAAAATGGCTCTTACTCTTTTCGAACCTTTCATTATTCGTAGGCTTAAGGAGCTTGGTTTTGTCCATACGGTAAGAGGTGCTCGCAAAATGATCGAGGGTAAGTCTCCTGAGGTTTGGGACATACTTGAAGAAGTGACTAAAGGTCATCCCGTTTTGCTGAATCGCGCCCCTACCCTTCACCGTCTTTCCGTTCAAGCCTTCGAGCCAGTCTTAATCGAAGGTAACGCCATACGGATTCACCCTTTGGTGTGTACGCCTTATAATGCGGATTTCGATGGAGATCAGATGGCCGTGCATGTGCCCCTGTCTTTGGAAGCCATCATGGAGGCCAAATTATTGATGCTTTCTACGCACAACATTTTTTCTCCATCCAGTGGCAAGCCTATACTTACGCCCTCTCAGGATATTGTTCTTGGATCATATTATCTCTCGATGAATCCGCGTGGCGAAGAGCCCGAAGAGGGTGTTCGGTTGCCCCTTATCGCCTCGGTCGAAGAGGCTCTAACCGCGATGCATGAGGGAGCTTTGAAGCTTCACGACTGGATCGATTTGAGCAATCCCGACAAAGGACGAGATACAATCTTTGGAATAAGTGGAAGAAGCGTTATCCGAACGACAGTGGGCCGTGTGCTTTTTAACACTATTTGGCCAAAGGAACTCGGCTTCTTTAATGAACCAGCCCTCAAGGGCGGTGTGGGCGATCTGATCCTTGAGACCTTTAAGGCGATGGGAAAAGAGGAGACCGTTGCTTCTCTCGACCGCCTAAAAGAATTGGGCTTTGAGTATGCCACTAAATCTGGAATTTCAATCGGTATTTTCGATATGATTATTCCCCCGACAAAGGAGGCAAAAATTGCAAAAGCTCGTAAGGAAATTGACAAAGTTGAAGAACAATTCAAAAAGGGGATTATTACTCGCGGTGAGCGTCACAATAAAATCATAGATGTTTGGACCAACGCCACGGATGAAATTGCTTCAGAAGTTTACAAAGGCTTAGATGAAAATCTGGGATTGGACGGTTTAAAGAAAGATACCATTAATCCAGTATTTTTAATGATGGATTCGGGTGCTCGAGGCAATCGTCAACAAGTTCGTCAACTTTGCGGCATGCGCGGACTTATGGCTAAGCCTTCCGGGGAGATCATAGAGCAACCCATTCTCGCCTCTTTCCGCGAAGGTTTGTCGGTTCTGGAGTACTTCATGTCAACTCATGGAGCTCGGAAGGGTTTGGCGGATATTGCCCTCAAGACTGCGGATGCGGGCTACCTGACTCGCAAATTGTGCGATGTGGCTATGGA
>JABGWU010000098.1 GCA_018645475.1 Opitutia bacterium
GGAGCCTGCATACCCTTTATTGATGGATCTCCCCTTGGACGTGGATGCAATCGAATGGCCTGGGCTCCCGACGGCAGTCTCTTTGTTGGCCAAACCAAGCATACATGGGCAGGCGGACAGGGAATTCAACAAGTATCGTGGAATGGAAAAATGCCCTTTGAAATTCAGAAGATGGAACTCACAGAAGATGGCTTTCAATTTACTTTCACACAACCGGTCAACCGGGAAAATGCTCAGAAAAAAGAAACTTGGCCCTTCTTCCGATATTTCTTTGAATACCGTAAAGCTTATGGTTCCCCCCGGTCCGCTGAAGAAAAGGTTGAAGTTAATAATATCCATATTTCTAAAAATGCGAAAGTGGTAAAAATTGGGCTCACAGAACTCAAACCATGGCATATCCACGAGGTAAAGATTCAGGATTTAACTTCCAAAGATGGGGACAGGATCAATAATAATTATATTGTCTACACCCTTAATCGTTTGCTTGCGAATACCCCACCCGACCCACTTCAGATCAAAAAACCAAAAAATTAATAAATGGTTGGTAAATTTTCTTCCAACTAACCACCTTTTTTAATTGATCGGACTCCACCGGATTCGTTATTCCATAGGTAGTTTTCATTAATCCAATCCATAAACCGACTCCTTACCATGCGATTTATCACAGCACTTCTTTGTCTGCTCTTGCCAACGCTCTCCGCCTTTGCGGTTTCCCTCCCACCGGTAATTGGAAATCATATGGTACTCCAATGTGATTTGCCTATTCCTATTTGGGGTTGGGGCGAAAAAGGAGAAAAAATTACGGTTTCCTTTGCCGGGCAATCCAAATCAGCAACCGTGGGAAAGAACGGAAAATGGATGCTCAAACTCGATAAGCTTAAGGCAAATGCCAAACCTTCCAATCTCACTGTAAAAGGAAACAACGAGATCAAACTGGAAAATATTCTTATTGGAGAAGTATGGATCTGTTCAGGTCAGTCCAATATGGAATGGAAAGTCGCACAATGTGCCAATGCTAAGGAAGAAATCGCCACTGCCAACCACTCGGGCATCCGCTTATTCGATGTTCCTGGACACACCGTGCACCCCCTACCCCAGGATAAAGGGAAAGGAGAATGGAAAGTATGCTCCCCTTCCACCATTTCAAATTTCAGTGCCACCGGATACTATTTTGGTCGACGCCTGCACCAGGAACTCAATATCCCGATCGGCTTGGTGGGATCCAATTGGGGAGGTACCCGGATTGAACCATGGACCACCCTCGACGGCTTCAAGTCCGTACCCGAACTTTCCGAGCAAGCCAAAAATGTGTCCGCTTACACCAAGGATACAAAGGTAAGAGGAAGTACACCGTCCGCCATTTACAACTCCATGGTTCATCCCCTCACTCCCTTCGCTCTTCGCGGTGCAATCTGGTATCAGGGCGAATCCAACGGTAACGAGAGCATCACCTACTATCAAAAGAAACATGCCCTCGTAAAAGGTTGGAGAAAAGCCTTTCAAAATCCAAGCCTTGGATTCTATTGGGTTCAGCTTTGTAATTTCAAACAACCCGGCACCACACCGGGCGGTGGTGATGGATGGGCAAAAATTCGCGAAGCCCAAACCCAGGCTCTTGATCTCAAACATACCGGCATGGCTGTGATTATTGATCTGGCAGACGCCCATAACCCTAATGACATCCATCCCAAGAATAAACAGGATGTCGGCGGACGCCTTGCTCAGTGGGCCCTTCATCAAACCTACGATAAAAAGAATATGGTTCCATCAGGCCCCCTTTATTCTGGTTATAAAATAAAGGGTAACCAAATCCACCTTTCTTTCAAAAATGTAGGCAAGGGCTTAATGGTAGGAAAGAAAGAAAAACTCGAACCAACCAAAGAGATTAAGGGCGGCACCCTAAAACACTTCTCGATCGCAGGTGCCGATAAAAAATGGTACTGGGCTGATGCAAAGATCATAGGCAACCAAGTGGTTCTCACTTCAAAGGAAGTCACGGCTCCGGTCGCTGCTCGGTACGCTTTTACCATGAATCCCGCCGATGCCAACCTGTACAACAAGGAAGGATTGCCGGCAGGCCCCTTCCGGACCGACGATTGGTAAACAAATCAGCCTTTGTGTTGACGCATTTTCCTTACGAGGAGGGAGCTTAGTAACGCACTATGTAGCCCATTTTCATTGTGAGGTGGGTGCGGAGCAACCGGCGTGGCAATCTATTGAATGAAATAACACCTATCTCTTCTGGCTTATCCCTTCGCACCCGGGCTCACAGTGGATCGCTACGGGCTTCGCCCTTACGATAACATTACAAGGGGAACTTAAAAACTTTCGGAGAATATTCTTCGTGCCCCGATATTTTTGGGAAAAATAATATTCAAAGAGTATGGAAACCCAAGTTGCTAGCTTGCCTTGACAAACTTTCTTGAACTCAAAGAGTGTATCCATCCAAGCAAAGCAGCAAATAAGAACAGGGCTACCAATTGATGAATCACTGGAAGGGATACCTGATACTCAACGATCAAAAGAATTGTGGAAACCCCCAGTAAAAACTGCACGCTTACCAACCCAATCACCCATTTCATTCTACGCGTCTGCAAACTTGATAACAAACCATCCCGATATGCTTTCCACCCAAGTCCGATCAATCCTATAGTCAGGATCGTCCCCAACCACCGATGGATAAACTGAACGGAAAATTTATCCTCCACGAAGTTTTTCCAATATGGAGTCAGGCCAAATAACCCATCGGGTTTCCACTCATCCCCCATCATAGGAAAGGTATTAAATCCATACCCTGCCTTCATACCGGATACAAATGCACCATAGGCAATCTGGACACAGAGTAGAAGTAGAAATCCGATTGCCCAAGGGCGATAGGAAACCGCATTGTTATTGCTTGGGGAATCCTGTTCTTTATCCAAATCGAGCAGCATCCACCAACCAAAACCAAAGACCAAGAACGCAAGCCCCAAATGAGAAGCTAACCGGTAATGACTGACCTCTGGAACATTCACTAATCCACTCTTCACCATATACCATCCCATCAATCCCTGGGCACCTACCAGTAAAAGAAGAAGCAAGCCCTTCAACTTTAAACCAGCTGAGAGTTTCCCACGAAATAAAAACCAGAGATATGGCACCAGACACAATAAACCCACAATACGCCCCATCACGCGATGCAAATATTCCCAAAAGAAAATATCTTTGAAAGAATCAATACTCATTCCCTTATTCACGCTCTGATACTCGGGGGAAGACCGGTACATTTCAAATACTTCGTTCCACTGGGCATCGGTTATCGGCGGAAGAATGCCCGCAATGGGCCGCCAGTCCACCATGGATAATCCGGAACCGGTCAGCCTGGTTATTCCACCAACGACCAGAATGATTACCACGCTCAGACAAACTGAGCGCAACCATTGTTTTTGTGGGTTTATGTGATTGGACATATTTTTTGGAATCAGAAAAAGAAAGGAGGGGAATTCTTATGATATCAATTTCACTGAGGCTCTCAAACAATAATATTTTTACACGTCGCAGACTTCTGCGGCATGCCTTAGGGCCAGTGCCTTATCTTTCCAAGTCGGGATGAATTCCTGTGCCACATACCCATCGTACCCGGTGTTTACGATCGCATTCATCACCCCGGGATA
>JABGWU010000099.1 GCA_018645475.1 Opitutia bacterium
CATCTTGGAGAAAAAATAACGATTAAGAATAAATTTACTCCACTGTAACTGACTTTGCCAAATTTCTAGGCTTATCAACATCGAGCCCACGAAGTCTTGCAAAATGATAGGCAAATAATTGAAGAGGCAAATTAGCCAATATTGGACGGATTACTTCATGTGCAACCGGTAGGCGAAAAAAATCGTCAGCAGCTTCTTTCGGGATTTCGATGTCTTCGGGTGCAATTGCGAGTACTGGGCCTTTCCGAGCCTTAACTTCCTGCATATTAGCAATTGTTTTAGCAGAAAGCTCAGTTCCTTCGATAATAAAAATTGATGGGCATTCAGGATTAATCAGTGCAATTGGTCCGTGTTTCAATTCGGCAGCTGGGTAGCCTTCGGCATGTGCATAAGAAATTTCCTTTAATTTTAAGGCACCTTCTAATGCAACTGGATATAAACTTTGTCGACCAAGGAAAAGTAGATGTTCGGCCTTGGAATACTTGATAGCAAGTTCCTTAATTTGTTCGCCCTGTTGTAAAACCTTTTCAACTAATTCGGGTAATTTATTTAAACCATCAACAATCGCTTGTCCATCAGTAGGGGAAAGATCACGCATTCTGCCAAGAGCAAGACCAAGCATCGCGCAAAGACAAGCCTGCGAGGAAAACGCTTTGGTTGAAGCAACCCCAATTTCAGGACCTACGCGCTGATAAACTCCACCGTCAGTTTCACGGGCAAGTGAAGAACCGACAACATTTGTAATACCCAATGTTAAAAGCCCTTTTGTTTTGGCTTCGCGAACGGCTTCCAATGTATCCAAAGTTTCACCAGATTGGCTCACTGCAATAACCAAAGATTTTCCAGATTTTGGTGAGTTTCGATAACGAAACTCTGAAGCGTGTTCAACTTCAACTGGGACTCGTGCCAGTCGTTCGATTAAATATTCTCCAACCATACAGGCATGCCGTGCGGTTCCGCAGGCAACAAAAATAATTCGATCCAGGTTTCGAAGTTCTTCTTCATGACCCTCAAGACCACCCAACTTAGCAGTGGTTCCATCATCACCAAAACGCCCACGAAGTGTATTCTTCAAAGCCATTGGCTGTTCATAAATTTCTTTTTCCATGTAGGAACCAAAGTCTCCCAGTTCTACCTCTTCAGAAATCTGATCGACCGGATGCGTGACAGCTTGTGCTTCTTGACCCTCCATTGTAGTAATACGAAATTCGTTTCCTTTCAAAATAGCCAACTCGCCATCGTTCAGAAAAACAGCTTCCTTTGCACGGCCAACAAATGCAGATGCATCACTTGCAATAAAATTAGCTTCATCGCCTAAGCCTACGACTAATGGGGATCCACGACGTGCCCCGACCATCATATCTGGATAATCTAAGCATAGTACAGCAATTCCATAAGCACCCCGACACTGAGGAAGGGCTAAACGAACTGCATCAATAAATCTGTCAACTCCTTCAGATAATTCTGAATAATGATATGAAATTAAATTACATAGAACCTCAGAATCGGTTTCTGATGCGAACTCAATGCCTTTGCCGGTAAGAAACTTTTTGAGAGGTCCAAAATTTTCAATGACTCCGTTGTGAACCATAACAAACTTTCCATCTTGGCTCATGTGTGGGTGAGTATTTGAAATCGTAACCGCTCCATGGGTTGCCCATCGGGTATGTGCAATACCGAGAGAAGAGGAAGAACTATTTTTTAGAACAGAATCAGCTAAGTTTTTAACACGGCCAGTTTCTCGAGCCATAGAAAATTCATTTCCCTCATGAAAAGCAACGCCCGCCGAGTCATAACCTCGGTATTCCAATCGACGAAGTCCATCAATCAGGGGTGCTTGAGCATTACCTTTTCCTAAATATCCTACAATTCCACACATATAATCAACAATAGTTTAATAAGAAATTTTCATCAATCTTTTAAAAAAAAGATCCTAATCAGAAGAATATCTCAGTTTTAAGTAAAAGAAAAAAGCACGAACAATTTATAAATATTAAACAAATTATCTCGCGTCTTTGTTAAAAGAATTTCAATACAGAGTATGTGAAAATTATTTGGTTTCATAGTTTATTATCTCTTTCTTTCATGTTTTTTTCCTTCATGTCCACACATGGAAAAAAGAAGCCTAATTTTATTTTAATTGTATCAGAAAGTCATCCGGTGAGTGCTTTAGGAGCTTACAAAGGGTACCTGTCAAAAGTAGACCCAACTCCTAACTTAGATCATTTGGCTCTTAAAAGTTTTATTTTTACAAATGCCTTCTGCACGAATGCAACTTCTGGACCAAGCAGTGCTGTTCTTTTAACCGGACAACACTCCCATATTAATGGTTTTCATAAAAGCGGAAATAAGTTGAATGATACTCAGATTACTCTTCCCCAAAGACTACAAAAAATAGGATACGAAACCATACTTTTAGGAAGGTGGAACCTTGATCTAAAACCAAAATATTTTAATCATTGGAACATTCTGACAGACCCCACAGAAAAATATAATCCTGAATTTATCAGTAATAATAATAAAAAACGAATTGAAGGGCACTCTACTGACATCATTTCAGATTTAGCGATTGAATGGCTTGAGCAGAGAAATCGCAATAAACCATTTTTTATGCTTATCCAATTTAATGCAACAACTGAACCATGGTTGCCAGCCATACGACACCTAAGTTTATATGATGATCTATTATTACCTGAACCATCTAATTTAGAAGACCAACATTTAAACAAGGCCAGTCCATCCCGTTATCAGTCAATGGATATAATGGAAGACTTGAACTTCTCGGAAGATCTCTTTTTCCAGCCTGAACAAATTGATCAAAATAAGTCGAAAACTATTCTTTTTACCGACCGACAAAAAAACCTTGAATTAATGACAGCTGAACAATTATCAGCATGGACACTCTCATGGAGGCCAAAAAATGAAGCATTCCTAAGGGAACCTCAATCGGACGACAATATTTTACAATGGAAATTTCAAAGATATGTTAAAAATTATCTTAGATGTGTCCGCGGAATAGACGATAACATGAAAAGAATCGAACTTTCACTTTCCGAAACAAATTCAAGCGACGCATTTTTAGTATACACTTCAAACCACGGAAGAATGCTTGGGGAGCACGGATGGTATGGTTCTAAATGGATGTACGAAGAGACCATGCAAACACCTCTTATTATAAGTACAAACTTATCAAAGACCTCAGTGAGTTCTGTAAATGTTCTCGTACAAAACCTTGATCTAGCACCCACTATTTTGAATTATGCCGAATCCCCAGACTTCAAAGATATGCAAGGCAAATCACTAAAGCCATTATTAGAAAATTTCGATTCAAATTACTCATGGAGAAATTCAGTCTATTACCACCATAACGAATTCCCTGGAGACCAAATGATTGCAAAGCACTACGGCATTAGAACCAAAGAGAACAAACTAATTCACTTTTATCAATTCGATGAGTGGGAATTTTACAATCTAATCGAAGATCCAAAAGAAACGAATAATCTTTACAATAATGAAAACTACCAAGCACAGATCCAAACCCTTAAAAAATTACTTTTAGAAAATCGTAAAAGCTACCTAGGCAAAACCGATATTTCAATAATGCCGGAAGAATGGAGAAAAAGGTATCGAGGTCCAGAAGCAAGAAAGGAATAATTCAACAAAATTTATTGGTGAAATTAAATAAAATCGCTTAAAAATATAAAAAAGTCTTGTGCAATGTCTAAAATATTTTAATTATAGGGATTAAAGGAATGCATATCCTGAAAGGTGTCGTTTGGGAGGACGGCACCTTTCGTCTTTTATAAGCTTCTTTACTATTCACATATAAATTCTAATTAAGCTGGATTCTATTCGGTATATTTCGGATCTGAGTTGATATTAGATAATTTAACAAATTTTGAATACCTCACATATTATCCTACAACATAATTTAAACCTAATTCGTACAACAATGAAATCTTTCTTTAAACAAGTCTCACTCATTAGTTTTTTCTTTTCTCAAGTTTTATTATCTGCAGATAAACGACCAAACATACTTTTTGTATTTACTGATGATCACGCCCCCCATGCAATTGGTGCGTATAACGGCTGGCTTAAAAAAGTAAATCCCACACCCGTTATCGACAAATTAGCAGATGAAGGGATGCTTTTTGTAAATAGCTTCTGCACCAATTCAATCTGTGGTCCTAGCCGAGCTGTCATTCAAACTGGAAAGCACAGCCATAAAAATGGATTTATGAATAATGGAAATTCATTTGACTGGAATCAACAAACATTTCCAAAACTTCTTCAAAAAAATGGCTACCAAACTGCAATTTATGGAAAAAGTCACCTAAAGGGAAAACCACTTGGCTATGATGACTGGGCCGTATTGCCCGGACAAGGTTTGTACTACAATCCTGACATGATTTTCCCCGATGGTAAACGTCGGGTGGATGGATATTGTACAGATGTAGTTACCGATCTCGCTTTGGAATGGCTCAATAAAAAGAGATCGGAAGAAAAACCTTTCATGCTCATGGTTCAGCATAAAGCACCGCACCGCAATTGGATGCCAGCCCTTAGGCATCTATCCCTTTACGACGATATTGAAATCCCCGAACCCACTACCCTTTTTGATGATTGGAAAGATAATGCACCCGCAGCCAGATTCCAAGAACTAGAAATTGATCGGCATATGGATTTAAATTACGATTTGTTCGTAGATTTAACACCAGAATTTGACCAACCGCCATCTCAGCAAAGACAAGATAGATCGGCATGGCATAATATGAAAAGGATGACTCCAGAACAACTCAAAGCATGGAGAAGTCATTATGCTCCACGGGACGCAGCATTGCACAAAGCCAATCTTTCTGGGAAAGATCTTGTTCGCTGGAAATTCCAAAGATACGCGAAAAATTACCTTCGGTGTGTAAAAGGTGTCGATGAAAGCGTAGATCGTTTGCAACAAGAACTGGCGAAACTTGGTCTCGATAAAAATACCATCATCATCTACTCATCGGACCAAGGTTTTTATATCGGCGATCATGGTTGGTACGACAAAAGATGGATGTATGAAGAGTCTCTTAAAATGCCCCTCATTGTCAAATGGCCCGGCGTAATTAAACCTGGCAGTCGGCAGACTGAATTAGTTCAAAACTTAGATTACGCTCAGACATTTTTGGATATCGCAGGTGCACAACAACCAAATGATATGCAAGGCATGTCGCTTCTTCCATTAATGAAAGGACAAAAGCCTGAAAATTGGAGAGAAGAAATTTATTACCATTATTATGAATATCCGAGTGTACACATGATTCCTCGTCACTGCGGGATTCGTACAAAACGCTATAAACTTTTGCACTTCTATCAATTTGGAGATGTATGGGAAATGTATGACCTTGATAAAGATCCTGATGAAATTTCCAATATCTATGGCAATAAAGAAACTTTAAAATTACAAAAACAACTTAAGGTAAGGCTTAAAAAATTACAAAAATCTTATGAGGACGATAGTGATATGTCAGTCCGCGAGGATTATGTAGAAAAATTCTGGAAGAAATCTTGATTTAAAGAGATAATTGCTTTCCATCAGATACTGAAGCCAAGATACTTGGATGAAGCCAATCCTTTAAAAACCATCGCTTTGCTAGGACTCGATAACGGTTCGGTTTATTTTTAATACTTGGCTCATAATCAGTGTAAAAAGACGTCATTAAAGATCCCTTCTTATCTAATAAAACTGTTGAGGGATACCCTATGTCTTTAGCATTTTTCCCAAATTGATGAATAACCCAGGGGGGTCTCCAGGTTTTTCCAGCATCAATACTTAATCTTGCACCTATGCCCATGAGACCGCGGTTTCGAATACCATAAGTGAGAAGAAGGCATTTGCTGGATAGTTGAGTCAAGTCAGCAGGATGTTGCATGGGAAGGGTCATTATACCTCTTTCTCTCCATCGTTTACCTGGCAAGGGAAGTTCACAAAGTTTTACATGATGGTCAACATGCGTACGAGTAGCTGCTATAATGGGGCCATCCATCAAATTACATAGAGTAGCTTCATTGGAATCATCGTTTCCAAATTTCGATTTCTGAGTCCATGTATGACCATCGTCTTGCGATGAAACCATCCATGTCTCGCTTGGATTACCTAAACCCTGAGAACGATAAGATGAATAAGCCAATTGATTAGATCCCGTCTGAATAACCCTGCCAAATGGGATGGTCGCTTCAATTCCGCGCGGAATAGTCGGGTTGCTGTCCTGCACCCATGTCTTACCACGGTCTTTTGATCGGGACATCCAATGCCCCGAGAATCCAGTGAACTTTTCATCTTTAACAAAAAAACCACTACTCATGCAGATTAAATCACCATTACAAGAAAGTCCAACGGCAAGGTGCATACGATTCCCACCTTTTGGTCTTTTGGCTACCACCGATAATCTTTTCCAATTTCCTCCTCTACGATCGCTTATCGAACAAACTAAGTCCCCTTCCATTAGTCCGTGGCTGGGAGCATTGAAATAAGTGCAGAGTAGTTGCCCGTTCTTTAACTTGGTAAGATTAGGCCAACCACATGCATTCGTTGCCACAACTGCTAATTGATTCATACTCCTTATTTAAGATGTTCTGTTTCAATAGGGTCAAATCATAACCAACTTTCTAGTTAGAAACTTTTACCATTAAATTAATATCCATATTTGACAAAGCATCCAAAAGCGGAATTAGTTAAATTAAATGCAATACTTTTCTGTTTTCGTAGTGTTACTCATATTCTGCCTTAAGCTTAGTGCTATAAACAAGGCAGAGTTTTTTGAGTCCCGCATACGACCGGTACTTGCAGAAAACTGCTACGAATGCCACAACAGCATAAATAAATCAAAATCTGAATTGGTTTTAGATTTTAAAAATGGAATGGTAAAGGGGGGAGACAGAGGTCCTGTACTCTCGTTAAAAAAACCTAAAGAAAGCTTACTTCTTAAAGTAATGAGGCACGAAATAAATAACCTAAAAATGCCTAAAGGAGGACCGAAGCTTTCTGATTCAGTAGTTAGAGATTTTGAACAATGGATTTCCGATAATGCCTATGACCCAAGAGAAAAACCGCCAACTGCAGAACAATTTGCCAAAGAAACCTCATGGGAAATGGTTCGTGAAAAAAGAAAATTATGGTGGAGTTTTCAACCCGTCCGTAAAGTTAAAGCTTCCCTAGCAAAAAATGAACATCCAGTGGATCAGTTTCTTGATAAAAAGATAATAGCAGCGGGACTCAAACCAAACGAAAATGGGGAAGCATTATCAATTCTTAGAAGATTATCCTATGCATTGACTGGGCTCCCCCCGTCTATTGAACAGCAAAATCGTTTTACTAAAACATCTGCTGAAAGTATTCAAAAAGCCGTGAATGAAATGAGTGATGAAATGCTAAACAGCCCTCATTTCGGAGAAAGATGGGCAAGGCATTGGATGGACTGGGTTCGATATGCAGACTCTCATGGCAGCGAGGGGGACCCTCAGATTCCAAATGCATTTCGCTATCGTAATTACCTGATCCGTGCTCTTAATGAAGACATCAGTTTTGAACAACTTGTTCTTGAGCACATAGCCGGTGATCTAATCGAAAAACCAAGGATTAATAATGAACTTGGGATCAATGAATCTGCTATCGGAACAGCTCAACTTCGCTTTGTCCTCCATGGCTTTGCTCCTACGGATGCATTGGATGAACATGTACGCTTTACTGACGATCAGATAGATACGGTAACTAAAACATTTCTCGGACTAACCGTATCGTGCGCTCGTTGCCACCATCATAAGTTTGATGCAATCAGTCAGGACGATTATTATGCTTTATTCGGTATTCTTTCTAACGGTCGGCCTGCACAGAAAGTCATCGATGATCCTTCGACCATTAACGAATTTGACAATAAACTTACCTCTCTAAAACAGGAGATTAAGAACGAATTCGTACAATCGTGGATGAAAATCGATATCGAAAACGAGTTAAAAAATAGTACTAAGAAAATATCGCCTTCCGATGAAGCTCTCGACTTTCTGATGCCATGGAAAAAACTTAATTCTCTTAAAGATCAGGAATTCTCAAAGGAGTGGCAACGATTAAAGAAGCAAGTTGATGAAAGTAAAAACCGGTTTGTATCGCGTCGCCAGAATTCTAACAAAATTTATTGGAACCTTGGATTGCAGGAGACTTACACAGAATGGAAAAAGAGCGGAACCGGACTGAACGAACATTCATCAAAACCAGGTCAATTCTCACTAAACTTTAAGGGCGAAGAGATAATACATAATATCATGCCTGCTGGTGTTTATACTGATCTGTTAAGCACCAAGCAAAATGGAACGCTTTCTTCTCCGCGGTTTAAATTTGAAAAAGGTAACCTTTGGATTCGTGTTATCGGAGACAAGGGTACCACCGTTCGGTACTCAGTGTGGAATTATCCGAGAAGAGGAACCGTATACCAAAAATCCTCTCCCGAGCCAACGATAGAGAAATGGATCCGTTTTAAGACGGACTACTGGGCAGGGGAAACTGGATACCTCGAAGTAACCACCAATCGTGACCATCCAGTAGAAGCAGGAAATGCTGAACGCTCATGGTTTGGCGTAACAGAGGCTTTTCATGCCCCACAGGATGAACCTGCACCAAGAGATGAAGTATCTGAAATTCTCTCTCCTTTATTTACCACTTCTTTACCCGCAACAAACTCTCAAGATTTAGCAATTCTCTATGTCCAAGTAATTAAAGATGCAATCAAAGCTTGGAAAAATAATTCCATAACAGATGCCCAAGCTAGGATTCTTAATTCATTGATCAAACAAGGCATACTACCCAATTCCCAAAAAGAAATACCAACCTGTAAAAATTTCGTTTCGGAATATCGTAAAATTGAATCCCTAATCAAAGCACCACGCCTAGCTCCAGGATTACTGGACGGAGTACCTTTTGAACAAGCATTATTCGAAAGAGGAAACCACAAGAAGCCGGCACATAAAGTACCAAGAAGATTTTTGGAGGCGATTGATCCTACCCCCTACCCCAATGACTCCATTGGTAGATTAGAATTCGCAAAAGATCTATTGCGGAAAGATAACCCTTTTACATCACGGGTTATGGTAAATCGGATTTGGCACCATTTATTTGGCCACGGAATTGTCAGAACTCCAGACAACTTTGGAAGATTGGGAGAAAAACCCTCACACCCGGAACTCCTAGATTTCCTCGCCACCAAATTTCGGGAAGATGGATGGTCTATTAAAAGCATGATCAAGTTTCTTGTTACAACCAAAGCTTTTCGGGCATCTTCAAAACCTTCTGCTAAAGCACAACAGCGCGATCCGAAAAACTTACTACTTTCTCATGCTAATCTTCGTAGGCTAGAAGCCGAAGCAATTCATGATTCCATGCTTTTGGTTTCAGGTAGAATCAAATTAGATAGGGTTGCTGAAGGTAATTCCGAACCCGCAAATAGTGTAAGAAGATCGGTTTACAGACAAGTGAAGAGAAATTCCTTAGACCCCTTTCTATCTGTTTTTGATGCACCTGTTCCTGCCTCAACAAAAGGCAGGCGTGATGTTACAAATGTACCTGCTCAGTCACTTACCCTTATGAATGACCCCCTAGTGATCAGAGCAGCAAGAGAATTTGCGAACCTACACAGGAATGGTAATTTAAAAGACAAAATAACTGTTATGTTTCGAAATTCCCTTGGAAGAAATCCAACTCAAAATGAGATCAAGCGATCAATGGATTATTTATCGGTTTCGTATCAGGAAAGTGACAAAGAAAAAAATATATTACTGGGATTGCAGAAACAGAAATTAAAACTTAGCCAAGAAATTTCTGAAATCATTGACCCTGTTCGAGAGAAATTAATCGAAGACAAAAAATCTTCTAAGGGTTCAATGAAAAAGTATTCTCCTGATCCAATTCTTCAATGGAACTTTGAAAGCGGACTGAAAGATCAAATACTTGGTCTGAAGGCAAATCTCAAAAATGGTGCTACTGTGGAAAATGGTAGATTAATTCTTCGCAATGGAGGATATGCAGTAACTGATAACCTACCAATAGAGATTACCGAAAAAACTCTTTCTACCTGGGTACAACTAGATAATCTCGGTCAACGAGCTGGCGGGGTGATTACTATACAAAACACAAATGGTAGTGTTTTTGATTCAATTGTTTTTGCCGAAAAAGAGCCTAGAAAATGGATGTCAGGTAGCAATGGTTTTTCCAGAACAAACCCATTTCCTTCCGCGCCCCCAGAAAATCTTGCAGATAATCAATTAATTCATATTGCCATCACTTATTCCCCTGATGGAAAGATAACTGGATATCGCAATGGGAAAATGTACGGGGAACCATACACTACAAGTCTTTATAAGTATCAGAAAAATAAATCTATACTTACCTTTGGTGTCAGGCACCTCCCGGCTAGTCCGCAACGTATGTTACACGGTAGTATCAGTCAGGCTTCTGTTTATAACCGTGCCCTGACTCAAAGTGAAATCAATGCAATCTTTCATCCAGGTTCATATGTAAGTTTGGAGGAAGTAGAGAAGTCTCTCACTACTGAAGAAATGAACCTGTACACAAAACTTTCTACACAAAGAAATTCTTTAGAAAAAAGACTCCGAGAGCTTGAGGCTACCGTAGTTGCAGATAAACCAAAACTTCAAGATCTAGCACTCGCCCTTTTTAATATGAAAGAATTCATTTATTTAAAATAAACTTCCTATGAATAGCCTACTAAGTCGTCGAAAAATGCTCACCACTTGCTCCAGTGGCTTTGGCATGCTTGCCCTCCAAGGACTACTCGGACAAAACCAGCTTTCAGCAAAACCGCACTTCACTCCCCAAGCCAAGAGCGTAATCTTCTGCTACATGTCCGGTGGAGTTTCGCACATCGATACATTTGATCCGAAACCAACCCTCAAAGAGTTCGCGGGGCAACCGATGCCTGTCAAGGTCGAGCGTACCCAATTCAATAATAACGGAAATATTTTCCCATCTCCCTTTAAATTTAAAAGGCATGGACAAAGCGGAATTCCGGTTAGCTCAATATTTCCGCGTACCGCCGAAATGATCGATGAGATTGCCGTGATTCGCTCGATGACCAGCAAAGTGAACGAACACGCACAGGGAAATTATGCTATCCATACTGGATTTCCTTTTATGGGACATCCCACCGCTGGGGCTTGGGTAAATTATGGGCTAGGAAACCTCAATCAAAATTTGCCCGGCTTTGTTGTCTTACATAGTGGTGGATCGGTTCCACCCCATGGAGGGGTTGGATTATATGGTAGTGGATACCTACCTGCAAACAATCAAGGGTCTATCCTCCAGGTCGATAAAGATGAACCAATTATTAATGTAACACCAAGAGAATCAATTTTCTCGCAACGTAAAAGATTAGATTTCCATAAATCCTTCGATCAACAATTTCTACAACAAGTAGGAAATAATCAACAAGTTGAGGCTGCCATTCAAAATCATGAAGTAGCATATAAAATGCAGGCTACTGTTCCCGAATTGTGTGAGATCCAAGGAGAAACAGATGCCACAAAAAAACTTTATGGCTTGGATTCTTCAGATGTCCAAAAAGCAAGTTATGCAAAACAGTGTCTTCTGGCCCGAAGGTTGGTAGAAAGAGGTGTTCGATTTGTTGAATTAAGCTGTTTGACAGAAAAACTTGGAGCGGGAGGAGCGGCTAACCCATGGGATCAGCACGGTGTTTTAGAAAAAGGACATTCTGCCATGGCTCACCAAGTGGATCAACCGATAGCCGGTTTGCTTCAAGATTTAAAAGTCCGTGGCTTGCTGGACGAAACTTTAGTTATTTGGGCAGGTGAGTTCGGACGCACTCCATTCTCCCAAGGATCTGACGGGAGAGACCATAACCCTTATGGATTCTCCATATGGATGGCGGGCGGAGGTATTAAAGGCGGAACGATCTACGGTGCTACTGATGATTTCGGTTACCATGTAACCGAAAATAAGTGTGATTTTTACGATCTTTGGGCAACGGTGCTACACCTTTTAGGATTAAATCACGAGAACCTCACTTTTCGACATGGTGGTCGTGATTTACGACTCACAGATGTACATGGAAGGATTCTGAATCCAATTTTATCTTAAAATTCAAATGTCTTTGCCTAATGAACGGCAAAACTGAATAAAATCATCCGCTTGCACGGCAAGCCTAGTCTCTAACTCTGTGTCGCTAATTCCATTTTCACGGGTTGCAACATTATGGACAGCGGGAACAAATACTCGTTTGGGGAAATTATACGCGTTGCGATATCCGAATACCTGCTGCAAGTGCTCCACGGGGCGCAATGCCCCGAATTGTCCAGAAGCAATACCGATATAGCAAATTGGACGACCTTCGAAACTGTCTGGGTATGGAAGTAAGTCGATAAACAGTTTCAAGGCACCTGGCATGCTTCCATTGTACTCAGGGACTACAATGACTAAACCAGAGGCATTAAGAATGTCATTGGTGAATTC
>JABGWU010000100.1 GCA_018645475.1 Opitutia bacterium
ATTCGGGGGAAAAGACATCAGGACTCCGGCTATCGACAAACTTATGAACTCAGGCATGCGGATGAACCAGTTCTATGCGAACTGTAATGTCTGTACCCCCACCCGGGCTTCTCTTATGACCGGTCGCTATCCCGACCTTGTCGGTGCCCCCGGAGTCATCCGGCAGAATCCTGAGAGCAACTGGGGATACTTCAACCCGACAGGACCCACACTACCTGAACTTATGAATAAAGCGGGGTACCACACCGGTATGGTTGGAAAATGGCACCTAGGCTATGAAGCACCCAATCTGCCAAATGACCGGGGCTTCACTTTCTTTCACGGCTTCCTCGGTGACATGATGGATGACTATTGGACTCATTTACGTGGAGGGGTCAATTGGATGAGGTTGAACAAAAAGACCATTACGCCCAAAGGACATGCCACTGAAGTGTTCAGCCGTTGGGGAATTGATTACATCACCGAGCAATCCAAGGACAAATCGAAACCTTTCTTTCTCTACTTAGCTTACAATGCTCCTCACTTCCCCATCCAACCCCCAGAAGACTGGCTGAAGAAAGTTCAAAAGCGAGAACCTCAGCTCAAACTTAAACGGGCTACCAATGTCGCCTTCGTCGAACACATGGACCATGAGATCGGAAAAGTTTTAGATGCGATCAAAAAACTAGGGATCGCCAAAGACACCCTAATTACTTTCTCCTCCGACAACGGAGGATCTATTCCCCATGCCGCCACCAATGATCCATGGCGCGGTGGAAAGCAGGAGCACTGGGAGGGCGGAATCCGTGTTCCGACTTGTGCGGTATGGCCAGGCAAGATTCCCATTACCCAAACTGATGAATGGGGAATCACCATGGATTTACTACCTACTTTTGCCGAGATTGCAGGCGTACAAGTAAGAAATGAAATTGAGGGCCAAAGTTTGGCTCCAATCTGGTTAAAAGGAAAAAAAGGCGACCCCAACCGCACACTGATCTGGGTCCGTAGGGAAGGAAATTTTCGATATCAGGGAAGAGCTTACTATGCCATTCGCGAGGGTGACTGGAAACTGCTACAAAACCATCCCTTCGAACCTATGCAACTGGTCAATTTAAAAGAGGACCCCAGTGAGCAGAGCCCAAAACCGGCAACCCACCCGATCGCCCGAAAACTGATCAAAAAACTGATGCTCCACGAGCAAAAATCGGGCAAAATGCCTTGGCAAAAAAAGTAATCCTAGTTCCCAATTCACATATTCTTGGCAAACCAATCAGTCGCTAATTCAATGCACTCATTGAATTTTTCACGGTACACGCCATAGTGTCCGATTCCCTTGAGTACTTTATATTCGGATTTCACACCACGAAACTTGAGAATTTTGGCAACCTTTCCTCCATTTTCATTGATGTCCATCAGTTCATCCTTTTCCGCATCGATGATCAATGTAGGCACTTCCAGGTGATCTGCGGCATCAATTGGATTGTATCCAATATTTTTAGCGTGGTTATAACGCATATGGGCATAGGTAGACATTTTTCCTCCGGGTGCTCCATCCTTATAAGGAACGGGCTCCGTCTCTCCACGGGCCTGTTGAATCATTAATTTATGTGCTTTCTGTTGCCAAGCCTCACGGTACTTAAATACCCCCATTCCCGGCACCTGGGCCACCACTGATCGAACCCGTGGGTCGTGGGCCGCAGCCCAAATCACCAAGCCTCCCCCATAACTGGTTCCATAAAGCCCAATTCTCTGAGAATCTACATGTTCTTCACCCTCTAAAAAAGAAATGGCACTGCGTATATCCATAATCTGATCGGGAAAATCCATCTGCCATCGAATGGGGCGTGCTTTCACATCGACTAATCCGTCCTTGTCCGCGATGGGCAACTTTTCCGTCATTAATAAACGACTTTCACTCTTTCCCCAGCCCCGATAATCAAATGCGAGAAAAATAAATCCCTTTTTGACGACCTGAGGGGCTATCCTCGTTGGAAGTTTCCCCTTGGTTCCACCGGTTCCATTGACAAAAATTACTGCGGGAAGTTTCTGTCCTTTTTGCAAATCATTTGGAGAATACAAATCACCATACATTCGGGTACCATCGCTCCAAATGGTTACTTCTTTTTTATGAAATGCCTGTTTTGCGTCGTCATCAGAATTTGCAATCAGACTTACTCCTGAAATAAAAAAGGTCAGCCCGGTTGAAATAAAATAGATATATGTACTTAGTTTTTTCATTCGATTGATCATTTTGATTTATTCATTACCCGCTCCCATTCGGTCCACTTCATCTTCCTGTGGGAGACCAAAAGAATGAAGGATACCATAGGGGCTTTTAGGAAAATAAGCTTCCTTCGGGCTTCGGGTAAAGTGTGTGTTTCCTGTTCCAATATATACCCTGCCCCTCGAAACCGAGGGACCCGCAAGCACAGGACCCAAATAAATTTCTTTTAGAGATGCTCCGTTTTTTAAATCAACAGCCACTAATTTATTACTCGAAAAAGTGGTAAAGTAACCCACCCCATTGGCTAAAGCTATTCCCGATGCCACCGGGTCTCCGGTATTTCTAAAAAGTGGATTCTCCCTGGTTCCACCGACCCATGTAACCAGGGGTCGTTCGTGGCGCCATTTTTCTGTTTTTAAATCAAGTG
>JABGWU010000101.1 GCA_018645475.1 Opitutia bacterium
ATCATCAAAAAGACCAAGCTTTCTTTCGTTGGCATGGGAAAGAAGTCACAGGAGTTGAAGATCGGGTACTGGGGAAAAGCGAAAGTGAAAAAAGGAGAGGCTGGTTCTCTCAAGCTCACTCAACCGGTTGGGAAGTTGAATCCACTTGGCCCGGAGAGAATATCTATGGATGAGAAATCGATTTTTACATCAGTTGACGAGAATCGGGACAGTGGGATCGACTATGTTGAAATGAGCCGGTCGATTTACCATTCCCCGAAACACGGACCTGACAAATTTGAAAAACTTGATGTGGATGCCAATGGTTTGCTTGATGAGAGGGAGTTTCCAGTACTTCTCGATCAGCTTGCCTGGTGGAAATTCTCTCGCAAAAGTGCCAATAACTGGTTTGCCCAAGCCGATACCAATCGTGACGGCAAGTTGGATGAAAAGGAGTTTGGCCAGACCTTTCATACGGGAAATCACACCGAAAACCGCTTCAGGCGGGCAGATGGCGACAAGAGTGGTTTTTTGGATAAACCCGAGGTCTCAGAATTCTACCAGAGCTTGATAACCGATGGGGGAGAGGACGAGGAGGGCGACTCCAAAAGAAAGAAGAAAAATAGAAAAAAATAAGGAAAGGCGATGAGGACTTGTTTTTTATTTTTCGTATCTGCTTTTCTTATCTCTGCCGGGCGTGCGGAAAAGCCGAACTTTGTGATCGTCCTTGCCGACGACGTCAGTTGGTCGAGCTTTGGCTGCGCGGATGGAGGTTTGTACACCCGAACTCCGAATATTGACAGGTTGGCCTCTGAAGGGGTCCGCTTTACGAATTTCTTTTGTTCGGTCGCCCAATGCGGCCCATTGCGGCATGAGCTTTATACTGGGTTGCTGCCACCGACCAGTGGTGTGTACAGCAATGGAGCTAAGCCCAGAGAGAAATACAAGAGTATAGCCAATTATCTTGGTGAACTGGGCTACACGGTCGGGTTGACTGGAAAAACCCATTTCAACGTCTCGGATTTTCAAAAAATCTCCGGTTTTGAAAGTGGTGGGAACCATTCTGCCCCGGAGTGGGAGATGAGTGGGGTAAAACGGTTCATGGAAGAGTCCAAGGCTCAGGATAAACCATTCTGCGCAGTTATAGCTTCAGTAAATGCCCATCACCCTTGGACGGTTGGGGATCCGTCCCATTTCCCCTTGGATCGGATTGTAGTCCCTCCCCACATGATGGATACTCCTATTACGCGTGAGGCTCTGGCAATACATGCGGCTGAAGTGGAAGATCTCGACGATCAGGTTGGAGCTACAATGAAGTTGCTTGATGATCTGAAGTTGGCGGACAACACGGTACTGATCTTTTTAAGTGAGCAGGGGACTGCCTTGCCGAATGGCAAATGGTCGGTATACGACTACGGGACCAAGGCTCTTTGCCTCGTTCGTTGGCCAGGTAAAATCAAGCCGGTGGTCACCGATGCAGTCGCTATGTATTGTGACATTACCCCCACCTTGGTGGACATTGCCGGAGGAGAAGGACTGCAAATAGATGGCAAGAGTTTGTTACCCGTTCTGAATGGAAAAACTTCCAGTCATCGCGACCATGCGTACCTAATTCATCAGGCGGGTGGCTATACCCAGAGAGCCATTCGTAATAAAGAGTACAAGCTTATCTGGAACCCTGAACGAGAAAATGATTACTACCTAGGTGTTTTGATGCAGCCCAAAAGCGGGAAGTTTTTCGCCAAAGTTTGGCAGGAATGGCTGCAAGAGGCCAAAACCAACCCAACTGCCCAGATCAAAATCGACAGAGTGGTGAAACATCCGGAGTTCGAACTTTATGATGCCAAGAAGGATTCATGGGAATTGGACAACCTCGCCGGGAACCCTGATTACGCTCAAGTGGTTAAGAAGATGCACGGACAGCTTAAAGCCGATATGGAAAGGCGGAAGGATGCCTTTTCAACGGTTGATCCCAAGGATGTCAAACGCGACAAGAAGGGCAAACCCACCCGAACGAAACGGAACGAATCCACGAAAAAACCGGAGCTTAGCGAGCCGTCAAAGCTGTCCGACAAACAGAATGAGCGTGAGGCTAAGAAGCAGGTGAGGCAAAAGCTCAAAGAGAAACAAGCGGAATGAATCAGCGGGTCTTTGATTCTCCATGATCCAATCAAAGCGAAGTCAGGTGACGGCGAAGTGAGAAAGTGGAGCGATCGTAAAAACAAAAAGAAAACAAAGGGTGCTAAATGCCCCATAAATGCGGGAAAATAAAGTATACGATCACAATTCTTGGAACGATCCTGTTTGTTGCGCTAGTGTCCGGACTGTTCACCGGATGCATGACGCAGATGAAACAGGAATGGTTCGGCGGCCAGTCCACGATTCAGTTGGAAAACGGAACAAAGGTTGGCCTTTGGTTAAGCCCAACCCACCGACAGGGAGGATTCCCCTTTTTGCTCCGATGGGAAGGTAGCGAACCACCCTATGGGTTGCATGTTTTTTTCCC
>JABGWU010000102.1 GCA_018645475.1 Opitutia bacterium
ACACCTGAACTACAAACGCAGGAATCTTTTCTTATGCATCATTCACAAAATAAAATCAAAAGCCTATTCGAACAAAAAAATGGCTCATTAAATATCGAGATGCAAAAACTAAAGGAACTTATACATCCCCAATATTTAGGAAATAAATTTCAGGCTCTTTGGGCAATCAGGGACTGAAAGGGATAAATAAAGAAGACGGGACAAGTGTCATTTACTAAGGAATGCGTGAACTTAAGACATTGGGCACTTGAAAAGGGCGACCAATTTCGTACATCTTTCGAATTTGGTCTTCGCCATAAACGCCCTCAAAAATACCAAATTCATCTATACTTCCCTTAAATGCGATTCCATTCTTCTTTTTCGGCAGAGAGCTAGAATGTCCTAGCATTGCCTTTGGGAAACGAAGAACCATGGGTTCTACTAATTTCTCACGACTGAAGGATCGGCCGTTTACATAGTGACTAACCATTTTTGCCTCAGAATCGTAAGTTGTCGCGATATGTGCCCATTTACCTAGTTTTTCAGAGCGGAAAGCGACCGCTGACTCGTAATAAACATTACCTTTCTCTAAACGAGTGCGTAGCACAATTTGTCCATTACTGTTCACGCTCCAACAGGTTGACCCTAAAGTAGATGGATCACTGCAAACAATAGGTGATATAGATTGGCCAAGCGAATCAATCTTAACCCAAGCAGAAAAAGTCGCGGATTTCAAATGAGTCGGAAGATGTAAACGAACTCGATCATTCTGTCTTTTAAAAGTGAGTGCTCCCTTTCCTGACCAGCGACCTTCACTCCAATTGCACCCAACAATTGCTCCATTTTGAAAAGATCTTTCAGATTTACTTTCATTCCTAAGAATTCTTGACCAGGGACTGTGATTATCAAAAGAAAAATAAAGCAATGTTTTAGGGTCAGAAGAAATAGAATTACTTAAATCTACCCATGCCGCATGCCTTCTTTGAGATTCCTCCATAGAGCGAAATGCAAGATCAGCAGCACTGATAAACGGTTCGGTCGGCATTTCGACCCAATTAGCATTTCCATAAGGGTCCACGAAAATTGACTCACCTCCAGAAACTTCGCGGGTAATATTTTCACCCGAATCTGTATTTCCTTCGTAAACGACATTTCCTTTGTAGACAAATAATTCGGTAGATCCACCAGCATGTACATGTAGTCCAAAATCAGTACCTAGGTCGATCACGCGGCCTTTAGGAACATTAATGGTAAATCCAGTTGCGACTTCAGGAACGATTGCACGCAATTTTCCGGCCGTAAGTGAGCCTTCATTTGGATTAATTATAGAAAAATCTACTGGCCCCTCCAAAACAACAGTTGCTCCCTGAAGAAATTCAACCTGAGCCAAACCGTTGGACAGCTTTAAATCACAAGATTCAAGGGTATCACCTAAATTAGGACGAAAATTTGTGGACTCATTCCATATCACCCCAACTGACTTAGTAAGAACCGCAACAGAATCTAAAATAATATTATCGCTAAAGACAGGTTTTGAGGTGTCCGATGATGAATTATCAACAATCTGAAGAGCACTTGGGTCTTCTTTAATCAACTTAAAATCCTGAAGGAAGAAGAAACCCATAACAATTACAGCTGCAATAGACAAAATGGGCTTCCAAAAAGGGATCGAATTACTACTTTCGTCTAAGAATTCATCGGTATCATCACTGATTAACTCGTCAGCGTAGTGACAAAGACTAGATGACATATCCATAAATTCGATGTAATGCATTCTCACATCTTCATTTTCGCCAATCCATTGCTCTAATTGAGCAATCTTATCTTTAGACAGATTACCCTCAACCAAAGCATCAAGTAATTCGTGCAACTCCAACAGTTCCTTATCGCTAAGCGTATTCATGCTCTTTCAGTAGTAAGCTCGAAGGAAACGCAGTCAAATAGCGTTTTACGAATGCGATTCAAAGCCTTGTAGGCACCCTGAATAGTACGACCAGATGTCTGAGCTGCTGCTGTAACATTCTTTCCTGTTTCATAACGTGTGAGGACCATCCTTCGATCACGATCATTCAGTTTTTGCAGACATCTAGATAAAGCTCCGTGGCGTCTATCTAATTCTTCTTCCACTTCAAATCTCGTTTGAGAAATAACATCCAAAACTTCCTGATTGAATACTACCTTCGCAGTAGCAAATTTCTTTCGGGCTGCACGTACCTTCCAATAAGCGATTTGACAGGCCCATGAATAAAAATTAGTACCCGATTCAAAATCAGAGAATTTCTCGCATATAGTCAAACTAGCTTCCTGTAAAATGTCCTCGGCGTCACTTCTTGATGGAACAAGTGTATGAATGTACGCAAAGATCCTTCTTTGGTACTTCATCATTAATTGGACCAATTCAGACGACCTATTCTGTTCTACTGAAGCCATTTGCGAATATTATGCTATTTGCTTTTCTTGCCTTTTGGTTACCCTTGAAGGTTTTGATTTGACTTCAAATTTCTCAAATTTATTTAATCCTCTCCGCTCAACTTCCCGAATTGCTTTGTCCAAGCATTTCGAAGAAAGTTTGACCATTTTCATCTTTGGACGAGTATTTTTACTTTTCTCAGAAATAGAAGTCATTTTGTAGTAGATTGTACCACCTGGAGTTTGGGAAAGACGAGAGGTTAATTGCTTGTTCGACTTACGTCTTCTCTTCGTACGTTTGACGCTGTTGGGCGGGTGCTTCTCACTCCCTTCATTTTGGTCCCTAGCAAGATCTCCGTTCGCCTGTTCAAGGAGATTTAAAAGTGCTGTTTCATCGAGATATTTATTACCAAGATCGTTGCAGGCAAAATCATCATCGTACACAACCTCATCGTAAGGGTCATTAATTGTCATGACTTTATGAGCAGAACCCAAAACCCCTTTAAAATCTTTCCAAAACCACTGAACTGCCTGTTGAACAGCTTTCTTTCTACTGTTTCCATAAACCGCCTTAGTTGCAATGAATGTTCTGTTCGCTCCCAACCTTGCCTCGATCAAATATTTGGTGTCATAAATCAATCGAAAATAATCATCATAATCAATCTTTAGTGTGATTTCGTATTTAAGGAAGTCGTTAACTTTCATCATAGTGTTATTTCTCCGTTTAGGCGTTAAGTGTAGGGATTTTCAAGAACTTCTATATTAGGAAGTACCTATCTAATAGAGAACCTTATAACAATTTAGACAAAATTTATTACTTTAAAGCATAAAAATTACATAAGATACTAATTAACAATGATATAAATGGTAAATTATTCTGCCAAAATTTTACTTATTTCACCTTGAAGGCGTTCGGCTATGCCGGGAGAAAAACCAACATGTACATATCGAATTATTCCATGCTGATCAATAACCACGGTGCGGGGAATTCCCTCCACACCATAGTCGCCTCCAATTTTTTGATTTCGATCCAATACAACTTTTAGACTGTTAAATTTTTTGGACTTCAAAAACTTGGAGATTATTTTTTTTCCTTCGCCTTGGTTTACAGCGATAAAACTAACTTTTTCCTTATCAAAAGTAGAAGTTGCCTTAACTAATTCTGGCAGTGCTCTCACACAGGGGCCACACCAAGTGGCCCAAAAATCAAGGACGACCACTTTTCCTTTCTGATCTGAAAGTCGGAACTCGCCGCCATTTAAAAACACAGACTGTGCATCAGGTGCCTTTTGTCCGATCAGCGGGTCCGTTTCTTTTTTTAAAGATTCGGTCTTGCGTCCTCTTGAATTCCCAGAGTTTGGCATAAACTGAGACTCCAGTTCATCCAAATCTTTAGGTAAAACTTCAACTCTCACAAAAACATTCTTTTCAACTGCTTGCGTTTTAATCCGGCCTAATATGGATGGTGCTCTCGAACCTTCCTGAGACATTGCTAACTGAGCCATACCCAAGCCGCCCTGAGCCACGGTCCAAAGGCCAAGTGCTGACTGCGTATCCACACAATGAACGCACAATTCAACCCCCATGGAATCGTCAAGGAAACTTAATGAAAAACCGAACTCGCGAATCCCCTTTACCGAATTAGCCAATCCCGCAAATAATGGATTCTGTTGGTTGGCTGAAAATTCCGGACGTTCCCAAATTGCTGGATCAATTTTTACAGCAAGTGAAACCTGCCTTGTTTTCGACATAGCCTCAAGACAAGCGAGATTAGGCTCGGAAACTCCTTTTTTCACAACATCTTTAACTTTTTCGGGAATACCGACAATAATCTCTGATATTTTCTTTCCACTCTTCAAGGCCATTAATAAATCTGATGCACTACTCTCATCACCCATAACTTCAACAGGTACAGTCATGAAAGTAACATTGCCTTCAACCTTCTTGGTTTTTTCAACTTGCTTTCTTTCCTCCTCGCCCATCTCTTGCTCCAACTGATCAAGCATGTAGTCAATTAATTCGTCTGCCTTCAACTGTCCCTCAAATTTACTCGAAGCGAGAAGATCAATATCCGATCCAAATTTGGGGGATCGCCCCTTCAACTTTGTCATTCCATCTAAACCTTCAATAGTTAAGTTGAAACTTTTCAGATCGTTGAATTCCGCACCTGTTAAATTCATGAGTTTTTGAATTTCATCTTCGGATTCCAGTTCGTTCAAGCCTTGAGTAATCTGAGGGAACTTTTCATCCAAAACTTGATAGAATCCGCTGTTGCGGATGGAATCCATCTGCACTTGAAAGAACATAAGGAAGGAAAAAAACAATTCAGCATTCATAGGATATTTGGGTTAAAAAAAGAGTATTGTTTCTATATCAATCAAGATATTCTGTATCTGTAAACATTTGTTTCTCGTTCCTGGTAACCAATAGCTTGATAGAGTTTATTGGCCGACTCCCGACTCGGGCGAGAAGTCAAATCAATACTTTTAGTTCCAAGATTTCGGGCTTCTTCCAGAGCCTTATTCATAAGGGCTTTCCCCACTCCCTTCCCACGAGCCCTTTCGTCCACAACCACATCTTCAATCCATGCCTTAATCCCTGTAGGAATGGGGAAAACAACTAAACTCAACATTCCTAAGACTTCAGCTCCTTCTTTGGCAAAATATAGACGCGTGCATTCAGATTCGGCTAACCTTTTTAATTGAATTTCATCCATTGGCTTGGCTGACTTGGATAATTGGGGGAGTAAATGGTTAACAGAAGATAAAATCACCTCATCCGCCTCATGAATTTCAGATATTTCGATCATTTGAATAATTAAAAAAAAGTTAAGAACGATCTAAAAAACAATGGATTTGTACAATTGTCGATCTGTTAAACAAATATTAAGAACATCTGCGATTTAATTTCGTTAAGGCTCTGTAAATCCATGCTTCATTACCGGATGACATCTTAGCGGAAACCCTCTCATATTCTTCAACTTCATACTCGTCTGCCGTTTTCAATTCTTCTTCGTCTATCTCAAAAACTGTTCCAGAAACAAAGTCAGTCGAATCACCTGTAAAGACAAGAATTGGATGGATATCTGTCCCACTTTTTTCAATAACATGGGGGTCCATAATTTTTAAATTTTCAACTTGATAACCAGGTAATTGATCTTTCATTCCCATCAAAATTCTCCCAAAGAGTGCTTTCTGCACTTCTTCAAGTTGTAAAGTTCCATAAGAAAAAAGGCTTTCCATAAAAATTAAAGATTTTGTAACATGACATCAATAACTGCCACACGTACAAAACACTAGTCTAAGAGATTAACGATCAAATTTACAACCATGGAAAATTAAACATTGAAAATACGATCTTCAAGACTCTCTGCACCATAATCTAGATGATCAATTTTGATAATATCTACTTGTACAGCATTTAATAATATAGTGCCAATATTAAAGAAATAACTTTCTTGTTTCATTCTGAAAACAAACATTTTTAAAGAAAGATGCTTTATAAAACATTCGATTTATTACCTTTTAAAAAGCTATTCATTTAGATTGCCCTGCAAAAAACTCGACGCATTCTGATATTCATAATGTTGAACATTCATAAAAATTTTCTTTTTCTCATCTTTTCGTTGGTTGCAAGCAGTCTAAATGGTGATGAATTCGCTTTCCCTGGTAAAAAACCAAAAGCTCTAGATTTTCATGCATTGGTTGGTGCGGATATTCAGATCGACCCTAAAAAACGAATTAAGCAAGGCACCCTTCTCATTCGAGATGGAATTATTCAACAAGTAGGAAAAGGTTTCGACATACCATCTGCATATCGTATTTGGAAGATGGAGGGGAAAACGATTTACCCGGGATTAATTGATCCATATCTCCTGACTGGTTCGAATGAACCAGGATTACTCGAACTTGATCACGATCAACATGTCCATGCGACAGCTGATCTCTCCTTTCATGGAATCCCATCCACTCGATCGGATCCCGGGGGAAGAGGACCTGGATTCGAGGTATCTGGCGTTCACCCCCAAAACAAACTTGTAACCACCTTCCAACCCGATGGGGAAAAATGGAAAGCATTGCGAAAAAATGGCTTCACCATGGCTCATCTTGCTCCATCAGATGGAATCTTCAGGGGCACAGGTCCATGCGTTCATCTTTTGAATGAAAATCCGAATGATAGCATCGTAAAAAAAGAGGTAGCCCAGATTTTGGCCTTCGATCCAGTAGGAAAAAAGGAAACGCCATCCATCTATCCATCATCCTTAATGGGTGTGTTTGCCGTGATCAGACAAGCTTTTCTTGATGTAGGATATGCCCAACACCAGCTTTCTTACCATGCGAAGAATCCTAAAACCCTCCCCTTTTATTCTCATCTAGGAATAGAAGCCCTGTCTGCTGTTTTAAAAAAACAAGATGCCATGCCGCTATGGATCGAGTCAGGCAGTTGCCTCATGACCAATCGTGCAATCAAACTGAGTCAGGAATTTAATCTCTCCCCCGTCTTAATTGCAACTGGAGATGAATGGAGAAGACCAGAACTAGCCTGTTCAAAATCACTTTCCTATATTAGTCCTTTAATTTTCCCGGCATTGGCTAATCTAAAAGAGAAGGAGGATTGGGAACAAATTTCACTCGACCAACTTCGGGCATGGGACCATTCACCAAGCAACCCTGCCCTTTTAGTGAAAAAGACAAAGTCTCTCTCGCTTACCACAACGGGAACAAATTTCAATGAATTCCATAAAAACCTACTAAAAGCTATTGAAAGAGGATTGACTAAAGAAAATGCTCTCGCAGCGCTAACGATAAATCCGGCAAAACTTTTAGGGACTGAAAAATACGCGGGCACATTGGAAAAAGGTAAATTTGCCAATCTATTTGTTGTAAGTGGGGAAAGTTATTTTTCAAAAAATGTTTCCATTCACTCAACTTGGGTTAAAGGCACACCTTTTATACACCATGTACAGGAAACGGAGAAAAATGATGATGGTGATATTAATGCTTCCAAACAAAAACCAGATATTTTGATTGCTCAGTCTCCCTCTAAATATCGGAAACCAATAAACAAATCTGCCTCCATCCTTTTTACCAATGCCACAATTTGGACCTGTGCACGCGAAGGTAAAATGAAAAATGGTGAAATCTTAATTGAGAATGGAAAAATTAGTGCAATCGGAAAAACACTCAAGGGGTTGGATCGATCTAAAATTAAATTAATTGATCTTCAAGGAAAACACATCTCCCCTGGTATTATAGATTGCCATAGCCATGCAATGATCCTCGGAAGAGTTAACGAATCCACCCTCCCCTCCACCGCAATGGTTCGTATTGAAGATGTAATTAATTCTGAAAGTATAAATATTGAGCGTCAACTAGCTGGTGGTGTAACCGTATGCAACCTTCTTCATGGCTCAGCCAATCCGATTGGTGGACAAAATGCGGTAATAAAATTAAGGCTAGGAAATTCTCCTGAAAATTTGCTTATCAAGGATGCACCTAAAGGCATTAAATTTGCTCTAGGAGAAAATGTTAAACAGGCTAATTGGGGAGATAAATACACCACCCGTTTTCCTCAGTCACGTATGGGCGTAAAAACCTTTTTCGAAAATCGATTTCTTGCCGCCCTTGCCTATGAAAAAAACCTGACTCGTGAAACAAAGTTAGGGATTCCACAAAAAAAGAATCTTGAGCTCGAAACAATCCTTGAAATCATTCGGGGCGATCGTCTTATCCACTGCCACTCCTATCGACAAGATGAAATCCTTGTCTTTCTAAGAACAATGGAAAAGTTTGGAGTTCGGGTGGGAAGCCTACAACATGTCCTTGAAGGCTATAAAGTGGCGGATGAAATTGCCCGTCATGGAGCCGGTGCCTCAACCTTTTCTGATTGGTGGGCATACAAATTTGAAGTTTATGACGCAATTCCATACGCAGGTTCGATTATGCACGATAGAGGATGTGTGGTTAGTTTCAACTCCGACTCACCAGACCATGCCCGGCGAATGAACTTAGAAGCTGCCAAGGCCATAAAATATGGAGGCCTTTCGGAAATGGAGGCTCTTAAATTTGTTACCCTTAACCCAGCCAAACAACTTGGAATTGATGACCGGGTAGGATCGATTGAAATTGGAAAGGATGGAGATTTTGCAGTTTGGTCAGGTAACCCTCTCGATTACAGATCAAAATGTGAGCAAACTTGGATTGAAGGCACGCTTTTCTACGAAATTAAAACCTTTAAGAAGCGAGATCTAGAAAAAGCAAAGGAAAGGGATGCTTTAATTGCAAAAGCAATGCACACATTGAATTCAGGAAAACAAAAAAGTGTATCACAAAATGCCAAGGCTAAGTTCTTCAGGCATTCCCTTGAAACCGCCTGCGACCTATTTCCACATTCCTGCAGATCACATGAAAATCATAAGGAGGGAGTTCACCAATGAAAAAAAGCATTCTATTATTTATACTCTTGGTTTCACCTCTTTTACTTTGGGCTGAAAACCTTACACTTTTTCGGGCAAAAAAAATTCAAGCGACTCCTTATAATTCCTACACCCCTGGACAAATATTGGTCAAAGATGGAATAATTGTAAAGATCGGGAAATCAATCGAATACCCCAAAGAATGCAAAATTGTTGAATGGAAAGACCTTGAAATATACCCCGGATTGATAAGCCCGGGTTCTTCCCTCGGATTAGCGGAGATCAATGCGTTGCGAGCAACTCGGGATTTATCTGAGGTAGGAACACATACTCCGGAGGTAGAATCGTGGGTGGCGATAAACCCTGACTCAGAGCTTATACCCGTCGCCCGAGCAAATGGAGTTACTCATTCATTAATCATCCCAATGGGCGGAACCATTTCGGGCACATCTGGTTTTGTAATGTTGAATGGATGGGGTATTGAGGAAATGACTCTCAGAAAAAAAGTTGCACTGCACCTCTGGTGGCCTGGCCATGGTTTGACCTTTCCCCAACCTCATGATAAAAAAGACCCAACGCCTAAATCCATTGAAGAGCAAATTAAAGAAAGGAAGAAAAGGATTTTGGAAATTGATGAATTTTTTGATCAAGCGAAATCATACCAAAAAGGAAAGTTATCCAAAGATTCTAATTTTCGTAAAATGCCATCATGGGAAGCAATGCTTCCCGTAATTAACCGGCAAATTCCGATTATGATTCATGCCGACGAAAAAAGACAGATAAAAGCTGCAATTGAATGGGCAAAAAAGAGGAACTTTTCAATTATATTATCCGGAGCCAAGGATTCGTGGAAACTAGCAGATTTATTGGCACAAGAAAAAGTTCCCGTTATTTACAGGCATATTTTCAACAGACCCAACCACAGAAACTCTCCTCATGATCAGCAATTTCGTGCACCTGGCATTCTAGCACATGCTGGGGTTCATCTTTCTATTGGGCTACCCTTGGGGGGATGGTCATCTGCCAATCAACGAAACCTTCCGTATCACGCAGCCCATGCGGTTGCTTATGGATTAAGTAGAGAAAAAGCATTGGCTGCTATTACAATTGAACCAGCGAAGGTTTGTGGAATCGCAAATCACCTCGGTAGTCTTGAAAAAGGCAAACAGGCAACTTTCATTGCCACATCAGGGGATATCTTAGATATCCGAACTTCGGTTCTGCATATGATAATGAAAGGGGGAAAAGTTAGTTTGGACTCTAGGCATACCCGACTTCGTTCCAAATATTTGAGCCGACCGAGGAAATAGTTCAACTCTTTGTGAATCCAGGGATATCCTGAATTGTATTCCAATTCTTTCCATCCCAGCACGCTTGGTCTGTTTGTGCAAAATTTCCGTGTTCAACAAAAGACTTAATTTGATCAACAGTATAGGGACCATACTGCTCCCCGTCTTTGTGAATATAAGTTTGCAAAGGAATATTTCCTTCATGCTCATTGCTCTGCTTTTGAATCAATTCTGATGAGAAATTCTGATCGGAAATTGCGTCGCTTCTTGAACTAAAATCCAGTGAGGGAACTTGATGAACTTTCACGGAAAACTTAAGAAGTTCAATTTCCTCAAATTTAAAAGTTTTTGCTATAAATATCTCCGGAATTCTACCCTTAACCGTTCGATATCTCTCGATCCCGTCATTATAACCCGCTCTCATTAATGCGACTTCATTTTCCATTCTAGTCAAACGGTTCATGAAATCGTTCATCATTTGATCTCCTTTCAAATCTGGGTGACTCTCACGAATAGCTAATAAACGACCTGTAACCGCAGATTCTTCTTTCATTACATAATCGACTTCGGATGGAGAATAAGAAGTTTTTCCAACCAGGGCCGACCTTAAACGACTAACTGATTCCAATGTTGATTGTTCGTGAGATAAATACCCCTTGACAATCTTTTCCAAGTTTGGAAGTAGATCGGATCTTTTTTTCAATGAAACTTCAATATTTGCCCAAGCTCGTTTCACTCGGTTACGAAGAAAAATCAAGTCGTTATACATCAATCCAATCATGCAAAGCGCAAGAAATAAAGGAGACAACAATGCACAAAAAAGAAAATCTGATGCAGCAAAAGAACCAATCGAACCAAATATAGCCAGAGTTAGGCAAACAAAACCATTCTGAGCCAAACCGATCCCGAACAATCCAGCCTTACTCTGCCTAAGCATTACTTCATTCTCCGTCTCATCGGAAAGAATGAACGGAAATGAATCTATTCCTTTGGATAAGATTAAAGAGTCGCCTGAATTTTCATCAACTATAGCGGAACCCAGCAAATAAATGGAAGTATCTTCCGCTATATGCCATTCATAATAAGTCTTCCTCCCTGATTTTCTTTTCAATTTGAGAGTAGCATTTATTTCTGCACCCTTTGGAGCAACCTTAGTAATGCCTTCAGAATCTTGACATAAAAACGGTGTCATTTTCTCATCATCCTTAATGACAACAATCTTAGTTTTTTTTCCAGACCTAACTTTCTTAGTAATTTTGTGTCGGAAATAAATACACTTCAGACCAGTTTCAGGTCCTCTTAAAAAAGAATTATTATTAAATTTCACCTTACCCTTAACCTCTGCGGGACCATAGGCAAGACCGGCGGATAAGGTGGTTGGAATATTTTCAATATACCGCTTGGTTTTAATTTTCCTAAATCCATAGTAAAGGCCTAGAAAAAGAACAAGCGAGGCAACGGTTCCCCAAATAAGCCCACTCCACCAAGGAATTGGAGTTTCTTCAATTACCGAATCCTTAATAAAACCGTCGGTGTTTTGAAGTTTGGATGGCCATGGCTGAATACCCCAAATGGGGGCCAAAACATTTTCAGGAAACCGATTAATAATCGCATTCGTTCGTTCTATCGAAGCAATAAAATCTTCCCGAAGTCCAAGAACCCGGGATCTTTTGATGGGATCTAAAATTCGTGCTTTTACAGTTAAATCTTCCCACTTAAACGCACCACCAATTATTTTAGATATTTCATTAGTGTACACTTTTTCCGTTCTCGCCATGCGATTGTAGCCTTCTTTCAAATCTAACTTTAACATCTTGCAACCCGTGAAGATCATTACCCCGCTGCTAGCACTGGAAACAAGAATCAAAAATAGTAGGACACGATGAACCCGAAAAACGAAACATAAAAGCAAACACCCAAAGCACAATAATGCCACCCCAAATGCCGAAAGTAGTATGCCCCTATTTCCAAAATTAGATCGATTTTCTAATCCGTCAGCGTTTGAAAGAATTGGAACATAAGCACCAGGCAAATCAAAACGAAGAGACAAATCTTGTTGAAATTTGCTTCCCATCGCCATCGCAAAAACTTCTTCGCCCTCTTCGATTCGCCATTCGCTATACCTGAATTTCCCTTTTTCGTACTCGTAATCCTTATCCAAGTTTGGTTGAACGCCCCCACTTTCTATTTCTACCAACACTCTTCCACTTGGGTCAGACAGAAAGAAGTTGGCGGCACGAGAACCCTTTTCCACGGTCACCCACTTTGTATCCCCTTCAGAATCTCTTTTTTCTCTCTCTTTAAGGTAGCGATAATAAAAACAATTCGTCTTGGTATATCTAGATTTTAACAAACCATGTTTCTTAGATTTTTCGGCTTTACCTAAAGTACTAACTTCAACGGGAACAACATGTTGCGCAAAAACATGGGGGACTCTTTCCATCTGTCTCATTTTATGAATCGCATCAAAACTTGATCCTTGAGACCAAAAACCCAGAACTAAAAGAAGAATTCCACCCAGCAGGTATAAAAGTAATCTAAAGAAACTTCGGAGCTTACTCATAATGTAAACCTATCACTTTCAATAAGGTCTCAAAAGAAAAAAGGCATGTGGTTTGCCCGAACCACATGCCAAAGTTTACCACTGATTATAATTTAAGTTGGATAGCCTTTAACTTAAATTTAGTGACAATTACAAATAACTTGAAAAATCAATATTCGGACATTTATTCATTTTTATCTCTCTGTAATAGTAATATTCCTGCACTATTTTGAAATCAGCACAGAAAAATTTCTAGTTTTGTGAGAAATACTCAAGCCTTCGGGTAAACTCTCCTTTGGTAACTCGAGGTTGTAAAAGTTGCGGTTTAATTTCAAATGCATGAAAATCACGCAGAAAAGCAATCGTATTTAAAGCCAGCAATAATTCCACGGAAGATTCAGTCCGGTTTGAAATTTCAATAAGTATATCCATGGGATCTCTCTTTTCCGTTAAAGCAAGTGCTTCAACTGCACGTAATCGAACCATTAAATTTTGATCACTTAATTGAGCATGAAGATTTCCGGATAAACTTTTAGCAGCAGCACCAAAGTTTGAGCAAACCAAACAAGCCCAATAACGTTCCCATGTTGAACCATCCTTAAAAACCTCAACTAATCGGGGTTTCGCCTGATCAAACGGAAGCAAAGAAAGATCAGCCACATCAACTAAAAGAGAAATCTGATGTGAATGAGAACGACCATATTCAAAAGGGTCATTCAAGGCGTTCTTTACCATATAGCTTTCCGGATAAAAACTTAAGTCATGCATTTTCTTCACCTTGGATTGTAATTTCCTCCGTAGTTCCAATAAAGTTTTTCGATGTTTGCGATTACCCGATAAATCTACGACTTCATGTGGATCTTTAGATAAATCGAATAACTGCTCGGGTGGACGAGGTTCAAAAAACTGCTTCTGCACCGAGGAAAGCTCACCCTCGTAATAAAGCTCTCTCCATTCCTTAAAAGCCAGCATTTTATAACGATAATTATTCTGTAAACCATCGGGATAAAAACCCTGATAATTTCTAATATACTTCCATTTTCCAACTCTTAAAGTTCGAACAAAATCATATTTCTCATCAAACCGATCAGCATATCCAAATGATTCATTTCTAGATTCGACCTCCTTCGCGGAAACACCCTTACCCAAAAATGCTTTTCCATCTAATTCTTTAGGCACCGGTAAACCTGCCAAATTTAAAACGGTGGGGCCAAAATCAATAAAACTGACAAATCCATTGGTTCTTGTATTAGGTTGGCGATCAACAAGGTGCTTAAAGTTTTCTGGTATACGAATAACCAAAGGCACATGAAGACCAGATTCATACGCATAGCCCTTCCCCCTAGGTAACACTCCCCCATGATCTCCAAAATAAAAGACAAAAGTGTCTTCCAACAGATCATCTTCCTCAAGCTTCTTTAGAACACCCCCAATCAACTCGTCAATCAATTCTATCCGGTCAAAATATCGGGCATGGGTGTAACGAAAAGTGGGTGTATCTGGATGATAAGGGGGTATATCCAACTCAGTCACCGGGTTTTTAGTTTTTTCGTTTGCCATTAACTTTTCATTAAAATGAAGAGAACTTTCATGGGACTGCCCCATCGATTGCATGTAAAAGAAGGGCATATCTTCCTCAGGACGCTTTCTCCAGTTAGCCTTTTTAGTGGATTCATCCCAAGGCTTAAGACCTTCATATAAAAAATTATAGTCCAGTTTACTATTGTTAGCACAATAATAGCCCGCTTGCCTAAGAATTCCGGACCATGGCAAAAAACCTTTCGGCATGTTAGCCGGTTGAGATTTACGATGATATTGAAAACCGCCACGCGGAGCCAGAATCCCAGTTGCCAAAGTTGAGCGGGCAACCGAGCAGACAGGGGCGTTTGAAAATGCATGATTAAAAGTCAATCCATTCGCCGCCATTCTTTCCACATTTGGCATTCTCCCAAACTTTGCACCATAATGCTTGAGGTAATGAATGGAATTATCTTCTGATACCAAAAATACAATATTTGGTCTTTTCGCTTGAATGATAAATGTAAAACAGAAGAAAAGACAGAGTACCAAAGGAAATTTCATTCCCTATACTTATTTCCAAAAAATTTAATTTAACAAGCGTGTTTTCACCATTAGGCAATGATATCATCTACAACATGTCCGTGAATATCAGTAAGACGGAAATCTCTTCCCTGGTACCGGTAAGTAAGTTTACGATGATCAATTCCAAGCAAATGAAGAATGGTCGCATTCAAGTCATGCACATGCATCGTATCCTTTGTCCAATGGTGCTTGTTGGGTTTTATTACATTTCCATCCCGATCGGTAAGATTGTATCCATATGCATCTGATTGGCCATAGGTAATTCCTGGTTTTATACCTCCTCCCGCCATCCATGTAGTAAATGCACGGGGGTGGTGATCCCGACCATAATTTTCGCGGGTAAGTTTACCTTGGCAATACGATGTCCGGCCAAATTCTCCACCCCAAATCACTAGGGTATCTTCCAGTAAACCTCTCCTTTTCAAATCAGTAATAAGGGCAGCACAGCCCTGATCAACATCCTTACACTGATTTTCATGCTCACGGGGAAGCCCACCGTGAGCATCCCATCCTCTATGAAAAATTTGAATATTTCGGACTCCACGCTCAGCCAACCTACGGGCGTTTAAACAGCAGGCAGAAAAACTACCGGCATCTCGAGCTTCTTCACCATAAAGACTGAAGGTGGAATCCGGTTCTTTGGACAGGTCCATCAACTCAGGAACCGAGGATTGCATTCGATAAGCCATTTCATGCTGCTTGATCCTTGAGAGAACTTCAGGATCAGCGAAGGATTGATAATGCGAGTTATTCAGAGCTGACAGTGCATCCAATTGAGCTCTGCGATCTGACATCCTAACGCCTTTAGGATTTTTTAAATAAAGAACAGGGTCTTCAGCCGCACGGAGAAGAATGCCCTGATGATCGGATGGCATAAATCCAGTTCCCCACAAACGATTAAATAAACTTTGTTCGGCATGTTTCGACTTTGCGTGCATTACAATGTAACTCGGCAAATCCTCATTCATTGTTCCTAGCCCGTAACTTAGCCAAGCCCCCAGGCTGGGGCGCCCGGGAATCTGGCTCCCAGTCTGTATGTAAGTAATCGCAGGGTCATGATTAATTGCCTCAGTAAAAGTACCGTTAATTACACAAAGATCTTTTACCACTTTTGCGGTATGCGGTAGTAAAGAACTTACCCAAACTCCGTCCGCATTATTTTTATGCTTGGTAAACTCGTACTTACTCGGTGCCAATGGAAGTGTCTTCTGCTTGGAAGTCATCCCGGTAATTCTTTGACCATCTCTCACTTCAACCGGAAGGTCTTTTCCAAACTCTTCGCTTAGCTTTGGTTTATAATCCCACAGATCAAGATGACTGGGACCACCGCTCATAAACAAATAAATGACCCGCTTAGCCTTAGCTTTGTGGTGCAATCCACCAGAAAATCCAGTCGGAGCACCCATCAAATCCGAGTTTAGCAATCCTGCCATTGCAGCCGTACCGACTCCTAAAGCTGATTTCCCAAAAAAATGTCGACGAGTTAAATGAAGTGAGGAATCTAGTACAGGAGAAGTATTCATAAAGTTTTCAAAAAATTAAATATTAATAA
>JABGWU010000103.1 GCA_018645475.1 Opitutia bacterium
ATAATCGAACATGTCCCGCAATGGTGCAGTGTTGACTTACGCGACGGGAACCAGGCACTGCCCATCCCAATGGGAGTGAAAGAGAAACTGGAACTTTTTAAACTTCTCTGCGAAATCGGATTCAAGCAGATCGAGATTGGATTTCCTTCTGCAGCACAGACCGAATTTGATTTTGCCCGGAAGTTAATTGATGACCAACTCGTTCCCGATGGAGTTGCCCTGCAGGTACTCACGCAGGCACGAGAACATCTAATTAAACGCAGCTTCGAAAGTTTAATCGGTGCAGAAAAAGCAATTCTTCACCTGTACAATTCAACATCTCCTCTTCAACGCCGGGTAACATTTGGAAAATCCAAAGAGGAGATTAAAAATATTGCGGTGGATGGAGTAAAACTGGTCAAAAAATACTTGTCCGAACTTTCGGATACTGAAGTACAACTTGAATATTCTCCCGAGAGTTTTTCTGATACCGAAGTGGAGTATTCACTCGAGGTATGTGAAGCAGTCATGGATGCATGGGAACCGACTGACCAGAATCCGATTATCCTGAACCTGCCCGCAACCGTTGAACTCTTCACTCCAAATGTTCATGCTGATCAGATCGAATGGTTCTGCCGGAATATGAAAGAAAGAAATAAGGCGATCATTAGTTTACATACTCATAATGACCGGGGGACCGGAACCGCAGCCACCGAACTTGGCCTACTCGCCGGTGCCGATCGTGTGGAAGGCACCCTTTTCGGAAATGGAGAACGAACCGGCAACCTGGATATCGTGACCGTTGCCTTAAATATGTATGCTCAAGGACTGCATCCGGAATTGAACTTCGAAAACCTGGACAAAATTAGGGAAGTTTATGAACGAACCACAGGAATGTCTGTCCATGACCGCCATCCCTATGCTGGGGATCTAGTCTTTACTGCCTTTTCTGGTTCTCATCAGGACGCAATAAAAAAGGGAATGGATCTACGTGAAAAACAGGAAGACTCTGAGAGCTCTCATTGGCAGGTCCCCTATTTATCGATCGACCCGGGTGATCTCGGACGTTCGTATGAAGAAATCATACGTATAAATAGTCAAAGTGGAAAAGGTGGAGTTGCCTATGTACTATCCCGAGAATTTGGTCTCGATCTCCCCAAATCCATGCACCCGGAAGTGGGTAATTTGGTTAACGAAAAAGCCGATTCCGAATCACGCGAACTACCGGCCAATGAAATTTATGCTATTTTCAAAGCAGAGTTTCTGGAGAAAAACGAACCACTTGAATTAATTTCTTTCGACTCCGGAAAAGAACATGGACAGGAAGAGGTTTCCTGCTCCGCCATCATTAAACTTCTTGGGAAACAGAAGGAAGTGCAGGGAATTGGAAATGGCCCCATTAATGCATTTGTTAATGGACTCGAAGAAAATGGACTCAAGGATTTCAAACTGACTGACTACCGCCAGCATTCAATAGGCGGTGGTTCGGCAACTGAATCAGCAGCCTTTGTTCAATTACAAACCAAGGTTGGACGGGTCGCATATGGATGCGGGATCAATTCCAGTATTGAAAAGAGCGGGTTACTTGCCCTTGTCAGTGCTTATAATCGAACAAGATAATTTGGTTCAATAGATTTAGAAAAAATCTATTTGCTTATTTAAATTAAAAACCGATAGGATTTTAATTAATCCTTTTGTTTAGAATTTTATTTTGCCCAAATAATTTTTTCCTGCAAGCACTCTTACTTGCTGAAAGCTTCCTGTTGCCCCAAATAAAGCCTTTACTGAGATTAAAGATTTGCTTCTTCATATCACTCATTTTGGTAATTATTCCCAATCAATCAACAGGTCAAGATGGTGGAGAAGAATCCGATTCCTTCCGAAATTTTTCGGAAGGGCCAGTTTCATTTAAAATACCGGGGAACAGCTCAGTTGATATCCTTAAAAGTTATTTTGAATTAAAGGGACAAAGTAACGCACAATATATAATTACCTCGATCTCGAAGTTCGGAATAAATCCATCAATAGCTATCGGTTTAAATGATTCAGGAGAAAACATTATTACCTCAGAATCGAATTCCCCTCATATTTCAATTATCATTCAACCCAACACTGAACATAGCGATCTAAACTCCTGGGCATCTACACAACAGAGAAATTGGACTAATTCTCCAACTGGGGAATTGTTTTCGGCAGAAAAATTTGTTACCAAATCTGGATTCAACGGTATCTCCATAGTTAGGGAGAACGGATCTGAAAGAGACTTTTATATATCATTAGACCTCACCACAAAAGAATGGAGTGATAAAAATTTAGAAATTACAAATAACCCAGAAATTTGGCTACAAGCTCAAATCTTTGGATTCAAGGATCCGACAAAAGATGGTGTATACTCAAATGCGTTAATGATTGCCAAATCAATCATCTTCAATCCTGAAAAACTCGCGTTAATACCAAGTTTAAAGGAAATAAAAACAGACTATCCACAGGCAAATAATAATCCGGTGAGAATCATATCGGACGGTCCGATATCGTACAATATTCCAAGTAATATGAAAATCGAATTCAAGGATATTTATTTTGAAATAGGAAAAGTCACAAAGGTTCAACACAATCTGGAAATTAAATCTGAAGATTCATTTACAACTTTAATTGCTCATTCCGAGTCCCATTACCCCGATCTCGAAACTTGGGCAATTCATCAAAGTTCAACTTGGGAAAAATCCGAAAAAGGGCAGCTTTTCTTGGTTGAGAATTTCAAAAATAATTATGGATTTAACGGAATTTCTGTAGTCAGGCAGGTGGGCACCACTTTTGATTTCTTCATCACAGTTGATCTAACAACATCAGAATGGAGTGATAGATATTCAAAATCTACAAACGGAAACGATAGCGCATGGTTAAAAGTACAAATCGTGGGGTTTTACGACCCGATTCATGAAGGTGTTTTCCCAACCGCCATGGAAATGGCAAAATCTTTAAATTTTGAAAATGATCAAATCAATTCACAGGGCAACGATTTTAAAATTCAAGAAATTAGCATTCCATTATTCCCGGAAAATAATCAAACGATTTCAGATGGTCCCATAACATTCTCAATTCCGGACGACACCGCAGTTGATTTTATTAAAACATTCGTCGGTCAAAATATAAATCCAAAAGGTCTTTATAATCTTTCTAATAAATCATCAAATTCCTTCATAACACTCAGTGCGTATACGGAAAAAATTTACCCCGACCTGAATACCTGGGCTGTCCATACCAAAAATACTTTGGAACGGAATTCAGAAAGCATTTTGGTTTCTTCAGGCAAATTTATAACCCAAAATGGATTCCCCTGCATTTTTATTAAACGGGAAACTCCAAATTCACAGGATTGTTATATCTCATTGGATATAACCACTGAGAAATGGAGAGGGAAATTTCCCCAATCTATTGATACATGGCTTAGAGCAGAAATTAAAACCACAAATAACTCACTTAACAATACCTTGCATGAAACAGCTCAAAATATTGCCAATTCATTACAATATAACGAAGCAGGAAATCACCCCCTGCCAAAATTCTTGGAAATTTCTTCTGATACTCTCTTTAGATCTCCAGAAATTATACCATTTTGGTTTAAATCTGATTGGTTTGGCGTTTTTTACCAAGATCAAAACAAGTGGATTTATCATGAATTAATGGGGTGGTTGTACCCAATAGAAATGACCCTGGAAAGCGGTTGGTTTTGGCATGAAGCTTTTGATTGGATTTGGACTTCAAATAAGACATTCCCCTATTTTTATAGTCCTGAATATTCTGCCTGGCTTTACTTCTACGAGAATTTTAAGGATCAAAAAATCTTTTTTAACTCAAAATCAAAACAATGGGAAAAAACAGATATTCTTCAAAAAATCATGCGCGATTATGCGGGAAATGAGACTCAAACTATAATCAAGATAATGAAATCCAGCTTAAGTGAGAATGAAAAACTCAATGGTGTAGGAAGGGTTATTCTCTATGGGAATTAAGCCATGAGAAAAATCTTTTTTTTATTTTGGGCCTGTGGATATCTCACGATAATTAATGCGCAAATTAAATCAGTCTCTCAAACGCTCAATCAATTAACAGAACGGGTTGATAAGCTCAATACTACCTTCATGTCTATAGATGAGAAGATTAAAGTAATCCTCTCTGAAAGGAACGAAAAACGCCTTGAATTACAAAAGTCAGAAATAACAACACAGAAAGATAATATAATGGTTGTAGACAAAAACAAAATATACGAAAGTTCAAAAAATGAACTAAATTTGTATTTCGGTTTTTTATTACCAGAAATTTCAACATTTCGAAGCTACGGAATGCACTTTGAACATGGCAGTCAATTTGAATTGGAATATGCAAGACGATTTGGTTCCTTTTCAATAGGTTCTTCTGTTTCCGGAAAGTTTTACGAAAATGAAAAGATTAATGGTATTCCAATTGTAGGGGAAATACTTACCGCAGGAGAAAATAAAGTATTCATGACCTCCTTGCATGCCGGGTGGAAAACCCAATTAAACGAAATCCTTTTCATTAAAGGAAAAATATCTTGTGGTCTTGCATCCGCTAACCAAAATTTACGGATTCTTAATAATTCGATTACCCAAAGTGATACTTCTTTGTACTATTCATCGTTAATTGGAATTGGTATGCAAGGGACAAACTTTGCTAACACAATGCTATACTATCAATACGATGGATACGAATCTGCAGGAAATTTTGGAGATCAGGCATTTCATCAAATAGGGGTGAGTTTAGGGATGAATTATTGATTTGCTTTAAATATGGTGAAGGGCATTTCATTGAGTGAGCCAAATTGCATTCATGTCCCAATCTAACAACAAAAACAATTCATCTGATTCCACTTTGGAAGGTGTTCTCGAAAGAATAACCTTCTATAATGAAGAAAATGGGTTTCTAATAGGCAAGCTCAGGGCAAATGACAAAAGCGAGGAGATTGCAGTCGTTGGGAAAGCACCCAAGATCCAATGTGGTGAAACTCTCGTATTAAAAGGGAACTGGACTAATCACCCAAAACATGGAAAACAATTTTCATTTGATCAATTCGAGAGTAAACTCCCTGCTTCTGCTTATGGTATAAGAAAATATTTGGGGAGTGGTTTGGTACATGGAATCGGCAAAACTTATGCCAATAAAATTGTGGATCATTTTGGAGCAGATACCCTCAAAGTTATTTCCGAAGATTCTGCCCGATTACGGGAAATTCCCGGAATCGGTTCAAAGCGCGTAAAAGGAATCAGACTTGCCTGGGAGGAACAGAAAGCCATTCGCGAGGTAATGATGTTTCTGCAAACCTATGGCGTAACGGATGCATTATGCCTCCGATTGGTTCGAAAATATGGAAATAATGCAAAATCAATTTTAGAAAATGATCCCTATCGGATTATTCGTGATGTCAAAGGAATCGGTTTTAAAACAGCGGACAAGATCGCACTTAACCTCGGACTGTCAAGCAATGGCCCCGATCGGATTGACGCCGGCATTCTTCACACCCAGCAGGAAGCTGAAGACGAAGGCCACACTCATATGGAACGCAGGGAAATTGCCTTAAAAGCAACGGAACTTCTTGAAACTTCGACTGCGGGTGTCGAAAAAAGAATTCAGGCTCTATTGGAAGACGGTGAATTAATCTCCACCAAAACTGACTGGCTCCAGTTACCCTCATCATGGAAAGCTGAGGATAATATTGCCCGTTCCCTTCAATCCGTTCTAAAGACTCAGTCTTCTTTGCCCAGTATTTTAATTGAAAAAGCCATTGAGTGGGCACAGGAAAAAGCAGGGTTTGAATTTGCGGAAGCTCAAACTGAGGGTATTCGAAATGCACTTTCTTCCAAAGTTGCGATTTTAACAGGTGGGCCAGGAACAGGAAAAACAACCATACTCCGGGCAATAGTCTCAATCCTTAAAGCGAAAAAAGCCAAAGTCATGCTGGCCGCCCCTACCGGTCGAGCAGCTAGGAGAATGGCCGAAAGTGCTTCGCATTTTGCTCAAACCGTACATAGATTATTAAAATTTGATCCCGGACACGGGGGATTTACCGTGAATGAAAAATCTCCCTTAGTTTGCGATTTTCTGATCATGGACGAAACCAGTATGCTCGACATCCGGTTAGCCTCCGCTCTGTTTCGTTCTGTTCCCCCACATGCACATATTTTATTAGTTGGAGATGCGGATCAATTACCATCCGTAGGCTCAGGTAATGTGCTTAAAGACATCATTGATTGTGATCTATTTTCTGTTACCCGATTACAAGTCACCTTTCGACAGGCTGAAAATAGTGGCATTGTTGATTTGGCACATGGAATTCTTGCGGGGAAAGGCTCACCTCCTGCTCCAATCGATTCACTGGATGAAATCAATCCGTCTCAAGATGTACATTTCATTCGTGCAGTCACCCCTGAACTATGCATTGAAGTTGTGACCAATCTTTGCCAGCAGGTTCTTCCAAGAAAATTCTCGGTTGATCCAAAACAGGATGTACAAATCCTTGCCCCTCTTCATCGAGGCACTGCAGGAATTGGGAATCTAAATGATCAAGTACGAGATTCAATTAATCCACATGGAGCAACGCATAGCATAGGATTCAATATTTTTCGTGAAGGAGATAAGGTTATTCAAACCCGTAATAATTATGACAAGGATGTCTTCAATGGCGATATGGGTATCATAGATTCAGTTGATTCAATAAACGGAAAAATCGAAATCCTTTTCGAAGAAAAGAGAATTATATACGAACGAATGGAAATTACTGATCTACAACCTGCCTACGCAATTTCTGTTCATAAGAGCCAAGGTAGCGAATATCCTGTGGTTATTTTCCCCCTTTTAAAACAACATTTCATGATGCTTCAAAGAAACCTGGTATACACTGGTTTAACGAGAGCCAAGAAGAAGGTAATCTTTGTGGGAGATCCAGCAGCATATGCAATGGCAATTCGAAATGACAAGACCTTAGTTCGACAAACTGACCTGAAACGTAAGATCAAAAAATAATTTAACTCTTCAGTCTCGACCAATAAAATATTGGCAGGAAAAAATCCTAAATTAGTTCCTTAAATCGCAACGCCCACAACTACTAGGCATGCCTGAACATGGTGGCAATTCCCGATCTCCTATAGATTGAGATGCGGTTGTAGGGGAAAACACTGAAAGCTTCTTATCTAATTCCAAAGAACCACAATTTGGACAACTTGCTTCACCTTTCCAATCATATGAGCGAACAAGGAGTTCGGTATCTTTTCTACAATCTAAACAAATAAATTCGTAGATTGGCATAAATGATCAATAATTGGCAAGCAATTCGACAAATCGAAGGAGCATATAATAAAGGGAAACAAGGATACCAACGCCAAACAAACCTACAAAAACTAAACCAAAAACCTTCTTTGCCACTGCATCGTCAAGAAACTTTGGTTGTTTCTCCATGGATCCAACCATTACTATCACCCAGACAATTAAGGCGAAAATAGGCATTGTAACCATAAACCAATCAAATTCAGAAGTCATGTTGTTCATTTTGACAATGATTACGATCAAGTCAAGAGAGCGGTGACAAAAACAATGAATTTATTCGAAATATTTCACATATTAGTTAATTCAATAAGCAATATATGAATAAAGACTTATAATCTTACATACAAAAAAATGCCCATTCAACACATCGTTTCCTTTAAATTTATAAAAAGTGCCAAGCTTCAAGAGATTGAAAACTTGAAAAATTTATTCTTCAGCTTGCAAAATAAAATTCCAGGTGTCATCTCAATTAGTGGAGGAGAAAACAACAGTCCCGAAAACTTAAACAAAGGATTCACTCATTGCTTTGTGATTCTTTTCAAAAACGAGCAGGCACGAAAAGAATACCTCCCCCATGCTGAACATCAAAATTTTGTCTCTCAACTAAAGCCACTTATGGATGATGTTTTTGTAATCGATTATGAATTAAATATATAATTCGTTCACAAAAAAGACTTTACTATTCTAAAGATTGATTCTTGACCATCTTGCTCACGCATTTTCTTCTCATCTTTATGAAATCACATCAGTTCTATTGGTCTCAATCTATTTATAACGCCAGCCTGCTCATTACTGTAATTTTAGCATTATCAGTTGATTGCTTTGCGGATGTGAAAACTCCTGCGATTATTGGGAACAATATGGTTCTTCAACAAAACCATAAAAATCCGATCTGGGGATGGGCCGATCCAGGAGAAAGAATAAATGTATCAATTGCGGGGCAAAAACATAAAACAAAAACGGATGCAAAGGGAAACTGGAAAATCATTTTAAATCCGATGAAGGCATCAACTGATGCTAAAATACTGAAAATTAATGATTTACAATACGAGAATATCTTAGTTGGTGAAGTTTGGCTATGCTCTGGTCAGTCTAACATGGGTTGGGCACTCGGAAGTTCTGATGACTCCGATCTCGAAATCATGACTGCCAACTACCCTAACCTTCGCCTAATCAGCGTGCCACAAGTTGGCACACAGGAGGCTCAAATCGACTTTAAGGGACAATGGGAAGCCACCACTCCAGAGGTCGCCAAAAATTTCTCTGCGGTGGGATACCTTTTCGGTCGACGTTTACATCTTGCATTAGGGGTCCCAGTAGGCCTGATCGATAACGCATGGGGGGGATCTGCCTGCGAGGCTTGGATTCCAAGACACCGCTTAAATAAACTCCCAGTTGCAAAGCCCTACATGGAACAATGGAGACAAACTGAAGCCACCTTTGATTACGCCCAACTTCTCGCCACTTACGAAACAAAACTCAAGAAATGGCAGGAAAAGGCACAAGCC
>JABGWU010000104.1 GCA_018645475.1 Opitutia bacterium
ATCAACTGTCCCCGCCGATGAGGCGTAAAGAGTTGTCTGCATCTTCATTGCCTCCAACACAGCAATTTTATCTCCCTTCGCAATCGTTTTTCCTACGCTTGTTGAAATGCTGCTGACCATTGCGGGAATAGGAGCCGCGACATGCTTAGGGTTTGCCGGATCTGCTTTTTCCCGTGTCTTCTCTTCCGCTTTTACGGACCTATCCTGTACAATTGTGGATCTAGCTTTTCCATTCAGCTCAAAAGTCAAGGAGCGCTCACCTTTTTCATCAGGGTCACCAATGTGCAAAAGCTTGATAAATAAAGTTTTACCTTCCTCAATTTTAATTGCAATTTCCTCACCAGGTTCAAGCCCATGAAAATAAGATGTTGTCGGGAGCACCGAAACATCACCATAAGTCGATCTAAAATCTTGAAAGTCCTCAAACACCTTCGGATACATAACACTGGAAAAAAGATCATCCCCGGAAGCTTTTCTTCCAAGTTTTTTTCCTAAGCTATTCGCTTCTTTCTTTAAATCGATTTTGGGAGCAGAAGCACCTGGTCTGCCTCTTAAAGGTTTTTGTTTACCAAGAATTACTTTTTGAATCGCTTTGGGCCAGCCTCCTTTAGGTTGTCCAAGATTCCCAGAAAGGAGATCAATCACAGATTCAGGGAACCCCGTTTCCGAAGGTAAATTCGTGAGATCTTCTGGCTTCACTCCTTTAGTGATGAGGAAAATTGCTAGATCACCAACACTTTTACTGCTTGGCGTGACCTTGACTATATCGCCTAGCATTTGATTGACCTGCTGGTATGTCTTCACCACATCCGGCCATCTTTTCCCCAGTCCTAATGCACTCGCTTGCTCCCGTAAATTTGTGTACTGGCCACCTGGCATTTGATGCTGAAAAACTTCCGCACTTCCAAATGGGGGGGAACTGTCAAATGGAGCATAGTACTGTCTGACTGCTTCCCAATAAATAGACAATTGATTTAATGCATCTACATCCAATTTAGTTGATCGTGGAGCATTTCGAAGGGAATGAACTACGGAATTAAGATTAGGTTGACTCGTACAACCTGAAAGAGAAGAAATGGCCAAGTCAACCACATCCACACCCGCTTCACTAGCTTTCAAAACAGATGCGGAAGCAATCCCACTTGAATCATGAGTGTGAAAATGAATGGGTAAGGAAACCTCATTCTTTAAGGCTTTAACCAATCGATACGCGGCGATCGGATGACAGAGCCCCGCCATATCCTTAATCGCAAGAATATGAGCCCCCATTTTTTCTAATTCCTTGGCAAGCTCGACATAATATTTCAGGGCGTACTTCTCTTCCTTTGAGTCGGTAAAGTCTCCAGTAAAGCAAAGTGCAGCTTCACAAAGAGAATTCGTGCGTTCGCTTACTGTCTCCATCGCTACTTTCAAATTTGGCAAATAATTCAGCGAATCAAAAATTCTGAAAATATCCATTCCTGCTTCTGATGAATGGATTACAAATTCACGGACAACATTGTCAGGATAATTTGCATAACCTACTGCATTAGATCCTCTAAGCAGCATTTGAAAAAGTACATTTGGGATTTTTTCTCTTAATAACCGCAACCGTTCATATGGCGATTCGCCTAGAAAACGCATACAAGTATCAAATGTGGCTCCTCCCCACATTTCTAAGCTGTATAAACCGGAAGCCCGTCGTGCAATAAAATCTGAAACCGCAACCATATCATAGGTTCTCATTCTCGCAGCGAAAAGTGACTGGTGGGCATCTCTTAATGTAGTATCCGTAACTAAGAGCGGCTTTTGATCGAGCATCCACTGGGAAAACTTCTTGGGACCTTTCTCAAGAAGTAGGTCTCGCGTTCCCCTTGGTGGACTAATTTTAGCGTCGTACTCAGGTTCAATTAATGGAAGAGGAGCTTCCATGCGTGACCGGCCCTTAACCTGTGGATTGCCGTTCACAATGATCTCACCGAGATAACTCAATAATTTGGACGCCCTGTCCCGTCTGGCTTTAAAACGAAAAAGCTCGGGGGTCACATCAATCATCCGAGTGGTCGCATTTCCACTAACGAAGTCCTTGTGGTTAATTACATTCTCAAGAAAAGGAATATTTGTTTTAACTCCCCTAATTCGCATTTCTCGAAGAGCACGATGCATACGATCCAAAGCCTGCGGAAGATTTGGACCTGATGTCGTCAGTTTAACCAAAAGTGAATCATAAAAAGGAGTAATAACTGCCCCTGTATCCCCCATGGCTCCATCCAACCTGACACCAAAACCGGCAGCAGATCGATAACTCAAAATCTTCCCATAATCAGGAGTAAAATCTTTTTCCGGATCTTCTGTCGTGACTCGGCACTGTATCGCACAACCATTCCGAGGGATTTTATCCTGAGATGGAATTCCAATTTCCTTTCCGTGCAACGGTTTATTCATTGCAACAAGAATTTGAGATCGAACAATATCAATTCCCGTAATTTGTTCCGTCACGGTATGCTCAACCTGAATCCTTGGATTCATTTCTATAAAAAACCATTCATTCGTATCTTGATCCAAAAGAAATTCCACGGTTCCTGCGTTGTCATACCCTACCTTTTGGGCAAGTTCAACCCCTGCTTGGCAGAGGCTATCTACAACTTCTTTCGAAAGCCCAATTGAAGGAGCAACTTCAACCACTTTTTGATATCTTCTTTGAACTGAACAATCGCGCTCATGTAAATGAACGATATTTCCTTTTCGATCGCCCAACACCTGTACTTCCAAATGTTTGGCTCGACCAACATACCTTTCAAGAAATACTGCTGAATTACCAAAAGCACGCTCAGCTTCGCCTTGGGCTTCCTCGAGCATTGGTTTTAAGTCTGACTCCTTCTGAACAACTCGCATTCCGCGACCACCACCACCAAAAGCAGCTTTAATAATCAAAGGGAAACCAATTTTACGCCCCCACTTCAAAGCCTCAGCTGGCTTGGAAACTGCACTTGGTGTTGCCGGAAGAGTTGGAACACCAGCTTCATCGGCAGCTTTTTTTGCCGCAACTTTATCCCCCATACTTTCCAGCAATTCTGGGCGGGGACCAATAAAAGTTATTCCAGCGTCTTCACAAGCACGGGCAAATTCAGCATTCTCAGATAAAAAACCGTAACCAGGGTGAATCATATCTACTCCTTTGTCTTTAGCCAAAGTTATGATTGAATCAATATCGAGGTAAGCGGCAACCGGACCTTTACCTTTACCAACAAGGTAAGCTTCATCAGCCTTGAATCGATGAACACCAAAACGATCTTCTTCGGCATAGATTGCAACTGTGCGCAAATTTAATTCGGTAGCGGAGCGAAAAATACGCACCGCAATTTCACTACGATTGGCGACTAGGAGTTTCTTCATAAATAACGGTAAGGGTTAAAAATCCAAACCTATTCAAATGCCGAAAACTGCACGGTTTTTCAATGTTAAAAAGCTGTGACGATGTAACTATTATCGAAAAACCACAAAATAGGATCAAACCATGGATCAATTATTGAAGATGCACCGGTAAAGTAAATGATTCCGGCAATGGCAAGGTATGGACCAAAAGGGACTTCTGCCCCCCATTGTATTTCAGGGTCTGAATGGTTTATCTTGTTCTTTTCTAAAAATTTCTGAACAAGCATAAAAGGGACAAGTAATAGGGTCCCCAAAAGCGCACCACCAAAAATTGCAAAAATTGCACCTTGCCATCCACAAAATGCTCCGATGCAACCGAGTAATTTGACATCCCCCTCCCCTAACGCCTCACGACCAAATACAATTTGAGCCAGGACACCGATCCAATAAAGAAAAGCAGATCCAACCAACAATCCAATACAAGAATGAATTCCACTTAAAAAATGAAGACTCCATGAAGGACTTGAGTTTATCTTATTTAACTCAGGAAAAATAAAGCAAAGAAGAACACCCAATAACGCTCCTCCTACACTTAACCTGTCGGGTATAGTCATTGTCTCAAAATCAATTACCATTACGGCAATCATGATCCAGGAAAAAATAAGGCGAACAATAAAGCTAATTAAATCAAGATCCTGAGAATATAAATAGGCAAGGTAGGCAAAAACCAAACCGACTGATATCTCGACTAACCAGTAGCGAATTGGAATCATGAAAGAACAGCATTGTGCCTGTCCTTTCTGAAAAACCCAGGTAAATACAGGCAAATTCTGAAACCATCTTATATTTGTTCCACAATTCGGGCAATGAGAACCAGGAGTGATCACCGACTTACCTATCGGCACACGATAAGCAAAAACATTTAAAAAACTGCCAAAAATTGCACCCGTAAGAAAACCGAGAATCGGTAGAACTGATGG
>JABGWU010000105.1 GCA_018645475.1 Opitutia bacterium
CGAAATTTCTTTTGATTTCGGTCAATGATCAGCATGTCATAGTATGTCTCCATCGCTTTTAACTGTTGACTAACCGCTGACTGTGTAACTTCGTTTAATCGTGCGGCTTTTGAAAAACTATGTGTCTCAACTAAGTCACAAAAGGTTTTGAAGTTTTGAATATGCATTGGATCATGATATTAATTGATCTTATGTATTTCAAACCTATTATTTGAAAAACTTATAATTAGAATGATGATTACGGAAAAAGAATTTCAGTATAATTTAACTATCTTGAAAAATCGGATAGATGAAGCTTGTTCTTTTTCGAACCGCTCTGCCGAAGAGGTTCAGATTCTCCCGGTAACTAAAAACTGGCCAGTTCAAGCAGTTCATTACTCACAGCGTGCAGGCTTTTTGAGGGTAGGGGAAAATCGTGTACAAGAAGCACTTGGAAAACAGTCCGAAGTTGAAGGAATGGAGTGGGATTTAATCGGCCATTTACAAAGTAATAAAGCAAAGTTAGCTGTAGGGAAGTTTTCTAGAATACAAACCGTCGATTCTAATAAGCTCTTAGGAAAACTCAATGATGCTTCAAGTAAACTAGATTTGAAGACAAGTATTCTTATTCAAGTAAACACAGGTAAAGATCCTGCCAAAAACGGGATCCTTGAGGAACATTGTAAGGAGTTTGTAGAAAAAACTCTGGGTTACTCCTCGCTTGTATTAGAGGGGTTTATGACGATTGCTCCATTTGCTCCAGATGATCCTGAGGTTGCTCGAAAATCATTTTCTCGTTTACGAGTTTTAAAAGAGCAGATATCTACTCAATTTAATCTTTCTTTACCTGAGCTTTCCATGGGGATGACAGGGGATTTACGAGAGGCTGTAGCGGAGGGAAGCACCATGATTCGAGTTGGTTCAGCACTCTTTGGGCAAAGAGAGTGATTTTCCATTTTATTGATGTATGCTTGCCCCATGTAGACTTTGGCGCGAAGATTAAGATCTAAATGAATAAGTGTTCTCAAGTAAAAAAACACTCCCAATGGAGTCATGTTCGCCGTCTATTGGATGATGAGAGCCCCATTGTTCGCGAGGCTCTTACTCGAGAGTTAACCCGTTGTCCAAAAGATGGAATGCAATTTTTAGAACAGGTTATCAAGGAACCCGATCACCTATTGGCCAAGCATGCCCATAATTTATTAGCTGAACTTGGATGGGTGGATGGGGTAGAGGGGTTTCTTCAGTTTATTAATTCTCAAAGATATGAGCTTGAGTCTGGTTGGTTTTTACTTGATCGGACAGTTTCTCCCACTTTTGATATTTCTTCATCCACTCTATTTTTAGACAGTTTGGCTGATCGAGTAAGAGAACTTCTTTTACCACCCCATAGTTCAAAGGAGATGTGCTCTGTTCTTAACCGAGTGTTGTTCCATGAATTTGGGTTTAGGGGGGCCCGCAAAGATTTTTCAGACCCTCAAAATAGTTTTTTACACTTGGTGTTGGATAGAAGAAGGGGACTGCCTATAACCTTATCTGTTGTTTACATTCTTGTTGCTAGGAGAATTGGCTTTGAACTTGATCCTATAGGTCTTCCAGGCAGATTTATGGTAGGTTGTTTTTCTGAAACAAAACCATTTTACATAGATGTATGGTCTGGAGGAAAGTTTTTGGAAATTGAGCAAATGGCAGATTTTCTTCACGATGCCTCTATAGAAGATTCCGGTTCCTTACTTTTACCTGTTACTGTAGCTGAAACCTTAACCCGGGGTTGCAGAAATTTAGTGCAACAATATGGAAAGCAGGGGGACAAAGACAGTGCTCATTTATTTAATAAATTTGTTTTAGAATTTGAGAGGGTTCAACAACGGGAAGCCAATGCTTGATCCACCCTTGAAGATTGACGAAGTCGTCCCTTTAGCTGACGACCAGGTTGGGTTGGCTGTATTAGGATCACCCATAAAGCATTCGATTAGCCCTCAATTACATAATGCTGCGATCCGTGAATTAGCATCCCGTTGTCCTTCTTTTTCCAATTGGGTGTATCATAAAATTGAAGTGGATGCTCAAAATTTGGGCTCCGCATTACCGCATTTGGCCCAATGTGGATATCGTGGATTAAACCTTACTATTCCCCATAAGGTTGAAGTTTTTTCAAAAATTAATTCAATCCATGAAGAGGCTCGAAGCATTGGGGCGGTTAATACATTATGGAGTAATGGTTCTGAATGGCAGGGGTTTAATTCTGATGGTTATGGCTTGGAGCGAGCACTTATGGGTGAGTTGAATACTCCTTTGAAATCGGCCAATATTTTAATCCTTGGAGCGGGAGGAGCTGCTCGTGCTGCCGCCGCTCAAGCTTTATCCCGAGGGTGTAAGAACATTTGGATAGCTAATCGTTCAACCGCTCGCCTTAATCAGATGATTCAGGCTTTAGGAGATTCTTTTGATGTCGATTGCATTGTTCCATTTGAAATTCCCAATATTCCGGATGCGATTTTAGAAATAGAATCCATGCTCATTATTAATGCGACTTCTTTGGGCTTAAATGTAGGAGATTTATCACCCGTTTCCCTCGAGGTTTTTCCTTCCTCTACAAAAGTGTATGATATGATTTACAACCCTGCTGAAACGCTTTTACTAAAGCAAGCAAGGTCAATGGGGATGGAATGCGAAAATGGATTGTCCATGCTTGTATATCAAGCAGCCAGATCATTGGAAATTTGGACTAAGCAAAAGGTATCTGCGGAAGCTATGTTTTCTGCAGCTAGAATGGTGCTCTAATTTAAAAGATTTCGTGTTCGAGCTTCTTCATTATCCATCAGTTCTACCGATTC
>JABGWU010000106.1 GCA_018645475.1 Opitutia bacterium
AAAGAAGGAAAGAATGTTGTTCGCCTGAAAGGGGGAGATCCTTTCGTTTTTGGTAGATGTGCTGAAGAAATGATTGTTTTGAATAAGGCGAGCATTCCATTTGAAATTGTTCCTGGAGTTACTGCAGCTCTTGCATGTGCCGCGTATGCGGGAATTCCACTCTCTCATCGTGATTATGGTTCATCCATTTCGTTTTTAACTGGGCACGAGGACATTGAAAAGGAATCTCTGAGAGTCGATTTCAGTAAATTTGCTGAGGTGGGAGGGACCCTGTGTGTATACATGGGAATGGGAAAGTTAGAAGAAATTATTTCAAAATTGATAAAAGGGGGTCTTTCTCCTAAGAAACCTGCTGCCATTGTGAGCCAGGGTACCTTGCCGAATCAACAGAAAGTCATCAGCAGTTTGGGGCAAATTGTAAAAGATGCAAAAAAAGCCAACTTGGAAGCCCCTGCAATTATTTTTGTTGGTAATTCGATAGGGTTAAGTACTCAAGATAATTGGTTTGAAGATCGTCCTTTATTTGGAAAACGAATTGTTGTAACTAGACCAGAAGGACAGGTAAGCAGATTAAAAGAATTGCTTGAGAAACAAGGTGCGGAAGTACTAGAACTTCCATTGATTAAGATATTACCCCAATCAGATAGAAAGCTTGTTGCTGAAACTTTCGCAGGAATTGCAACTTATGAGTGGGTCGTGTTTACAAGTGCAAATGGTGCAAGAGAATTTTTCAATGTGTTTTTTAAAGCATTCGGTGATATAAGAAGTTTTGGTCCTATGCGTATTGCCTGCGTAGGTGAGACTACGGCAGAAGTGGTTCGCCAATTTAACTTGGAAGTTGAACTTATCCCTAAACGATCATCGGGAGAAGATCTTGCTCAAGCTTTAGTGGCTACTGATTCATTAGATAGTGCAAATGTTTTAGTTATTACAGGTAGTCGAAACCGAGAAGTTTTAGTTGGAATGCTTGAATCAATAGGTCATGCTATTGTGGATACACTGGCGATTTATCAGACAGATTTTGCTGATGTTATTGATGCACCGGATAGGGATAAATTTATTAAATTTGGAGGAGATGCTATAGTATTTGCAAGTTCATCAGCGGCATTATCTTACATTGAACAAGAAGAAGATTTACAATTCGAAAAGGGTGCCAGATTGCCGATACATGCAAGTTTTGGACCTCAAACAACTAATACGCTTAAAGAAAATAAGCTTTCTGTAGATGTTGAATCACAGGATTCTACTCTCGAATCGATGTTGGACGCCTTGATAAACTATTTCCAAAAATAGACACTTTTTTACTATGGATTCGGTTTCAATAAAAGTTTGTGGGATCACTAGATTGAAGGACGCTCGTTTAGCTTTAGAATTGGGTGCCGAGAAGCTGGGGTTCATCCTGCATGCAAAGTCGCCTAGGAAAATTGAGTTTGATGAAATAAGGAGATTTCAAACTGAACTTGCTTTAGAAACTAAGCAAATGGTTGCTGTCGAAGTTGCTCCTGAGATTGAAGATGTAAGGGAAATGCTTGATCAAGGATTTGGTAATTTTCAATTTCATTTCCCTTATGATTTATCTAGAAAATTGATTGGGAAATGGGCAGAAATGGTAGACACAGAAAATTTATGGTTGGCCCCACGATTACCTGCCGGAGTCGATTTCCCCGAGGATCTATTATGTTTTGCGAACACTTTTTTAATGGATGCTTATTCTGAAGATAAGTTTGGAGGTACTGGGGTATGTTCAGATTGGGGAAAATTTTCTGCTTTGCAGAAATCTTTCTCCACAAAGAAATGGATTCTTGCTGGTGGACTGTCGCCCACAAACATACAAGCAGCCATAAAAAGCACGGACGCTCGAATAGTCGATGTGAACAGTGGAGTTGAGCAATCTCCCGGTGTTAAAGATTCTCAAAAATTAAAAAGATTCTTTTCCAAAATTCAGTAAATTTTTTTAATCTTACATACTTCCTGTTTGCTTGTTTAAAAAAAAAAAATATTAATGATCCTTAACTTATTAACCTTAAAATAGATATAAAATGACTTCCGTCGGAAAAAAATTTCCTAATTTAACAGTTAAAGCAATGAACGATATGGGCGATTCATTTTCGCTCAACATTCTAGACCACGCTGTTAATAAAAAGAAGAAAATTCTTTTGTTTTGGTATCCCAAAGATTTTACTTTTGTTTGTCCTACCGAATTACATGCATTCCAAGAATCTCTTGGAGAGTTTGAAAAAAGAAATACTATTGTAATCGGTGCTTCTTGTGATTCGGCTGAAGTTCACTTTGCTTGGTTAAATACACCTAAAGATAATGGAGGGATAGAGGGAGTAACTTATTCATTACTTGCAGATAGCAATCGTAATCTAGCTAACACTCTAGGCATTTTGGATGAATCCAACGAAAGAGTTGATGACGAAACGGGTGTAGTCCTTGTTGATGGTGATAGTGTGACTTACAGAGCAACTTACCTAATCGATGAAGAGGGATTAGTATTTCATGAAGGGGTGAATCACATGCCTATCGGGCGAAATGTTAACGAGTATATCCGCCTCATTGATGCCTATTCTCATGTTCAGGAAAAAGGTGAAGTTTGCCCCGCTAATTGGGAGGAGGGTAAGGATGCAATGAATGCAAATAGAGAAGGGGTATCCTCTTACCTTAGTTCTCACTAAAATTGTGCTTCAGGATCTAACCGAAGATAATCTTGGCAAATTGATTAGCCAAAGTAAAATTGTTCTTGTTCAGTATTCGGCTGGTTGGTGCGGTAATTGCCGAATCATGAAGCCCAAGTTTAAAAAGAAATCGTCTGAAAATGATGATATTCCCTTTATCTTAGTAGATGCCGAAAAATTTCCCGAATCGAGAAAGCTAGCTGATGTATCAAATTTACCAACATTCGCCGTTTTTAAAAATGGCGAATGTGTAAATCAATTACAGACAAATAAGTCTGAATTATTACTTTCTTTTATCGATGAAGCTACCGCTGATTAAGCATCTTGGCAAATTCATCGAAGATCACGATGAAGATTTTATCCTCGAAACAATTGAAGTAGTAGAGCACATCACAGAATTCGAAGGCTTAAAAGACGAGGAATTAGATGTACTCGGTGAATGCCTTTCTAATCTGTACGGTGCTTTAGAAGTTCAAAAGGCAGTCAAAGAAGAGGGTATATCTCCCAAAGATGCCCTTAATGGTTTTATGAAGAGAGTTCAGGGATCTATCGATTCCTAACTTTTTGAAAAGTTTTATTTAAATTGCTTTGCTAGTTTTGCGAGTTGTTTTGGGTCCATATCTCCAAGTTCTGGCATTCCATCTCCACCTCCGAATGCATTCATCATTTTTTTCATTTTTCCGCCTTTCATTTTTTTCATCATTTTCTGCATTTGTGAAAATTGTTTAATCAGTTGATTAACATCGCGGATTTGTACGCCAGAACCATCCGCAATTCTCTTTCTGCGTGAACCCGCGAGGATGCGAGGTAGTCGTCTTTCTTCCTTGGTCATAGATAAGATAATCGCTTCGTGTCGGGCAAGTGCCTGTTCCTCTTTGTCCCCAACTTGAATATTTCCCATACCTGGCATCATTTTTGCAATAGATCCCATGGACCCCATTTTCTTCATTTGACGCATTTGTAAAAGAAAGTCCTCAAAGTCAAACTCCGCTTTGAGCATTTTTTCAGCCATTCGGATGGATTCTTCCTCATCGAGATGTTCCTGCGCTTTTTCAACCAAGGAGACGACATCACCCATGCCCAAAATTCGAGAAGCCAATCGATCAGGATGAAAAACCTCAAATTCATCAATTTTTTCCCCTACACCCATAAATTTAATAGGTGCTCCAGTAACTTTTTTCATGGATAGGGCAGCACCACCTCTGGCATCACCATCCATTTTGGTTAATACAATACCGGTAAGATTAAGCCTTTCATGAAAAGTTTTTGCTACATTGACTGCTTCCTGCCCCAGTGCGGCATCTGCAACCAAAAGAATTTCATGAGGACTAATTTGTTTTTTTAAGTCTTCCAGTTCTTGAACCAATTCATCATCGATCTGCAATCTGCCTGCAGTATCAAAAATGACCAAATCTGAACCGTTTTTCTTAGATTCGTCCCATCCATTTCTGGCAATCATTGGAACATTTTTTTTATCTCTGTCCACATGACAGGGAAAATTTTCGTTCTTAGCTAAAATTTCAAGTTGGTCAATTGCAGCGGGTCGATACACATCACATGCGACTAACATTGGTTTTCTTCCATCCTTTGCCATTCTTTTGGCTAATTTTGCGGATGTGGTTGTTTTTCCGGCACCATGTAATCCAACCATCATTACTCGAAGAGGCTTATCTTCTTTTAATTGGGTTGATCCTTCTCCTAATAATTTAACTAATTCATCGTTAATTATTTTAACCACTTGTTGTCCTGGAGAAACGGATTTTAAAACTTCCTGTCCGAGGCAGGCTTGTTTTACTTCATCTACAAATTCTCGAGCTGTCTTAAAGTGTACATCCGCAGAGAGCAGTGCTTTTCTTACTTCTCCAAGAGCATCGCTAATGTTATCTTCGGTTAGTTTTCCAACACCTCTTAAATTTCTTAGGGTGTGGCTTAATTTTTCAGTTAGTGTTTCGAACATAATTATTTTCTATCATGAACCTAGAATGTAACTTGGGGAAGTAAAAATTAAGAATTTTCTTTCCTCATTGCCTTTTTCATGGAATTCGGCATATTCATATACTTTTTTCCCCATTGTACGATGAAGATTCTCGTTGCGGACCGTATTTCCCCATTAGGTGTTGAGTTTTTGCAAAAGCAAGATGATTTCGAGGTTGTTGAAGCCTACGGATCATCCCCCGAAGAGTTGTTATCAATTTCCAAGGATGCTTCTGCCATTATTGTTCGGAGTGATACCAAAATCACCCAAGAGGTTATCTCTGGTGCTCCCCATCTTAAAGCCGTAGGACGAGCTGGTGTAGGTGTCGATAATATTGATATTGAAGCCGCGACAGAAGCTGGCGTAATTGTTATGAATACTCCTGGTGGAAACACTATCGCCACTGCGGAGTTAACTTTTACCCACATGCTCTGTGGGACTCGACCAGTTGTGCGGGGGGTTACGAGTATGAAAGAAGGATTGTGGGAAAGAAAGCAACTGAAGGGAGCAGAATTAAGATTAAAAACCCTCGCAATTCTCGGACTTGGACGAATTGGTGTCGAGGTAGCGAAAAGAGCTAAAGCTTTTGAGATGAATGTTATTGCTTATGATCCTTATCTCACTGAGGAGCGAGCTAAGGAGCTTGAAATTCAAAAAGTTGAACTTGATGATGCATTCGTTCAGGCTGATTATATAACCGTTCATATGCCTTTAACTCCGGATACCAAAGACATGGTTGATGAGGCTGCGTTTGCAAAAATGAAGGTTGGGGTAAGGGTATTTAATTGTGCAAGGGGTGGGATTATCAAAGAGACTGCTTTGGTTGATGCCCTGAATAGCGGAAAAGTTGCTGCCGCAGGATTGGATGTTTACGAACAAGAACCTCTTCCAGCAGATCATGAATTTCGCACTACTGAAAATTTAAATTTAACTCCTCATTTAGGTGCATCGACTGCGGAAGCTCAGGAAAGTGTTGGTGTTGAAATTGCCGAGGCAATTGCAGAAGTCCTTCAAGGTGGCAGAATAAGAAATGCTATCAATATGCCATCCATTGACCCGAAGGATTTGATTACTCTTAGACCCTACCTTGATCTTTGTCATCGATTGGGTAGTTTTGCCCGACAATCAGCTCAAGAAAATGTTTCCTCCATTCATATTTCGTATTGGGGTGGAATCGTAGATTTTGATGCTGTTCCTTTAAACCGAGCCGTTTTAAAAGGTTGGCTAGCTGGTATTGCTGGCGATGAAGGAATTAACGATGTAAACGCACCTCACAAAATTAAAGCTTTGGGAATTAAAGTTGAAGTAACAAAATCATCCTCTGTCATTGATTATAACGAATTGATCGAGATTAAGACAATGACTAGTGATGGTAATGAACGATCAGTAAAAGGCACTCTTTTAGGAAAAGCCAATGATCCTCGAATTGTTGAGGTAGATGAACAAGCCATTGAAGTGCGCCCGGTTGATTTATTATTGGTTGTCCGAAATGTTGATAAGCCTGGTATCGTTGGAAAACTGGGAGCAATCTTGGGCGATCATGGAGTAAATATTGCAAACATGTCACTGAGCCGTGCGGATTGCGGTGAATTAGCCTTAACTATATGTGAACTGGATGAAGAACCAGCTGATGATGTTCTTCGATTACTTGAAGCAGATAATGATATTCGAGAGGCAAGAATTTCCCGGCAGGGTTAGTCCATTCGTTTAATCTCTGATTTATTTTGATTTATGCTTTCAGTTGAATCCATTGGAGTCGCATTGGTCGGATATATTTTAGGATCTATTCCTTTTGGTGTTTTGGTAGCTAAAAGAAATGGTGTAGATATTTTTTCGGTTGGAAGTGGTAATCCTGGTGCCACCAATGTACTCAGAAGCATTGGGAGACCGGCTGGTTATTTAGTCTTTTTCCTGGATTTTCTAAAAGGTTTAATTGCAACCACCTGGTTTTTACTTCCATGGATTTCTTTTTCTGGAGATATTTCTCTTGGTTTATGGGGTTTGCCTGGAGCTGTTCTGGGTCATACATTTCCATTATTTACAGGTTTTAGAGGAGGTAAAGGGGTCGCAACCACTATGGGAGGATTACTCGGAGTGATGCCGGGTTGTTTAATTCTAGGACTGGTAACTTGGGTAATTATCTTTTTTTCCACTCGTTATGTTGCCCTAGCATCGATAGGTTTTGGGGTGAGTCTTCCGGTATGTGCAATGGTAAATGCCTGGTCCAGTGGTGAATCCAATGGTGCGTGGGGCAAGGTCTTTTTAGCTTTTGTAATAATGGGATGGATTATTTGGAGGCACCGCTCGAACATAATTCGTTTGCGAGCAGGAACTGAAAACCGTTTCCAGAAAAAAAGTAAAAATTAAATTCCAATACCAAGATTAATATGAATGAAATTAAAGAATTGCACGTAGGTATTCTTGGCTTTGGAACAGTAGGGCAGGGTACATGGAAACACTTATTGGAAAATGAAAAAGCTTGGGAAAAAATTCTCGGTGTTCGTCTTGTTCCAGCTCGTGCTTCGGTTCGGTCATTAAATAAGGAAAGATCTCAGAAAATTGATTCAAGCCTTTTAACCACAGACTCTCTTTCCATAGTTGAAGATCCAAATATTGATATTATTTGCGAATTAATTGGTGGAATTGAAGAGGCAAAAGAATTAACTCTTCGTGCTTTTCAAATGGGCAAACCAGTAATTACGGCCAATAAAGCTCTAATTTGTGAATATGGTGACGAATTATTTCGAGCCGCGGAAGGTGCTGGAGTTAGGTATGCATTTGAAGCGAGTGTTGCCGGGGGTATTCCAATCATTAAAGTTCTCCGGGAAAGCCTAGTTGCTAATGAATTTCCACTGATTTATGGTATCATGAATGGTACATCAAATTATATTCTGACAAGGATGGAAAATGAAGGTGCATCCTTTAACGATGTTCTCGGAGATGCCCGAGAGTTGGGATATGTTGAAGCTGATGAAGCACTTGATTTAGATGGTTATGATGCCGCTCACAAAGCTGTAATCCTAGGTTACTTGGCTCATGGGATTTGGATCGATATTAAACAGGCAACGGTTGAAGGTATTCGTAGAATTTCAAATGCAGATTTGACAGCCGCGCGAGATCTGGGATACAAAATAAAATTAATTGGTGTTATCCGTCGTAGCTTTACTCAAAATTATGTTTCAGTGGGAGTTTATCCGGCTTTAGTTCCAGTTAATGAAATTATTGCACAGACAGACGGGGTTTTTAATGGAATCAGTTTGACTGGAACCGTTGTTGGTACCGTTGTACTTACCGGTAGAGGAGCAGGACAAGATCCGACAGCTGGCTCGGTTATCAGTGATATTGTAGATGTGGTCAAGGGAATGCATGGAAGTTCCGCCCCACCGAAACTTTTGCATGTCACACCTTATGAATGTGAACCTGCTCCTTCCAAAGAAATATCAGGATGTTTTTATTTAAGACTTTCTGTGGATGATCGACCAGGTCAACTTGCTAAAGTTGCAGAAAATCTGGCTGAACATGATGTTAGCCTTGCTACCGTTTCTCAGACTTCCGACGATGGAGATCAATCGGCTTCAATCATTTTAACGACTCATCTTACTAATGAACATTCTATTGCTTTAGCTATTGATTCTTTAGAAAAATTAGATGGAGTAAAAGAAAAACCTGTCTTATTCCGAATGTTTGACCCCCATGGTTTTGAACAAAAATGAGTATTATAGTACAAAAATTTGGAGGCACTTCAGTTGCTGATGTTGACCGTATTAAGCAGGTTGCAAAACGCGTAAAGCGTACTGTAAATGAGGGGCATCAGGTAGTTGTAGTTGTTTCGGCAAGAGCAGGTGTAACCAATCAATTAATAGATCGAGCCAATGCAATTCTAAAACATCCTACCGAGCGGGAAATGGATGTTTTAATGACTTGCGGGGAACAGGAAACCATTGCTCTCTTGACACTTGCCTTACATGCACTAAAAGTTCCTGCGGTTTCCCGTACAGGTTGGCAGGCAGAAATCCTAACAGAAGGTATTCATACAAAGGCTCGTATTCGTGAAGTAAACGGAGGTGATATTCGTAAACAATTAAGAGCAGGCAATGTGGTCGTGGTCGCTGGATTTCAAGGTGTCAGTGATCAGGGTGATTTGACCACATTTGGTCGGGGAGGTTCTGATTTAAGTGCAATTGCCTTAGCAGGTTCATTGCGTGCTAAAAGTTGTCAAATTTTCACAGATGTGGAAGGCGTTTACACGGCTGATCCTCGTATTGTCCCAGATGCATGTAAAATTCCTGCGATTAATTATGAGGAAATGCTGGAATTGGCAAGTAGTGGTTCAAAAGTTATGCAAACCCGTGCTGTTGAATTTGCTCAAAAACATAATATATCATTTGAGGTTCGCTCAACCTTTTCTAATAAAACAGGAACTATCGTGAAGAAAAAAGTAAAATCTCTCGAGGATACACTCGTAAGTGGTGTAGCCATTGATAAAAATCAAGTCCGTATAAGTATTACAGAATTACCAGATCGACCTGGTGCAGCGGCAGCTATTTTCAAGGTAATGACAGAATCTGGAGTGGTGGTTGATATGATCGTTCAGAACATTGCTCGTAATGCAAAAGCCAACCTTTCCTTTACAGTTCCCTCTGAAGATGCTTTTCGAGCAGAAAAGGCATTAAAGGAGCATTTTCAAGGACAAGTCGGAGGAAAACTTGGTAAAAGTACCAATATTGCAAAGGTTTCTGTGGTTGGGGTGGGGATGCGGTCCCATTCTGGCGTAGCATCTAAATTTTTTGAAGCACTGGCTAATGCCGGAATTAACATGCTTATGATCAGTACTTCAGAAATTAAGATTTCAGTGGCAGTTAGCCCTGATAATGGAGATGATGCGACTCGAGTCGCTCATCAGGCTTTTGATTTAGGAAAGTAAAAGATTTAAAGTTATGAAATTTGTCAGTACCCGAGGGCAGGCTGGCTCGGTTAGTTTTTCTGAAGCGGTGGCCCAGGGATTGGCACCGGACGGTGGATTATACTTACCTTTCGAATTTCCTGATATAACTCATTTTCTTTCAGATTGGGAGAAGATGAGTTATTCTGAACTCTGCTTTTCCTTTTTCCGTTTGTTTGCAACTGATATAAAAGAAGATATCTTGAGGGAGATTGTGGAAGATGCGTATTCGCGATTTTCACATAACGAAATTGCCCCAATTATTTCACTTGAGGAGAACCTGAAAGTTTTAGAACTTTTTCATGGTCCGACTTTAGCTTTTAAGGATTTTGCACTTCAACTATTGGGTAATCTTTACGAAGCACAGATTCAAAGAAGTGGTAGGAAGTTAACGATTCTTGGGGCGACATCCGGAGATACAGGAGCTGCTGCAATTGCTGGATTATTGGGAAAAAAGGGAGTCACTGTATTTATATTATTCCCAGATGGAAAAGTTTCTCCTCTTCAAGAAATGCAGATGACTTGTACCGAATCGGAAAATGTTTTCCCCCTGGCTATTGAAGGTACTTTTGATGACGCTCAACATGCGGTCAAAGAAATATTTGCAGATCTTGATTTTAAGAAAAAAGTGGGCCTGTCCGCGGTTAATTCCATTAATTTAGCACGAATTCTCGCTCAATCTGTTTATTATCTTTTTGCTTGGTTAAAATTAGAGGAAGAGGATCGTTCAAATACAACTTTTGTTGTTCCCACCGGAAATTTTGGAAATGTCTTTGCCGGTTGGATACTTACGAAAATGAACTTGCCGATAAAAGGCTTTCAGGTGGCAACTAACCAAAACGATGTTCTTCATCGGCTTTTCAAATACGGTCAGTATTCATTGGGTGAATTTTCCCAAAGCCTAGCCCCGTCCATGGATATTCAAGTCGCTTCGAATTTTGAAAGATTGCTCTATTTTATTCTGGATGGAGATACCCAAAAACTTACCCAAATAATGGCAATATTTGCCAAAGATGGAAAGTATTGTTTTGAAGATTTTAAAGTTGATGGCTTTACAAGTTCTTCGGTATGCGATGATGAAATTCCTGAAATTATTCAAAATATACAGAATAAATATAATTATTTAGTAGACCCTCATACAGCCTGTGCATTTAAAGATTTAAATGTTTCGGAGAAATATCTCATACTTGCTACGGCTCATCCTGCAAAATTTCCTAATGTTTATGAGAAAGCCTTATTGCCAAAACCAAAATCCGCAATTTTGGAAAAATTAAAAGACAAAAAGAGTCTGAAGTTTTCAGTCGGTTCAAGTGCTGATGCCATTCGTTCTTTTATCGAGGATAATATAAGTTAAATTTCCGGTTTTGATGAGTAAAGGTATTTCTGTGCCATTAACCTTGAAAGACAAAGCCTTTATTTTTCGAGGAGGGGGATTGGGAGATTTTATCTTAACACTTCCTTTGATATCTCATATTCAAAAGTCTTATCGAGAAGTTACTGTTCTAACTAAACCCTCCTATTTCTGCCTGGTTAATAAACCTCAAAATCTTCTGGCTTTGCTTGATTTAGATCTTGGATTGTCTCAAGTTTCAAAACGAATTCAAGGGGCAGATATTTTTACATTTTGGGATGATTGTGAATGGAAAAATGAATTACAGAGTTTAGGAGCCAATCAAATTTTCATCTTACAATCAAGACCCACTACAGGATCCCATATAGTTGAGGCTATGTTTAATAAAAGTAATACACCATTTTCTTCCTCTCTGTTTTCAAGAGCTTGGTTAGGTGATAAATGGAAAAGGAATTTCAATATGTGGATACATCCTGGGAGTGGGGCAAATTATAAAAATATGCCCTTGTCCTTCTATAAAACTTTGGCTGAAAATTGGTTGAAAAAAAAGAATACTCATCAAGTCACATTTTGCTTTGGGGAGGCGGACCAGAGATTTCTTAACTCTTTTAAGAAAGAGAACTTAATTTGTTCAGATCGAATTAAATTTGTTCAACCATTATCAATTGATGATTATAAAAAGAATTTAATGCAGGGAACTTATGAATTTTGGGGAAATGATTCTGGTCCTAGCCATTTGGCTGCTAATTTGGGCATTCCCACAAATATTTGTTATCGTACTACGAAATCCTCAATTTGGAAACCCACTGGTCCGCGAGTGTATATTCACGATTTTTCTTAGGATTCCATTTGAATTTTATGGGAAACCGAGTCAACTAAAGCTTCCCAACTGGCGGTAATTACATTATCGCTTACCCCCACAGTACCCCATGTCTTTTTTCCATCGGTTGATTCCACATGCACACGAGTAATTGCATCCGTTCCTAAATTACTCTCCAGAATTCTAACCGTAAAATCGACTAGGCGAACTTCCTGTATGAAAGGAAAGTCTTTTTCCAGTGCTTTTCTCAGTGCGTGATCCAAGGCAGATACGGGACCATTTCCTTCCGCAACTGTATGCCGAATTTCATCTTTGACCATTAATTTAACTGTGGCTTCGGATTTCGATTCATCTGATCCTTCTTCCCTGGAAACTCCGACATGATATCGAAGGATATTGAAGGCTGATTCTTCTCCCCTTAAAAATCTTTTTAGCAAAAGATCAAAAGATGCATCGGCTGCTTCGAATTCGTAACCTTGAAATTCAAGTCTTTTTAATTCTTCGAGAAAAGACTTCATTTCGGGTGAGCGACCATCCACTTCCATACCCATTTCCTTAGCTTTCATCATGATACTACTTCGTCCCGACATGTCGGAAACTAAAACTCGAGTTCTATTTCCAACTAATGCTGGGTCAATATGCTCATAGCTTCTGGTCGATTTAGATGCTGCGTCAGCATGTACTCCTCCTTTGTGAGCAAAGGAAGCGGCTCCTACATAAGGAGATCGTATATCTGGGCGTAGGTTAGTTGAGTCATCAATAAAGAATGATATGTCCCTAAGCTTAGAAAGATTTTCGCTGCAATTTGTCTTTCGTTTCATTTTGAGTTCTAAATTGGGAATAATCGTCGTTAGGTTTGCATTCCCATTTCTCTCTCCATAGCCATTCATTGTGCCTTGTATCATTTTTGCACCCACTTCAATTCCAGTCAGACTCACTGCCACTCCAACTCCTGCATCATTGTGGCAATGCATACCAATGGGAGTTGTAGGAAACTTATCAACAACGGTTTGGGTAATTTCCTGTACCTGTGGAACGAGTTTGCCCCCATTTGTTTCGCAGAGAACCAAAAAGTCAGCCCCTCCTTTTTCTGCGGCAGTAAGAGTTGAAAGGGCGTATTCTGGATTGTCTGTATAGCCGTCAAAGAAATGTTCTGCATCGTAAACTACTTCTTTTCCTTGTTCTTTTAAATAGCGTACGGAGTCTTCGATCATGGCAAGATTTTCTGCCGGTGTTGTACGCAGAACATCCGTTACATGAAGGAGCCATGATTTACCAAAAATTGTTACAACAGGAGTATTTGCGTCCAAAAGTAGCTTGATTTGTGGATCTTCCTCAACAGCAGAAGATGCCCGGCGAGTTGAGCCAAAAGCCGCAATTTTAGCGTGCTTTAAGTTGAGATCGGTTGCTTTCTCAAAAAAAGCCATATCTCTTGGGTTGCTACCTGGCCAACCGCCTTCGATATAATCGACTCCAAACTGGTCTAGTTTTTCGGCGACTCTTAGTTTTGCAGTTACTGTAAAAGAGACTCCTTCTGCCTGAGAACCATCTCTTAAAGTAGTGTCATATATAAGGATTTGTTTTTTTTCTGAATTGTTCACGATAGAATTATTTTAAAATAAAGTTAAATGAAATAAATGGTGCTACTCATTAAATGATATAAAGTAACATAATAATGTATGGCCCGATTTCCGAAGAAAAATATTACCCGAAAATCGGGCTACGAAATTCGGGTAGCCTCGTGTGCGTAAGCTCCTTTTTGGCAATCTGTGTTAGAGATAAGGGACATGGATTTATTATCTCCTTCGAAGTTTTTATGGCAACCACAAAGCCTTTCGGTTAGATTTACATTCTTAATATGAAAATAGAAGCAAATCATATGGCTGACGCGTTGTTTCGGTCGTTGAAAAAAAAATCTAACCGATTGCCATTGGTGGATTATGGTCTGCCTGGGCCATTTATTTGTTCCCGAAAAAAACTACTTCTATTATCAGTCAAACTAGCAGGTTATTTACGAAAAAATTGCAAATCACAAAGAATCGGAATTGTGCTTCCACCAGGATTAGCTGGAGCAATCGCCAACCTTGCGGTTTTTTTTGCAGGCAAGACCCCGGTCAATTTAAATTTTTCTTTAGGATCAAGTGTTGCTGAAAAACTTATTCAAAAGGCGGATATTAAAACAATTATTACTGCAGAGAAAATGATGGATAAATTCTCTGATTTTCCTTGGACAAACGATATTTTTGAAATTTCTGCTTGGTTAAAAAAGTTAGCGAATATGCCTTATCTTTTATTAAGAGAAGTCTTATTTTTACTACTTCCCCTCTCCCTTTCGCGCTTTTTTCTGAAAATACCCACTAAAGCAATTTCCACAGAAGCAACTATTTTATTTACAAGTGGAAGTTCAGGGGATCCCAAGGGAGTCGTTTTGAGTCATCAGAATATTCTTTCGAATTGCTCACAAATTAACCAGCTTGGTCTTTTTGGGGAAGATGCAAGACTTCTGGCAAATCTACCCTTATTTCATAGCTTTGGTTTTACTGTAGCGACCTGTTTTCCTTTGCTTTATGATGTTCCAATAGTAACCGTCCCCTCTCCCTTGGATGTAAGGGCTGGACTCGAAGCCATTCGAAAAGAAAAAATTACTTTCTTGCTAGGTACGCCTACATTCTTGCGTGGCTTTTTGAGTAGGGGAAAGCCGGAGGATTTTGAATCTCTTAAGTATGTTGTGGCGGGGGCCGAAAAAACGGAAGACTCTTTCAGGGTACAATGGGAGAAATTTGCCTCTTGTTCGTATCTTGAGGGTTATGGATTAACAGAGACAGCACCTGGGATCAGTTTTAACTTACCTAACGATGGATTTCGAAAAGGTTCCGTGGGTCGATTATTTCATGAAGTTGAATGTAAAACGATTCATCCAGAAACACGCCAAGATTTAAAAAAAGGTGAAACCGGAATTTTATGTTTTCGTGGACCAAATATTTTTTCTGGTTATTTAAATGATGTAACCAAAACCGATGAGGTACTAACCACTAAAAAATGGTTTATTACTGGGGATATCGGATACTTGGATGAGGCGCATTTTTTATTTATTAAAGGGAGACTATCTAGGTTTTCTAAAATAGGTGGTGAAATGGTCCCTCATGAAACAATTGAAGGTGAAATTAAGAAGTTACTTACAAACAGCGGTGATGAGGAAACATCTTTGGTGGTTGTCGGCCAACCCGATCAAAATAAAGGTGAGCAACTGGTTCTTGTAACCGAGCAGGAAATCGATTTTCCAGAACTTCGAAAAAAATTAAGTGAGAATGGCTTGCCTAATTTATGGATTCCCAAAAAAGTTCTAAAAATTGATGAAATTCCTATTCTCCCCACTGGAAAGATTGATATTCAAGGTGTTACGAGTCTTATTGGGAAATCGTTGAATGGACTAAGATTGACCAATCATAATACCTCTAATTAAATCTCTTATTCCGACATTTAAATCTTTGGCTTGAGCAAGAATGGCAATACTAGCCTGCATTCGAACTTGGCTAGAAGCAAATATTGTACTTTCCCTGGCGACATCGGTGTCTTGAATTCGCCCAACAGCCATCTCGCCGGTCGTAATTTTACCATTCAGATTCTGAATTTCTTTTTCTAATCGGCTAAGGTTCGCTCCCACATTTGCTCTTTCTGTAGCTAAGTTTTCAGTCCAAGTAATGAGTTCAGTTAATGTTGAGCGAGCATTTGCAATCGATTTTAAATTATAAGTTGATGTGTCTGAAATTGTTATTGAATTTACTGTTTTTAAATCATAAGTCGCTCCCGTTCCATCAATTGATGCTGCTAAGGAACTTTCTTCTGTTTCTTCGATGTAGGATCCTTGTGGGCTTCCAGTCGCATCGGGGATTGCAGCTTGAGCATTTAGTGTTCCTCCTGCTCCTCCTGCATCACTCCCTCTAACCGATCCTGTATCAGTGTTAGCTAAATTCTGTACGTTATTTGTGTAATCGTATTTGCCTACATCTTTAATGTAGTTTCTACCGTCAGTTCCCTTGAAGGCACTTACAAATCCGTTATTATCATCTGTAGAATAGCGACCGTTTAAAAAAGTAGAGATATAAGTATTTATTCCACTTGCAGATGATCCCGAGTCGGCATCAAATTCAGT
>JABGWU010000107.1 GCA_018645475.1 Opitutia bacterium
TACTTTTCCTTGTCTCTGTATCAAAAGTAATATTGGTTTTATGTTTAGGTGCTCTAAACTCTTGCAACTCAAATGTTCGGGTGCTTTCATAAGAATCCTCAGACCCCATAAAAATTGTGTAGGTGCCCAGTGGATAATGCGATTTAAGTTTTAGGTTTCCGGAAAGCGTTCCAAACTCAGTGGGTATATATTTAGACTCAAAAACTATCTCGCCTCTCGAGTTTTCGATTCTGACAGGTGTTTTATTCTCATAGGCTTTGATATTGCCATTAGAGTATTCCCTTAATGTTCCTTTAAAGAAAACTGTGTCGCCTGGTCTATATATTCCTCTTTCTGTGAAAATACTTGCCTTTATCATTTCCTTTGTTTTACCAACAGTTATCTCTTTCTGTAAATTGTTGGGATAAAACTCACTACCGCTTTTAACCTCTATAAAGGAAGTATCATCATGCGATAAAGCAATTAAACTTGAAATTCGGCTTATATCTAATAATTTCTCTTTGCTCCTGAAAGTCTTACTACTACTCAAACTTATGCTCTTAAACATTCCGGGTTTGACCATGATGATTCCATCAGAATTTGTTCGGCCAAGATAAAAAATATGCAACTGATCATCAACGGCATACATTTTTTTACTTTTTAGCGGGACTCCCTTTTGCATAGAAGTCAACCAGATCAAGAGGTTTTTCTTTGAGCGCTTGTAGGTAATACCAATATCGGTAATTTTTAATAATTTGTATGATGATTTGGCTTCAAAATTCGGGTTTTCACTTTTAACGTTTACTAACTGAATGGATCCTTTATTGCTATTCTCCCTAAAAGTAAGGGGGACGGAGAACGGCTTTTCCTTATAGTTTTTCTGGAAATTAAATATTTGTGTATCCTTACCTAATTTCCCCCTCAATTCTGTAAATTCATGAGGAAGAGATGCGAGTGTCAAATAATCCTGAGGAACTAAATTTCTTAATGTTTCTTCCCATTTAATGTTCGTGCCTAGAACATGAGGGATATAAATAGGGGGAATATTCATGGAGTGAACTGTGAACCTGTCAATATTTGTCAAGTTCAAGTGGAGTAACTGCTTACTATTCCTCTCAATAACATTATTTTCATCAAAGAACTCTATGTATGAGACCGGCTCTATAACAAAGCTGGTTGTTGTGGGCTTATATCTTTTTCCATCTATCTCAAAGCCTGGTTTAAATATCAGCGAATATCTTTGACCGGCCTTGAAATCACCCTTCAAACTAATCTGGTTTCGTTTCTTATGATTCATATCCCATTCCAGTTCTAAACGAGGGGATATTTTTGGTATGTCTCTATTAATCCAGTTTATTAGAGCTGGATAAGAAATCGTATGGTCAATTTCAAGTGTGACTCGTCTCTCGTAGGGACGCGACAGTATAATTTTAGCGATTGTAAAGTTTTTATTAGGTGAAATTTTAGAAACGCTTTGAGAAGCTTCGAGTGGCAAAAAACCAACTGTAAGCTGGATAGAGGCAAAAACTGCGACGAATAAGTTCCTGATATAAGTTTTCATATTTTTATAAGATTCCCGTTGATCCTTATTGGATTGGATGAAGGTTTTCTTGTTTTCCTTTGCTGGCTTCCCATGGTTTCAAGCAATGCGTCGGCGTGTTCCAGCGCTGACAGTGCCGCCTGCTGAGGTGTGAGCCTTAGCACCTCGCGCTTTATAATGATTGCCTGCATAACCATTACGGCAATGGTGTCCCTTCTAGTTAAATAACCACTCATTGGCTTTCCTTTCAGGCTGATAAGAGTTGAATGATTTGGAATAAACCAATCAGGCAATTTTTGATCGGTACAATATATGGTCTTCTGTTCTTGGTATTTGATAGAGTTCAAGATTGTCAAATATTGTAGAAAGCTTCATCATTTCAAATATTTCTTTGACCTTGTTGTTTATGCCAAGCACCTTGAATGATGTATTCGTGGTCTCACTAAACCGAATGCACTCGACAAGAAGAGCCGCTGCGGATGTATCAATATTATCCACTCTTGTAAGGTCAATGATCACGTTCTGCTGAAATCCTTTTAATGCTGTCATGATTTCTTCTCTTAATTCCCTGTTCACATCCTTTCCAAATTTTCCCTTTATTTGAAAGGCAATGGTTTGATCGTTTAGTGTTATTGCTCTGAAGGACGAGGTTTTACAATTAATCATCGATAGTCTCCGTTCTTTAAGAATATGGAAGGCAAATATCCAGCCCTACTCTCATAGTTCGAGATCTCGGTGAAACCGTCTATTTAAGGTGATTCCTGAAAAGTAGAGTTTATACAGGTGGGGTGGTTGATAATGCCCAAAGGAAATGGGAGTTATCCTTGTTCGAGAAATAATTACTCTCGAACAACATTTCACAAAAAAA
>JABGWU010000108.1 GCA_018645475.1 Opitutia bacterium
AAAAGATATTTTGAACCCCAGGAATATGGTTCCAGAGATTTATCCTTAATCACTTACGGAAATTTCTTCTTTCCAAGAACTTGCCAGGCGATGTCACTATCTGTGTCTGAAGCATGTGCTTTCCGAGGGTGGGAAAAACCTCGAAAAGGCCCGATCCGAATCCTAGATATCGGCTCTGGATTAGGTGCGAGTGGATTAAGTGCCATCCATCAATTGAGATCTTTAGAAATTGATAATGAAATTACATTAGACGCCTGGGATTATTCTGGAAAAAGCTTAAACCTGCTAAAAAGTATCCACCGGGAATGTAATTATCTGTGGAATGGCTCTAAGGTAAATACACGCAGGATCGATTTGCGAAATCATTTATCTTTTGATCGTAGGGAAAGATTTGATCTCATTCTTCTTGGATATTCAATGAATGAAATTTTCGAAAACTTCGAACATGGCGAACAATTAGAATGGATCAGGCAGTTAACCAGAATGCTATCCCGCAGCGGTTTTTTGATCATTGTAGAACCAGCTCAAAAAGACATTTGCGACGGGCTACATACAATGACTTCCTTATTATCTGAACAAAAAGACCTGCTCATACAGGCTCCATATTTTAACGGCAAGCCATGCCCGTTTTTAAATAAAAGAAACAATTATTATAGTCATGAAGTACGTAAAATCCGATCTTCCAATCGGATAGAAAAAATTAATGGTCCCTTACGACTTGAAACTCATCAAGTGAAATTTGGCCTTTCTATATTAAGCCGACAGCATCCAAAGGTATACCCTGAAAACTCATCATATTGTAGAATGGTCTCTCCCATGCGAAAGAAAAAAGGTACATTGTCTTTTATCGGAGTGGGGGGAGATGGGCTAGAGTATGTGTATGAAATACAGAAACGAGACCTAGTAAGTGACCAAGTAAAATCTTTAACAAAATTAGAACGAGGAGATATTTTAAAAATTCAAGATGGGAAAATAGGAAAAGACGAACAACGAATCAGAATACCTGAATTTAAGTCTATTTCCTGTGAATTTTCCACTCGTTGGAACACTCGTCCAACAACTTAAAATCCAATTGCACCTCTTCTACCCTGCTTTGAAATAAGTTCGCGGCCAAACCACACGCCTGTTCCATTGTTGATTTCCGTTAAAGTAAGCAGAAAATAAAAGTCTTTTTGGGTAACTTTATCTACCCTAGAAGTCTCTTCGATAATTTTACCAGAAAGAGAGAAGTAGGGCCTTGGAGAATTAATAGCAAAAGGATCTTTCGAATTAATTTTAGCACGGGATTCCTTTGCATATTGGTCCGCAATTTTACCACCACCGCCTTCAGTTGTTGAAATTCGTACTCGATTACTAGCTAATAAATCCCGCTTCATTCCTTGAATCAGTAAATCAGTGTCAAAATATGTTTGAGTATCATTTCTAATTTCTCCGATATGAAGAACAGCGGGTTGATTGGGAGCTTTGGCAAGTGCACCAGTAATAAATAAATCCTGTAACAATTTATTAGAAGCACGGGTAAAATCCTGAGAATTGATTTTATCTAAATTAACCAATCCTTTCTCACTACTATCTTCTATATACCGAGCATCTGCAGCACGCCCAATGGGTCGTCGTTCACTGCATGAAGTGAAAAAAATGAAAATTAAGATATGAATTAGGTACTTATTTATATATTTCATAGAAAGGAATGATTATCTTTTGGCTCGTTGAAGTTTAAGCCAGAAATTTTGTACAGTTGGAGAAGAGGCAACAGATTTAATTGCCACAATTTCAGCTCCGCGAACATAAACCGGTAACCAGGTTGCGGAAGAATCATTTATGACCAGCCCATCTTCATCCATCCACTCGATTTTATAATTAAGATTCATAGATTTTTTGGTTAGGTTTTTTAAATTCACTTGAATACGAAGGAGATCCTCATTGGCCATTCCCTGATTGATACTAACGACTTCAACATCTCTTTCCAACCCTCCGTCCATAAAAACTCGTTTTAATTCTGGTAACAAACTCGAATCAGTTGGGTCTTCTTTCGTGGTTTGATGAATAGGATTGGTTGTATTACATCCAATTGTAAAAAAAGAGATCAAGGAAAAATAAATAAAGTTTTTCATAATATTATGGATCAAATGATATTTGACCTACCACGAAAGGTCGAACATGGGAAGAGATACTTCTCAATATAACAAGATTAGTTTGGGCAGGTTTCAAGGAAATTTCTTCAACAAAACTCGTTCCTATAGCCTGAATAGTCAATTTTTTATCTTTCGGGGTGGGTAATTTACAAAACCGGATTTGTTTAGGAAGTGTTGACCATGAACGCAAATCCGCCCGAGTGGTTACTTGAGCAAGTAAACCGGAACTCACTCCAACGACTGCACGAAGAGTCTCTGATTCTCCACGAACTGAATTAGTGGTTATGTATTGTAAACCAGCTTTCGTAACAGCTCCTGTAATAGCCCGAGATAGTTCAAGTGAATAAAACTTCTCGAACTCTTGGCTTACAATGAGATCAAAGTCAGCAAGTATTTCAGTTCGGAAAGAAGTACTATTATCTGCCGAAGATACTTGTAAATCTTTTAAATATTGATCGTTAAACTTAAGAGATGGCAGGGAAATACCAAGATAAGGTATTCTAGATGTAGCTGAAAAGAACATTACGGGTAAATCAAATCGCTTTTCCAATCGAACTGGGGATCTTCCGGTTTCAAGGAATACATATGTCGTAGGTTCGGTATCTGAAACATGAGATTGGGCAAGTTTGTAATCTTCTAATATCCACTGATTATCTGGATAAATTGAAACAAGTTGTTTTAAAGAAAAAGCTGCCTTTTCAAAGTCATCTTTTTGAGAACCTCCTCGTAAAAAATACAAAGCTTCTAAATACAAAGCTGCTGGATTTATAAAAATAGGAAAATTTTTCGGAACGAAATTCTTAATTCGATTCAATTCATTTCTTAAAGGATCATTGGGCACTGCAAGTCCTTTGTCTAAATCAACTCCCTTTTTTTTCATTTGCTCTCTTGCAATAACTAATTCTTTTTTCCAAATTTGCTTTGAATCTTCAATCGATTGTCTAGTTTTGAAAATTTCAGCTCGGGCTCGTCCTTTATCGCCCTCTTGTAAATAATTGAGTGCTTGGTAATACCTCATCATTACTCGTTCATAAATTCTTGATTTGTAAGGTTTCCATTCAGCTGAACCCAATGTTGACAAAAATTCTTCTGAAATTCTTTTTTCGGATTTCAAATGAACCCCAAACCAACGGTCGTATTCTTCGGCTACTTTTTGAAATGAAAAAATACTTCCTTTTAAATCCCCCTGTATTCTTTTTATTGCACCTTCCTCTAATTGGTAAAGTAAGCGATCCCTACTCACCCCAGTCTCAGCTAATTTTTCAGCCTCTTCAACCGCACTTTGTAAATCTCCAATTTTCCAAGAAAAAGAAAATTTCTCCGATCTATCATAATGAGTGGAAACACATCCGATTGATAAGAAACACGAATATAGTAAAATTAGTTTCAAATTGAGATTCTTATGAATCATAATTTGTTAAACTTATTCTTCGTTAAGAACTTTAATCTGAAAATCAGAATTTGTCTTGGCGTCTCCCACAACAGTCCTGAAACGCTTTTTAGTCCTTAAGGCTTGTATAAGTGCCTGTTGTTTTAATTTCTTAAAAAAACCGGGCGGTTCTTCAAAAGCTGTCATTAACTTTGAAGTTACCATTAAGGTACTCAATTCAACATTCATTTTTCGACTAAAACCATCAGGCAATGAAAAAACAAGTTGTCCAGGACGTAAGGAAATAGGTGATTTTTGATTTTGTTTCAGTTCAATTTCACCTAATAAACCAATAATCTTAATTCCGCCATTAGTAGTTACAGCAAGCATCACAGCAAATGGATCTTCACTTTCAAGTACAAGTTCAGACAATGGACTTTTTATTGAACAACGCGTATTTTTGGCAAGGGAAGATAAACAAAATGAGCCCGAATGAAAATCAAACTCTTGTTTTTCGTTTATTGCCAAGCTAGCAGCCTCCACAGAACGAACTACATAATTAGATTTATTTTTAAATGACACCTCAACTCCAGCACTAGGTAAGATGGTAATCCGACGACCGAAACCGAACAATTCGCCCTTTCGATTAATATCTCGAGGTTGCCAAATATCTCGCACTAAAACAGACCCGAAACATTGGGTTACGATTACATCCTCCGGTTCCTCCTGAAGTGAAAGCAATTGAGTTTTCCCACTTGCTTTGAGACCAGAGCGATTTTTAAATCTTGCGACTAAAGATCTACCCTTAGTTAATCGAATTTCTTTTTGAACTTCCTCAACTAGTGGATGACTACTTGAGACCTGTCGCAAATACCCCATCGCAGTATTAAAGTGATTCAACGCAAGTGTAAAATTACCACTCTCTGCTTCAAATCTCCCTTTCTTTAAAAGAGATTGAACTGAATTTTCCGATGAAAATCCGGATAAATCTATAAGTATAAAAAGAAATATAACCCATTTTACTTGGGCTAAATATGTCATTTTAGTATCCTACATACAGACATTCGTCTAAAACGAATGATTAACAGCAAAAGTAAAGCCACCAGCAAAGTCTTTGAATTCTGGTGAAAGATTACCATTTGTTTCTTTAGATGTAAAATTTGCAAGACTCGTAATGTTCAACCAATCGTTAACGGAATAAGAGGCAGTTACACCGGCAATATAGGTTGTATCTTCTCTTCCGTCGTTTGATCCTTGATCATAATACATCTTACTGTAATTGAAGGAAGGTGTTAAAGTAATTTTATCGGTAAGTGTTTTGATATAACTGATACTCGCACTGTGGGTAATACCATTTTGAAGGTCAAATGGAGAGGCACTTAAGGCGGAAGGAGTAACAATACTAGTTATCAATGAGGCGGGAAGACCACTTGAAGCAAGACTTTCATCCAAAGTATCACCGTTAGATAGGGTATAACTGAATCCACTTGCAATGGAAAGAATGTCTCCATTTTCCAATGGTAAAATCTTGGAAAGAGAAATACTTGGGGTATTAGAAAAAGATATTTGTTTATTATTATCCCTAAAAGATAATGGACGAACATATGTACTGCCAATGGACAATGTATAATCATCCGGCAAAACAAAAGGAATTGTTAATCCTGCAATTTGAACATCAACATCAAATAGTCTCATTTCATCTCCAAAATCTCTTACAGGGTCGTTGTAAGTTCTCATATGCATCAACATGATTGATGGTGTGGCAAGTATGTCATCGCCAATACCGTATTCACCTAACCCCATCATCAACATTAAACTCAAATCCAAAGTTGTTCCATCTCGCTTTCTTGTAATAACCGAGTTCTTCTCTGGATTATTTACATATTTAAAAGATGTGCTAAGGGACAAAGAAGGTGTGAGTTCAGAACTTTTAACCTCAACCAAGCGCTGCGTCCCCAACTCATCATCCGATGACTTAGCACTTTCGAGTGCACCTGCAAAGAAATCCGATGGCAAGGCAACAGAAGAGTTTGTGTCTTGAGAGAAAACAGGAAGACCAAATAACAAACAAATAAGAAAATAAACAAAATGTTTCATAAAATATTAACTACGACCTAAATTGTATGGTCTATTAATTACCAATTGAACCGATTTTAATATTACCGCCATTGAGATCAAAGCTTGTTCTGTCCATAACAGAATTAGCTCCATATGTCATACTCTTGATGAAATTCACTCGACCGTATTGAGTAACACTTCCAAAATTCGGGTATTTTCCATCAACGCCTCCATAAAGTGAATTTAAATTAACATTCGATCCGGAAGGGAAATTAATGTTGGAAAGATTTATCGTCATTGCCTCCATAGTGATTTGTTTAACCATGGCAGAAAACTGGACAGAGTCTGCAGTAATTTGGTTTGCGGCAAGAAGGTGAATAAAGTCGGCACCTTTACCGCTCGTCTCCATTTTGGCATTATTTAGCACTATGGTATCCAAAGACCGAAGAGATAGAGCACCTTCTGCTTTTAGACTAACATTTTCAATATTTAATGTATCAAATGATCCGATACCTAACTCTTCACCAGTAAAAGTAATACTACTCGTACCCGATAAATCTACACTGTTGGCCGAAAGAAGGATCAAACTCGCATCAGAAGATGGAGAATTAAAAACCACATTACCCAATAATGTAAATTTGTTTGAGGCCGCGATAAAATAATCTCCATTACCAGGAAGAATTTCGAGCTCATAAGAACCATTTGGAACTGAGATATTCCTTCTAGCCAGTACCATATCATTATCATCCGTATCAGAATCGACACCCTCCGAAGATGAACCTGGTTGTTGCTCAAAGTTGGACTTATCAAGTGCTGACAAAGCTTCGTATGTGCTATCTAAATCTTGAAAAAAGACACTAGCTGAAGCTTGGTTCGCTGCCATGAATAAGGTCGAATCAATTTTGCCACTTAAAGTAATGTCTTCAAGCAAAATAAGCATTTGAGATTCTTCCTGCAAGGAAAGTTGAGTAATTGTGTTTGGAGGGGAACCAGGTGGGTTTGCATTGGGGCCTTGTTCTAAATCCTTTAAAACTGAAGCCATTTCGTCGTCAGAAAGATTTAATTTGTTTAGCTCATCGAGCAACGCTTGAAGTTCAGGAGACGCCGATGCAGCAGTCTGATTTTCAGCTTTTTTCTTCGCGGCATCAGCTGTAATTTCCCCGCTAGCAACTCTAGCAGTTATGTCTTTGTTGGCTTGAGCTTCCTTATTTAAATCTGCAGCTGATTTGGATTTAGCATTATCTGCACGGGTCTTTGCCGCATCAGCTGTAAGAACCCCTGTGGAGACTAAAGCATTTTGGGAAGTGGCAAATTCTCGTTTAGCTAAAAGATCTTCTTTCGAGAGCTTCCCAATGTTGGAAAGTTGATCCGTGATATCTACTCCAAGTGCCAAAGATTCTTGTGCGACACCAACAAATTCTATAGCCGAATCAACAAACTCTTTTTTGTTATTTAACTGTTCTTTAGAAAGTGAACCGATATCTCTGAGCTGATCAGTTAAATCAACACCTAAGGAGAGTGATTCCTCTGTTGCTTCTACAAATTCTAATGCCGCCTCCACATCCTCAGCACCAGTAGCTTCAAGGGCTTCAGCAAGGATGGCTTTTTTAGCGTCCCGTCGCGGGCCACCTTTTTGTGCCTGCTTCATCGAAGGATCTGATTCACGAATGGCGGAATCGTCTAAGACAGGTGTGGCAGGAGGCTTTGGCGG
>JABGWU010000109.1 GCA_018645475.1 Opitutia bacterium
CAATTATGAGTTCTTCAGGAAAGGGCCAAAGTACCATAAAATCCAGTGATGATATTGATCGTGCTTGGCAATATGCTCAGGAGGGAGGACGTGCTGGAGGGGGGAAGGTTATTGTGGAAGGGTTTGTTGAATTCGATTATGAGATCACTCAGTTAACTGTTCGTCATGCTGGTGGAACATCCTTTTGTGATCCCATTGGTCATGTTCAAGTGGATGGTGATTACCGTGAGTCCTGGCAACCCCATCCCATGTCTGAATCCGCTCAAGGAGAAGCTAGGCGTTATGCAAAAGTGATAACCGATGCTTTGGGTGGTTATGGAGTTTTTGGAGTCGAACTTTTTATCAAGGGGGATGAGGTGCTTTTTAGTGAAGTTTCTCCACGTCCTCACGATACCGGTATGGTCACCATGATTTCACAGGATCTCTCACAATTCGCACTTCATGCAAGGGCTATACTTGGCTTGCCCGTTCCTGTTATTCGCCAATTTGGTCCATCCGCTTCCAGTGTGATTCTAGTGGAGGGAGACTCAGAAAATGTTTCTTTTGGTAACCTAGATCAGGCTCTTCTTACTCCAGATACCCAGCTTCGCCTTTTTGGTAAACCCGAAGTACATGGGCAAAGGAGAATGGGAGTGGCTCTCGGGCGTGCTGATTCCATTGAAGAGGCACGTGAAAAAGCGAATGAGGTGGTATCCAAAGTGAATATTTCTTTATGAGCGATATTCAAGAGTTGATAGATTTACTTGTTCAGTTCAGGGATGAACGGGATTGGGGTCAATTTCATGACTCAAAAAACCTTGCCCTTGCTCTATCCATAGAGGCTGCTGAATTGAACGAGTTATTTCTTTGGAAAAAAGATTCTGATTCTAAGAATATTGACAGAGAGCGCTTAAAAGAGGAATTAGCTGATGTCTTTGCTTATGCCCTTATGTTGGCAGAAAGAAACGATCTTTCTGTTTCCGATATTGTTAAACAGAAAATTCAAAAAAATGCCGAAAAATACCCGGTCGAAGAATGCAGGGGTTCTTCAGCAAAGTATAAGGAAACTTAACTCCCTGAACCCCGGCCCTTGAAGGTCAATTCAGCGATGCCCGACTTATCAAGTTCGCCGAGGCCAAGTTCAACCATCTTTTCATACTGGGCAAGGGTTGCCTTTGCCAAGGGAACCTGAATACCTGCCTCCTCGGCCACTGAGATTGCGATTCCAGAATCTTTGGCCGCATGGTCCGATGAAAAATAACATTCATGGTCCCGTTCAAGCATATCCTCTGCATCCGTTTCAAGTACCCGGGAATTAGCTCCGGTTTGTGAAAAAATTTCGCATAGCATTTTAAGATCCAAGCCAAGTGCGTCTCCAATACCCAATCCCTCGGCTAGGGCTGCTGTGTTAATATTCATTACCATGTTTACCAGAGCTTTTACTTGAGCCGCTCGTCCAGCTTCGCCAACAAAGCGTAGGTTGATGCTCAGGTCATCAAGTAAATCTTTGACGCTTTCAAAAACTTCTTTCTTTCCCCCGATCATCAAGTAAAGTGTACCTTCCCGTGCCTGGGTGATACTTGATGCCATGCAACCTTCCAAAGTTTGTGCACCGACATCTGCTGCCTTTTCTTCCAGTTTTATATGCATGGCCGGGGATAGAGTTGCACAGTTGATAAAAAGCTTTCCTTTCGCATTAAGAAATAAATTATCAGCTTGATTAAAAAAGATCGCCTCCATTGCCGCGTCGTTTGTAACCACGGTCAGGATGATATCTGAGTTTTCGCTCACTTCAGCTAAAGTATTGGCGTGCGTACATCCTAATTCTTCTGACAATGAACCAGCAATATCTTTCGCCACATCATTTACGCAACTTATCCGGTATCCTTTATCTTTAAGGTTTCTGGCCATATTGGCTCCCATTCGGCCAACGCCGACTAATCCAATTCTTTTTTCCTTTGAATTCATGTATATTTCTTATTTAGGTTTTGTTATAAAAGCGGATGAAAAAACTTTACTTTGAATGGCTTGTATGTTCCTTTGTGTCGACCTTTTTTTAGTATTTTTTCCTTTTATAATTACCTAAATATTGGTTCATTCAAAATTCTCATTTCTCTCAAAATTAATCCAAACAAGAATAAAAATATGTCTAAAATTGTACCTCTCATAAGTTCCGGAACTACGGGTCCACTTGGTGTTCTTCACCTACCACGCCTTTGGCAAAAAGTTTCTCTCGAAGCTGCCGGAAAGCTTGCTGATGGCTATCCTGGGATTGGTGCAGGTTATGATTCCATGGTAATCGATGCGTTGGGATTAAATACGGATTCAGTTCGTGCTTTCATTACCGATTCAAAGCCTAATTATTCTCAGTTCGAAGCATGGATAAGGGAGCAGGATGGAGTTAAATTGGATGAATCCACTATATCTGCACTTAATGATTCCATTACTGGTTACATTCATGACGATGCGACTCGTCAGGCAATTTTGTCTGCGAATGGTTTGTCTGATGGAGATCCCAAGGATGCAATTAATTTAAACAACCTTGATGATTGGTTGGAGTTTCACGCATCTGAAATTGCGTAGGCTTTTAATTTTTCAAACTGAAAGCCGGTCCAATGTGGCCGGCTTTTTTTTGGAATATATAAATTATTCAAGGAAATCATAAACTGAACTTGCCAACCTCCCCAAACTTGGAATATGCCTGCTCTCATGTTTGGAACTATAAAAAATAAGCCCGGGGAAACTCTCGATTATACCTTTCATGCAGGATCAGCTAATTGCAGGGATCTGCTCATTATTGGCCACGGGGTAACTGGAAACAAGGATAGACCATTTGTGGTTGCGTTAGCGGATGCCGTCTCCGGGTCCGGCATAAATGTGTGTCGCTTTTCTTTTGCCGGAAATGGGGAATCTGATGGTGCGTTTCAGGACTGTACCATTTCCAAGGAGGTTGATGATTTACAGGCAGTTCTATCCGTTGTGGAAGAAGAAGGTTATCGAGCCATTTATGCCGGACACAGCATGGGTGGTGCAGTCGGAGTTTTGACTGCGGCCAAGGATTCGCGGATCAAATTCCTCATCTCATTAGCCGGAATGGTGAGCACCGAAAAATTTTATGATACTGAGTTCGGGGAGGAAACACCTGATACTGGTTGCATGTGGGAGGAACCAGATTGCCCACTTTCCTCTGCTTTTAAAAATGATTTGAAAGGCATTCATTCAACCGCCCCTCAAGCTTCACAGATTTCAGTGCCCTGGCTTCTTATCCATGGAACAACGGATGATGTCGTGTTAATTGACGATTCCCGGAAGGCTTATTCTCTCGCGTCTGAGCCTAAAAAATTGATTGAGATTGATGGTGCCAATCATGTGTTTTCCGATGGTGGACAGCAACCTATGATTGACGCTGTCATTGATTGGTTACAGGTCAATCTAGCTTCATAGATATTTTCTTAGTGCGATTGTAGTCCTACAGTATTTACAGAAATTACTTGGTAGCGGTATTTTTTTCCCAACTCCGCAGATTGATCGCGAAACATCATTTTCTGGAGTGGCAAAAGCGGTGTGTCGCTATATTGCAACCCCTGAAATAATGCACGGCCAAATTTATTGCCGGGATCTTCCGGTACTTGAGCAATCACTTTTCCATTTCGTTTAATAATAAAGTGTGCAATTCCACTTTCAAAATCTGCTTCCGCTTCCCAAGTTATTTCATTTCCACTTTGTTTAATATTTCCAGGGGATGGGGGAGGTGAATGGTCAGGAATATTTGTGTCCCTTACAAAATGCATCCATGTCTTGGCGGTTTTTGTATCAGGTAGCCAAACCGCTTGTAAGGGATCTCCTTTAAATTTTTCGAGTGGAACGGCTTTTTTTCCAAGAAGGGGGGCAAGCCATGAACTGTCGCTTGGCATCGGGCGAAGAGTTTTACCTGATACTTCAGGAAGTCGTGCGGACAGGCAGGCATCAAGCCAGGCAATTGCCATATAGCGTGAATTTCCACATTCATGTGCAGTGAGTGGGTCAATTGAAATTCCAACCAATCCACCGGCACTTCTAACTTGTTTAAAAAAAGCTTCGTTACTAGGCCAAACTCCTGAAAACCTGCCCGTCTTTACCGTTACTCC
>JABGWU010000110.1 GCA_018645475.1 Opitutia bacterium
ATAATGTTTATTTACCACTGCAAACAGTATGGTCAAAAGTATTTGATTATTATTATCGAGGGTACGACGGTTCCCCTTTAGTGTCCAAAATTACTCTTACCTTGGAGGACCCTCAAAAATTAATGACGGTAGCCCAAATGATTCGTGACTTTTTGGGCAAAGAGCATGAAATGGAAGATTATCAAGTTACAGTCCCTTTGGAATTAATGGAACAGGCGGAAAAAGCAAAACTTACCTTTGTTGGATTAATGGGATTGGTTGCCGCAATTTCATTACTTGTGGGAGGAATTGGAATAATGAACATTATGCTCGCTACAGTTACAGAAAGAACTCGTGAAATTGGTATCAGACGTGTGCTAGGAGCGAGAAAGGGAGACATTACACTTCAATTCCTTATAGAAACCATGGCACTAACTGGATTGGGTGGGATTCTCGGAATTGCTGCCGGTTTTCTATGCGAACCTGCCTATAAATTAGGTCTTGGTTTGATTGAAGATTGTGCACCTACTATATTCGAATCTTTTCCACCATCTATGAAAAATATGACCCCGGAGTTGGTTATGTGGTCACTGCCCTTAGTTTTTATGACTGCCGTGCTAACCGGAGTTTTATTTGGTATTTATCCTGCCCGCAAAGCTGCCGAGATGAATCCAGTCGATGCACTTAGACATGTAAGTTAATTTTTTACGGGGAAGCCTTGCCTGCAAACAGGGCGAACAAATCTACGGTATGCTTCTCTCCCTATTGATGTATGGCGAGAATCTGTGGTTGCCGGCCAAGGGCCCCCATGTTGAGTCGCAATTCCTGGGGTAACTCCGGGAGGAAATCCATTCCATAGTAATCTACCTACAGTAGATTCCAATTTTGGAATAATATTTCTTGCTACAAGTCTGTCTTCATCAGCTACGAATATGCTTCCAGTTAAACTACCCTGTAAATTATTGACACATTTATTGAGCTCTTTCTCGTCTTGACAATGAACTATAATTGAAGCCGGGCCAAATGTTTCAACTGTAAGTTCCTGATGTTGTAAGAAATAGATCGAACTAGTTTCAAATATTCTACAGTAACCAAGGTTTTGAGATTCTTGATTCTCAGTTTCATTGGTCGCAATGAGAGTTAATTCCTTTTTTAGAAAATCTATTCCATTTTCATAATTCATGAAAACATCTTCATTAAGCATTGGAAGAGCATTTTGTTGTGAAACTGCTTCACGTACGGCACTGATAAATGATTCGTTTTTGGATGATTTGAGCAGGAATAAGACGCCAGGCTTGGTGCACATTTGGCCTGCAAAAAGATTAACAGATTGTACATACTCAAACGCTAGTTTCTGATGATTTTGGAAGATTTTTGTGGGTAGTGCAATAACTGGGTTGAGGCTTCCCATTTCAGCATGGAATGGAATTAGTTTTTTTCTTTTAGATACAATTCTTGAAAGAGTAGTTCCACCTGTAAGAGAACCCGTGAAGGCGATACATGCAATATTATGATGCGTAACAAGTTTTTGGGTAACTGTGTGGCTCTCACCGTGAATAAGTTGAAAAACCCCTTCGGGTATTTTAAGTTCTGCCATTGCTCTCTGTACAAGTTGAGCCAGTAATTGACAGGTCTGTGGGTGACTTGGATGTGCTTTTATAATTACTGGGCAACCGACTGCCAGTGCTGAAATAGTATCAGTACCCACTACGGAAATAGCTAAGGGGAAATTACAGGCACCAATTACGAGAACTGGACCGAGAGCGATATTTTCAGTATGAAGCCTAGGTTGACATGTTTCTAATGAAGCATTCTGAATAGAGACTTTTCTCCAAGTATCTGTTATGGCCAGATTTGCAAAGATTTTAATTTCACCCACGGTCCGAGTAAATTCCATTTCTAAACGGTTTTGACCTAGAGAAGTCTCTGATTGTGCTACTGAAATTATCCTTTTTCTAGATTTATTAAGCTCCTTAATAATTTCATTAAGAAATTTTGCCCGAGAAGAACCCTTTAATTTTCGAAATGTATTAAAGCATTTTTTCGCATTTAGAAGAGTCGCTTCAATCTCTCTATCTGTGGCGTCGGAGAAAAGATTAGACACTGTTTTTACAAATACATGCTCTCATAAATATCTGCAATTTTGCGAATAGCCAAAGCATAAGCAGCCGTTCTTCGATCATTAATTTTATCGTTCGATAGGTGTTGTTCCTTGATTTCCGAGTATGCAGTCCGCATGGTATCTTCCAAACCGGATCGAACAAGATCAACCTCATCGGGGCCAGTAAGTAATTTATTCCTCGCCTTTTGATTGAGATCCTTTCCGATTCCACTTTCAATTGCTTCAATTATTTTTTGGCCCTGAGCTTCAACAAATCTACGATCCATTCTGCCAAATCGAACATGTGATAAATTTTTGAGCCATTCAAAATAAGAAACAGTAACTCCTCCGGCATTTAAGTATGCGTCAGGAATTATGAAGATTCCTTTTTTAGTCAGTATTTGATCGGCATCATAAGTAATTGGACCATTCGCAGCTTCGGCTATTACTTTGGTTTTTATGTGAGGAGCATTTTTTTCGGTAATTACTCCTTCCATTGCAGCAGGTATTAATATGTCACACGGATATTCAAGGACATCACTACCATTTTGAACGAAGACGGAATCTGGAAAGCCTTCTACTTTCCCATGTTCTAATTTATACTTTGAAACTTCTTCAACATCTAATCCTCGTTCATTTATAATGGCACCATCTCGTTCCAAAATTGCAATTATTTTAGCACCATCTTCCAATTGTAGAAATTTCGCTGCATGATAACCAACATTACCAAGTCCCTGAACGATTATTTTTTTATCCGTTAAGGCTCCTTCTAGACTTGCCGTGGCTAAGTCGTCTTGATGTCTGAAAAATTCTTGCAATCCAAATTGAACTCCTCGGCCCGTTGCTTCCATGCGACCTTCA
>JABGWU010000111.1 GCA_018645475.1 Opitutia bacterium
ATTGCTGCTTCAAACTTTAACGGATTAAAAGTCATTTCCATGCAACACGGCGAAGGAAACGGAGAAGAGTACGAGCAACTACCAGTACTAGCCGATTATTATATAGCTTATTCCCCTTATAATTGCAAAAAGCTAATCCAGATGGGTGTAAAAAAGGATAAAATTTTATTTTCCGGAATGATTGAAAATGACAAAATCAACACAAATAATATCAATATACGAAACCTACATGTTCATGCTTTTCCATCAAATGACATAGGACAACGAATCAAATCATCGACATACACGATACTTATAGCACTCAAACCCAACAATTCAAAGAAATATATTTATATTAACAAAAAAGCAATAAGAATATTAGCTAAATTATCCCGAAAAAATCCTCAAATTGTAGTTTTATTAAAACTTCATCCAAATGATAAAGATGATATTCAAAAAATCTCAATAATCAACAAACAGTTCATCTCTGATTCAATATTTATCATAAAGTCTTCCTGTCCTTTAACCGAGTTACTAAAATTATCAAATTTATTTATAACATTTAACTCTTCAGCAATCGTTGATGCACATGTAATAAACACACGAACTATCGTAATCGACGAAGATGATGGCAAATGGCCAGATTGGGATTTCTATAAGACATTCAATAAAGTAGATATTAAAATATTAGAACTGGAAATTATTAATGAATTTCAATATTATAAGCCCTTGGAATCTCCGATTTTACCTGCACAAAGAGAACTCTTCCTGTTTTACTTCAGATATAAATTTGACAAGTTAAATGGGCACAGGATGGCTCAACTCTTCTTGTCTGTGCTTCAAAACAAACCTAACATTACATATTTTACGCAGCAGAAAGAATTAGATCTTGCTCTAAATTTGATTAGACACACACCACATAAACGTTAAATTTACCATACGCACGATGAATGAACCCAAAGCAAGTATTTATTTAGCAGACTTAACTCACACCACAGTGACCATATCCAATGACTCCTTCCCCTTGAATATTGGATATATCAATGCATACCTACTAAAGTATTATAAAAATCTAAAGATCAATTTATTTAAGTATCCCGAAAAACTAAAAGCTGAACTCGATACCGCCATTCCTGACATTGTAGGTTTTTCAAACTACCCGTGGAACCTGAACTTAAACATCTCATTCATGAAATGGATAAAAAAGAGATCACCTTCCACAATAACTGTTATGGGAGGACCGAACATTTCTTATATCCCAAAAGATCAGGAATCCTTTCTCACGAGTTTAGATGGCATTCTGGACTTTTACTGCCTGTATGAGGGAGAAAAAAGCTTCAAGAGCCTCTTTGACGTCATCGCTGAAAATGAGTTCGACCTATCCACCATCAAGGGGGGGGAGATTCCTGGAGTTATTTTTCTAAAGGACAAATGCTCCAAAACAGAAAGCAGACTTCATCAATATATACCTATATCTCGCTCAAGTTCCCTTGAAGAATTTCCATCTCCCTACCAATCCGGTTTGCTGGATGAGTTTTTTGACGACAAACTATCGCCTATGATTGAGACGCATAGGGGGTGTCCGTTCACCTGTAGTTTTTGCCATGAGGGTCACGACAGTTACAAAAAGGTCAATCGTTTTGATCTCCAACGAGTCTTGAAGGATTTGGAATATATTTCAGAACATGTAGGCGACAAAGTAAGCAATATGATGATAGCTGACCCTAACTTCGGAATGTATGAATCTGACGTAACAGTCGGAGAGTACTTGGCCGAAATAAATGCCAAAACGGGTTTCCCAAAAGCAGTTTTTGCATCGACAGCCAAAAACAGCAAGGAAAGGCTTATTCGGATCAGCAAAATCACAAAAAACATAAGCATGCCACTATGGTTGTCTGTGCAAAGTATGACCGATGATGTTCTCAAGAATATTAATCGGCGCAACATAAGCATTGAACAGATGATTGATGTATCAAAGGAAATACACAAAAACGATATTAAGTCATACACCGAGGTAATTATGTGCCTGCCTGGGGAAACATATCAAAGTCACTTTGAAACAATCCTTTCAATGGTAGAGCAAAGATTTGGAAGCATAATGACATACCAATTAATGCTCGTTGAAGGTTCCGCCCTTTTTATGAACAAAAAGACTCATGAGAAATTTGGGTTTGTGACAAAGTTTCGAGCAGTTCCGCGAAGCTTTAGCGATATTGAGGATGTCGGAAAATCTATTGAGGTGGAGCAGATCGTAGTCGCCACGAAGGACATGAGTTTCACTGAGTACCTAAAAGCACGCAAGTTGCATCTAGTAATCACCACATTTTATAATAGAAATGCATTTAAGGGGTTTATGAAGCTCGTAGATGAATTCAAGATCGATATCAGAGAGTATATTTCCAAATTATTTGATGTATTCAGTGCGAATGCGACTTTTAAGAAGATTTTAGCTGACTTCATTCAGGAAACCAAAGACGAACTATTCGACAACAAGGATGCAGTAATAGACTACTACACTCAGGATGCTAATTATCGAAAACTCTTAAATGGGGAAGCGGGATCAAACCTCCTGCAAAACTACAGTTCTCTCTTTTTCATGAAATTTTCATGCGAACTAATAGATGTTCTTCATGCAACATTGTCTTCCTTTAACTTGAATGAAAAAGCATCTGAAAAGCTAGAAGAAGTGACGAGATTTTACAAAAACTCACTAAATTCTTTCCTCTCCCCTAATAGAATTAATGAAATCATTCATGACAATTTTGTATATGACATTAGCAATTGGATTAAATCCGACCTGCCAATAAAGGACTTCAAGAAGAAGAATCTTAGACTATCATTCTACACTTCAAAGGAACAATACGAGCAATTAAATAATTACCAAATTCGCTTCGGCAAAACAGAACAGTCGTTCGGTAAAATTTTAACTAGGATGTGGATCACAGATATGATGCGTAAGTCAGAAATAATCAAAGATTAACTGAACAGATTGCCTTAGGGAAAAGCCTCTGGAATTGAATCCGGATCACCAAATTAGCATGAATGCGCCGATTGCACTTTTCGCATACAACAGACCACAGCACCTGCAACAGGTAATCAATGGATTAGCCAAGAACAAGGAGGCAAAGTCCTCTGACTTGATAATTTACTCTGATGCCCCGAGAATAGCCTATGATGAGAGTGGGGTAACCGATGTTCGCAAGTTAATAAAATCAGTAATTGGATTCAGGTCAATTAAGACGGTATACATCAAGAAAAACCTAGGAGTCGCCAACTCCATAATAAGTGGCGTGACCCAAGTAGTGAATAAATTCAAAACCGTCATTGTGTTGGAAGATGATACAGTACCTAGCCCATTTTTTTTGCAATATATGAATGAATCCCTGAACAGGTTCAAACATGAGGATCAAATCGGATCTATTCACGGTTACTCGCTTCCGTTAGAGGGTTCACTTCCTGAAACTTTTTTGCTCCGCGGTGCCGACTGTTGGGGTTGGGCGACTTGGAAGCGAGCGTGGAAAACGTTTGAACCAAATGGTGAATTACTAATGAAGAAACTAAAGAGCCAGTCTCTTGCCCAATCTTTTGATTTTGATGGAACCTTTCCTTACTCTCAAATGCTCCAAAATCAAATCGATGGGAAGATTGATTCGTGGGCCATTCGCTGGCATGCATCTACCTTCTTGGCAGGCAAATACTGCCTCCACCCGAACAGGAGCCTTATCAGGAACATCGGACTGGATGCAAGTGGAACTCACTGCTTAAGAACAAAATCTTTTGATGTGAAATTAGCAGACAAACCCATATGTATCGCGAGAGTTGAGATTAAAGAATCGGATGTGGCAAAAGATGCTATCAAAAAATTCTATAAGAAATTATAGAAGAAATTTAGAATTTAATATTTCACTATGTCGATAAGTTATCTAGGTCCTTTCAACTCATGGGAGGAGGCCAGGAAACTGTCATCTGGTTATTGTTCAGAAAAAATATTAGAATCAGTACTGGAAACAACCAAAGCAGTCGTGAAAGGAGAATATTTATTTGAAAGAGATTCAGTCGGATTCAAAAAACCTTCTTATGAATGGCCAATGTGTACGGCAATCTTTTCCGCCATGAATAAGAATAATGGGAAACTGAGTCTGTTGGATTTTGGTGGATCATTGGCAAGCAGATACTTCCAGCATATAAACTTATTTGGACATGATGCACTCGAATGGAATATTGTTGAGCAAGAACATTTTGTCAAAGCGGGGAAAGAATTATTTAAGAATAGAAATCTGAATTTTTTTAATACTATCGAAGATTGCTTCAAGGAAAAAAAAATTGATTTCGTCCTATTATCTAGTGTGCTTCAGTACTTGAAGGACCCATTTAGAACTATACGGGAATTACTAAATCTCCAACCAAAGGGAGTTTTTATTGACAGAACTTATGTAAGTAAAATTTGTGATAGCCTGATATATGTGCAACAAAACAATGAGGATATTTGCGAATCCTCATACCCATTTTTTCTTTTGTCCGAAGAAACATTGATTAGCTCATTAAATGGATTCAAAATGGCATTCGACTTTAAATCTAATTATACACCTGAATCACTGAAGGATATTAACGGAAATCTTAAAGGATACTATTTCACTTTTTAAAATTATAATATTTTATTAAACAAAAGAATATTTTTTTCAATCCCAAATTTTGGGGAACATTAACGAACCCCTTCTACTTTGCTAGAAGATCGCTTTCGGATGGGATCAAAAGTGTTGTAAATCATGCGTCAGGAAGACTACTAGACATTGGTTGCGGGTCTAAACCATATAAAAAATACTTTAATGTAGATTGTTACACTGGCCTTGAAATAGATACATCTCAAAATCTTGAAAACTCCAGTTTTGACTATTTATATGATGGGAATAAATTACCTTTTGACACTAACTCTTACGATACAGTTTTTAGCTCACAGGTTCTCGAACATGTTTTCAACCCCAGTGTATTCATCTCAGAGATACGAAGAGTTTCAAAACCTAATTCCATATTAATTTTAACTGTCCCTTTTATTTGGGATGAACACGAACAACCTTTTGACTATGGAAGATATTCTTCATTCGGTTTAAGAAAATTTCTCCAGTGCCACGACTTCGAAATAATTGTACAAAAAAAGCTATGTTCAGACTTTTCTTGTATAATACAAATAATAAATGTTTATTTTTATAAGATTATTTTATCTAAATTAAAGATCCCAAGAAAGTTACATTTTATTTTTTATTCCACAACGAACTTGATAGGTTTATTATTAAAATCAATAATCCCGAAGAGCGACGATATGTATATCGACAATCTTGTAGTAGCAAAAAACACAAAGAATTAAGTGATAAATTTAAAAAGATGACTTGCACCTACATTTAATACCTTAGATGACCTATCATTTCTGCAGTCATTTCGATCACAATTATGTCATTCGGGCATTAGTAATGGTAGACAGTCTCAAAGCATCAGGCTTTGATTTCAAACTTTGGGTACTTTGCCTTACCGAGAAATGCAAAAATATTTTGGATGCCGTCAGTTATCCTGAAATCGAATCCCTAAGTCTTCACGAACTAGAAACCGAGCGTCCCGAACTTATTCGGGCAAAGGGCAGCAGAAGCCTTTCTGAATATTACTTCACCCTTTCACCATTCTGGCCCAGATGGGTTCTGGAAAACAACACAACTATTGGATCAGTTATCTATTTGGATGCAGACTTGGAGTTTCTTTCATCACCCCAACCCCTTATTGACGAAGGAAGCAATTGCTCCATCGGAATCATAGAGCACCGTTTCCACCCTACTTTTGACATAGGCGAACACTGTGGTAGATTTAACGTGGCTTGGATTTATTTCAGGAGAGACCAAGAAGCATTGAATTGTTTGAAAAAGTGGAGCGAGCAGTGTTTGCTATGGTGCAAGGATTATCCCGAGGACGGAAAGTTTGCCGACCAAAAGTACTTGGACACTTGGCCTGACGAGTTTCAAAACGTACATGTCTATTCTCATCCGGGAGCAAACTTGGCACCGTGGAATCTCAATACCCATAAAATCAAAAAATCGAATGGCGACCTTCTATCGGACAACCAGAGAGTGATTTTTTATCATTTTCACATGATCAAGATGCTGGACGAAAATCATGTGTCCATCTCCCTAGAAATATACCGCGTTCAAACTGAGCTCCGAAGAAAACTCATCGACTGGCTCTATTTACCTCATATTGCCAGATTGCTGGAAAAAGAATCCTTTCTTTCTGACATGGGTTTTGATGCAAAGGCATTCCGCTCAATAAGGGATTTTTCCAAAATGGATGAAAAACATCGTTCCGGAAAAACTTTGAATCAAAGGTTGGAGGATGGTGAAATCATTCGAACAAAATAGTGGGTAATTAGCTGAATTATAATTTATAGTTTAAAAGTCACGGCAATCGTCTCTACTTTCAATGCCCAGCACTTGATAGGTGGATGCCTTGAGGATTTGGTGCGACAGACTATTTATGCCAAAGGGGAAATGGAGATCATAGTCATAGATAGCGGATCTCAAGAAGAGGAAGGGGCAATCGTAAGGGAGTATCAGAGCAGGTACGATCGAATAAGGTATTTCAGAACTGAACAGCGTGAAACTCTCTACAGATCATGGAATCGGGC
>JABGWU010000112.1 GCA_018645475.1 Opitutia bacterium
CAACCGTCATATCTAGATTTGTTAGGGTTGAGGTATCACTTTCCTTATTTAAATCTGTGAAATTATGATCACCTGTATTAGTACTTGCGTCCCAAACTTTTGGAACTTTTGCAGGGGACCCTCCAGTTCCATTCTCATCTGTTGGAAAACCATAAAGATTTGATTCAAGCAAAGTCTGCCATTCTTTAAGCGACTTTGAATTTAATCCTACACTATGCTCTTCAAAATGGCTGTAAATATGAATAATATTTGAACCACTTGAACATTGAGAAACTTTATTTGGTGAATCAACTTTTATCGAAACATATCCTTCTCCAATACCATCACCATCCAAATCTGGGAAATTATCAGCGATGTTCCATGCGGAATTGTTATCCTCAGCATAGACTCCAGGATCAACAAAATTATAATCAGCTAAAAGCATACGATGTTCTCCTCCTCCGAATCCTGATGAATTAAAATCATTTCCAGAAATTTCGTCCGTTTGAATTGAAGGTATAGGAGAACCCGAACCCGAGTTTGTAGCGAAACGGAGAAAGTCATGAATGACATCCTTTCCCATCATTGTAAGTACAGGTTTTTTTGTATCACCTACTTTGAGATATCGAGTTACTGTAGCACTTGTATTTCCAGAAGAATCTGTCGAAGTGATTGTAACATTGTAGCCAGCATCTTCTTTATTTGAGGGAAATGGAACGCCAGGTTCGTATGCTCCGCCACTTGGTTTTAAAATAATAACATTCCAAGTTAAACTTCCGGAAGGTTCAAAATTATTTGCATCGGTTACATTCAAATCAGCAACCATATAATCTTTAACGCTTTGCAAATCCATTACATTTGGATTCGATGTACTAGTATAATCTACAATTAAAGTTTGATTGGTTGGAGTAGAAATAATCGGGGGCATAGTGTCAATGACCTGCAAATATCTATAATTGGAATCTGCAACATTATTTGCGGTATCTTGAGCGTCATATTTTATGGTAAAAATCTTACCTTTATTTGGATAACTAGTAGAGATTAAGCCAGAAACCGATCCAGAAACCTCATTTGCAGTTTTAACTTCTTCAGTTATCGAATTTGTATTGTAAACTAATCCCAAAGGAGTGGCATTACTGAAGTTTGCATCATTAACAAAATCATCGAATATTGTTCTAACAAGTTTATTTGGTATTGAACCTTCAGCTGCATCCAAAACTTGAGTAGATAAATTAAAAGGACCGGTTTTGGATGAATTAATCCAAGTGTAAAAACTTGAATCAGTATCTCCATAATCAACTCCACCTTCCGCCAAAATAAAATGGGTTGATCCATTGGTGGTTGGAGAAAGATCAATAGTTGGGGCAACTGCGTCTATAAAACGAATGGTTCGTGCATTAGATACAGAAGCGGTTTGTCCATTTGATTGAGCTGCCGTGTAATTTACAAAGTACTTAAAAGGATTATTATCAGTATCCTTTGTTTTATTTATACTTGAACTTACAGTGACTTGAAGGTTCGAATCATTTCGTACATAAACTCCAGGATCTTGTAAGGTAACTCCATTGCTAAAGTTTATCTTAAAGGCACTATGCCAAATAAAACTCCTACCCCAAATATCAGTTACAACTTTGGTTGTTTGACCGGTCGAATCATGATCAAAAATAACATCGTTTGGATCATCGGGTAGGTCTTTAATGTAAAAGTCTTTTTCACTTCCAAAGGTATTGATGTATGGATCTGCATCAATCTGAACAAAGGTTTTACTCGCATGATCGTAGCCTGAAAGAACAGAAATCAGATTTAAAATTTCAGTTGGCAATGGATTGGATGGATAATCAATAACTGAAGAAGTAAGTGGAACTTCAGAGTTCAATGTATTGGTAGACGGAGATGCAAGGAATTGGTGAGGAATTACAGAAATTAAAGGAGCAATTGTATCCACAACTCGAAGAGTACGATTATTTTCACCAAAATTATCATTTGTATCGGTAGACTGGTGTACAATTTGATACTCACCAGGTTCCCAAAATCCAATAGCAGATAAAGTACTGAATATATTCCCTCCCGAAGGATCTATCATTTCCGAATTAATCGATAGAGAATTAAGTTTTGTTGTAAAAACAGGATTAGTGTCATAATTATCCGTTACTACAGCACTAGGATCAGTAAAAGATACGCCCGCTTGGATATTTAAAAGATCTACACCTGCAGCGTCATTCAAAGTGATAACCGGCGGAGTCCTGTCAACAACCCGAACCTCGCGTTCTAGTTTGGCTTGGTGTCCAAATTGATCGGTAACTTGATATTTAATAACGACTTTATTACCTGGATCCTCAATACCACTCCTATCAACATATTTATTATTTTTAAAATGATAATTAACCATGCTTGAATCCAGACCAGAGATTGAGGTTCCAAGATAAGCAAGTGCACTTACTTTGTTGTTTAAATTTATCGGAGAAACACCCGTCCCCATATCCTTGTAAGCGGTTACACCAGGATCAGAAAAAGCAGTGTTTACTTCGTGGTACAATGGATTATCTCCGTGCAAAACCATAGTTGGAGTTTTAAATGGTGAATTAATTAAAACTATCTGCCTGAAAGCTTCAGCCATATTTCCCGCCAAATCAGTTACTTGATATTTTAACCTAAATGTCGCATTTACACTGTCTTGTTTTTTCGCTTCAGCTATAACATTTTCAAATGAATTCGTTACAGCATTGTAAGATTGTAAAGTATCATCCACTAGCATCTCGACTAGAACCTTGATTCTACTGTCACCCCACTCTATCACACCATCTAAATTATCAGTTGCAAAAACTCCAGGATCTTTAAAGACATTTGATGTATTAAGGTCCATATAAATTGGGTTTGAACCGTAAAGCGTTGGTTGAGGAGGAGTATTATCGATAACTTGAACCCAACGTGTAGTGGGATCAATTATGTTTCCTGAAGGATCTGAAATCCCCTGATAGGTTATTTCGTAAATTCCAGCCACTTCCATATCAACTGATCCGAAAGAACTTTTCTCCGCACCTTCTGTAAGTCCATTAAAATTAATAATCTCAGATTCAGAGTAGTAATTATCAATTAATGAAATGCCTGGGTCTATAAAAGTTTCTCCAATCTCACCCTCAATCTGCATGGGTTTTGCTTGTTCTTTTCCTTCAAAAAAAGACACGATAGGTTTTTGACTGTCCACAATTCTAACGGTTGGAGTAATTTTGGCTGAAACTGGATTTCCATCTGCAAAATTTACTTTTCTAAAAGCGAAATCATCAACATAGAGAGTGATTTTGGATTCGTGCCCCAGAGTTGTATAATCAACTGTCCCCTGATTGGAAACCTCAACATCAGAACTGATGTCTATATTGCCAAGAGTCATTGCCGAGTAAGATGGATAAATATCAGATTTTTTGGGCATTATTTGGAAAGGGCCAAAATCGTTGAGAGGATAATTAATGTTTTTTCTTTGAACAAGGTATTCGATTATTAATTGGTCTTGAAAAATCTTGTTTGCACCTGCCGCAAGTGAAATTACGGGCGCTTTAATGTAGAGGTCCTCTAAGCCTTCGACAGTCGCAAGAACCTCCCCTGAAATACTCGAAGGAATACTTGGTGCTTGAGTCTGAGGAGTTGGGGTGGAAACTGATACCGCGTCAGAAATATCATTAAATGTGAAAGAAGCTGAACTTGTTTCACTCGCTTCAATCGTAAAAAAGATTTCAGACGCAATTTCGTGAACCATCTCCCAATCAGTATCTGCAGATTGAATTGATTCTAAAGAACTGATACTTCCAATACTAGATGCAGAAGCCCCCTTTCCGTTTACTTCGGGGAAAAGCATGTCAATGGATGGAGGCATTGCCCCGCCACTTAGTGATTCTCCATATGTTGCAGTTAAGTTAACCAAACCACCGGGCATAGTTGCCATAGATTCTCCTAATTTACCCGATGCCAATTGCAATGACTGACCAGAAACTAAAGACACTTCATTTCCTCCTACATCAGTAAAAGAAATGTCACCTGATATTAAATTTACTCCTCCAGTAATATCACCTGTAACTGGATTCCTCACCGCAACCAACTGAAACATCGTACCCCTAATACCGGCTGTTCCCAAAGGACTACTCAAAACCATTGTCGAACCTTTATTGAGCTTGGGAGCTTTTACGATTAAATTGCCAAAATCGAGATGTGCAAGAAGTTCAGATTGCGAAGGCTCTTGTTCGAGTTCAGAAGGATTTGCATTATGATCTGCCGAAAAATTCTTCTGTGCAAATTTCCTCAGATAAAAACGACTACCGGGTTTAATTGTTATTAATGCACCATTTGAAAATAAAAGGCATGCACTTCCATCCTCGCCCGTAACTAAAATCGACTTTTCTGATACTTTTTTTCCGACTGACGATGAATTAAGCGTTACAGTAAACTCATCCTCAATGGACATAGAAGTAACCTCTCCCTCTATCGATGCAACAATGACAGAAGCTTCAATGGCACTTAACTTCGTGAAAGACAGGAAGAAAAGTATGTAAGGTAGGAATTTAAAATTAATCCCAAAAAGCCTCTTGTTTAACAAGTTACGAGAAATTTGAAAGATTTGAAGGGAAAACTTCACAGACTACAAACATGCTAGTCCATAAAACGATGTTTTCGCAAGCGATTTTTAAATCATTTTTTTAAGACTCACCAATCTCTTTCTTATAGTTTTCCGAATTGAGAAGATCGTCCATAGAAATTTCCTCAGAAGGTTTAATTTTGATCAACCAACCTGCTGTATATGGATCATTATTAACATTCTCAGGTGAATCATTTAGGTCTTCATTAATTTCAATAATTTCCCCGGTTAAAGGCATGTATAAATCTGATGCTGCTTTTACCGATTCAACTACACCAAACACAGAACCCCTGTCAAAGTTTTGACCTGTAGATGGCATTTCCACAAAAGTTACATCTCCAAGACTGTCCTGTGCGTGATGAGTAATACCTACAATGCAGGAACCATCGGGTTCCTGCCTTATCCATTCATGATCTTTCGTGTAAAATAATTCAGTGGGTACATTGGTCATACTAGTCGATTATTTAGTGAGGAAGAATGATTCAAGCAAAAAAATTATTCCATACCAATTTTAGTTCCATCCGGAACTATTCCATTTTTAACCACAACTAAAATCCCATCTCGAGCATAAACTCCATTCAGTTCATCTGCCCAACCTTCCTTAAGTCCTGCGGGAGACAAATTAACCCCAGAACCTATCCGAGCATTCTTATCAATGATACAATTTTTGATAACTGAATTATTCCCGACACCAACATCAGGGAGCTCGGTCATACCTGAATGTAATTCAACTTCTTCATCTGTTTCGAAATAATCAGCACCCATCATTACAACATTATCGAATTTACAATGATCTCCCACCTTAGATCTCACACCGAGCATGCATCTGGTAAAAGATGATCTCCCCACCATACATCCACTAGCAACAGTAGTTCTATCCATTTCACAATCCGTGAGCTTTGCCGTAGGAAGAATATCTGGGTAATTATAAATGGGGTGATCTTCATCATAAAAATTAAATGATGGAACCGGTTCAGTAAGTTGTAGATTCGCGTCAAAAAATGCCTTTACCGTTCCAATATCCTCCCAATAATCATCAAACACATGACACCGAATATCTTTATCCTCAACTAAAGACGGTATAATTTCTTTTCCAAAATCCTTAGAATCCCCCTTCAAGGCTTCAATCATTGATGCAGCATTAAAAACATATATTCCCATCGACGCCAAAACACGATCGCTTTGACCGTCTTCTGACTTTAATTTCGGTGGAACCAAATCAGCAATTACATTTGGATCAGTTGGTTTTTCCACAAACTCAGTAATTTTCGAATCTTCTCCAACGCTTAATAAGCCTAAACTAGAGGCTTCCTCAGTAGAAACAGGCTTTGCGGCAACCGTAACCTCTGCCCCTCTAGACACATGCTCCTCTACCATTTTAGAAAAATCCATCCGATATAATTGATCACCAGATAAAATTACAAAAATATCATCTGGTGCGGCATGAAAGTGCATAATATTTCTACGAACTGCATCTGCAGTCCCTTGATACCAATCATCCCCGTGTTCAGTCTGCTCAGCAGAGAGGATCTCGACAAACCCACGCCCAAAACGATCAAAGCGATAGGCGTCCTGAACATGGCGATGCAGGGAAGCAGTGTTAAATTGGCTTAACAGATAAATTTTATTATAACCTGAGTTGATACAGTTACTAATCGGAATGTCGACCAACCGATATTTTCCCGCCAGTGGAACTGCCGGTTTACATCTTAATTTAGTTAGAGGATATAAACGCGTACCTCTTCCCCCTCCCATAATTACACAATGAACTTGTCTTTTCATATTTATCCTTTCTTTGTTCTTGCTCGTCTGTCTCTTTTTCTTCCTGTTACATCTTATATGTGGAAATTGAAAACACCTTTCGTGCAATCACAAAAATTTACTTGCTTAACAAAACACAAGATTGAGAATATTTTTTAACCTTTCTCAGATAAAACTTTTTAAAAGAACATTATTTTAATGGACGCATTACCTTCCCTTGAAGAATTTAAAATCCAATCAAAAGAACACGATTTAATAGCAGTTCGTGCAGAATTTACAGCAGATGCCGAAACGCCTTTATCTGCATATTCTAAACTTTCTACAAATAAACCTGCTTTTCTGTTTGAATCAGTAGTTGGCGGAGAACAGGTAAGTCGGTTTTCTTTTGTTGGTTGCAATCCCAAAAAAATAATTTCGTGTGATCAAACAGAAACGACTATTATAGACTCAAATAAGAAAGTGCGCCGAATGCCCACCCCACCTGATCCTCTAAAAATTGTGGAAGAGGAAATGGGGAACATAAATTATTTGGGATTTGACGATGAAACCAGATTCTCTGGTGGTGCGGTTGGATATATATCTTATGAATATGCAAATCGTGTGGAACCGACCGTTCCGGTCTTAGGCAAAGATGAACTGAATCTACCCATTCTATACTTTATGATTGCTGATCTAGTACTTGTTTTCGACCATGCCAGGCAATCATTAACGATTTGTGCCAATACAATACCTGGAGATGATCCTAAAAAAGCATATTTGAGAGCTTGTGAGAGAATCAAGGAAACGATTACTCTTTTATCACAACCTTCTGAACTATCTCCCGCCTCAATACAAGAATTTGAAAACATTGAAAACTCCAGTGGTAATTTAACCAAAGAAGAATTTGAGCAACTTGTATTAAAAACGAAAGAATTTATTCGATCAGGAGACATTATTCAAGCAGTCCTATCTCAACGTTTCTCAATCCCTTATTCTGGTCCGCCCATAAACCTTTACCGAGCGATTCGGGCAATCAACCCCTCCCCTTACATGTTTTTGCTCGAAAGTGAAGATTTTTCAGTAGTCGGAGCGTCTCCGGAAGTCCATGTTAGGCTAATGGGGGACGATGTACTAATCAGACCAATAGCTGGAACTCGGCCTAGAGGTAAAAACGAAGAAGAAGACAAGGAGCTTGAAATCGACCTTCTTGCCGATGAAAAAGAAAAAGCTGAACATTTGATGCTAGTTGACTTGGCTCGCAACGATATTGGGCGAGTATGTAAGATAGGAACCGTACAAGCAGCTGAATACATGACAATTGAAAGATATTCCCATGTCATGCACATCGTGTCGGAAGTTATCGGCAAGTTGAATCCGACCTTAAATGCATTTGATTTATTAAGAGCAACTTTTCCTGCGGGAACTGTAAGCGGGGCACCGAAAGTTCGGGCGATGCAAATTATTGCTGAATTTGAAAAGATCCAAAGAAATGTTTATGCAGGTGCTTTAGGATATTTTGGGTTTGAAGGAAACCACGACTCATGTATCGCTATTCGAACTGCAATGATTTCTAAAAATACACTTCATTTACAAGCTGGAGCTGGTATAGTTTCCGACTCCATCCCCGAAAACGAATATCAGGAAACATTAAACAAAGCCAAAGGAATGCTGAAAGCTCTTGCGTTAGCTGAACGAATTTCAAACTAATTCTGTCTTAAAGAATATAATCTATGCAAAACCCTGAACAAGAATCTCTTAATATCTACCTGCAGCAAATTTCAGTTATTCCGCTCATTACGGTTCAAGAAGAAATTGAATTAGCGGATCTCATTAAAAAAGGGGATGGTAAAGCAAGAGAAAAAATGATTACAGCCAACCTACGATTAGTGGTTAAGATTGCACAGCAATATGCAAATATAGGCCTTTCTCTATTGGATTTAATTAATGAAGGAAATATCGGGTTAATGAAAGCCGTTGAACGCTTTGATCCAACAAAGGGTGGGAAACTTAGCACCTATGCGGCATGGTGGATTAAACAATCAATCAAGAGAGCTTTAGCAAACCAAAGTAAAACGATCCGCTTGCCAGTTCACATGGTTGACCGCGTTACCCAAATGAGAAGAACATCAGCGGAACTAGGAGAAAGACTAGGTCGCGATCCAACTGATGAAGAATTAGCATCAGAGATGAATCTTCCCATCTCTCGAGTGACTCACCTTAAATCGGTTAGCAAAAAACCTACATCATTGGATACACCTATCGGAGACGAGGAATCCTCCACATTAGGAGAAATCGTAGCCGACGATAATGCCATTAATCCATTTGAAAAGCTTCAAAGTAAAAGTCTAATAGGAGATGTGAACATAGTATTATCTATGCTCGACCCCAGAGAAGCAGATATTATTAGACTAAGATTTGGTTTGGAAGGACGCGACCCAATGACATTAGAAGAAGTCGGTGCCAAAATTGGTGTCACCAGGGAAAGAGTGAGACAACTTCAGGAACAAGCCCTTAGACAACTTCGAAAAAACATGGCAACCTTTGAAAAACAAAGAACTACAGAAGAAATTGAAGAAGAAAGAAGAATTGAAGAACGAGGAAAGATCTTAAAGGGAATACTTCAGCAAGCAAACATCATATAATCAAAATATAGACCAAGTAGTTAACTACAGGTCTATGTTAAAGATCAATCGAAGATCGACTGACTACTCTTCGGATGCTGTAGCTTCGTCAAGCAAGTCACCCAATGAAGTGGTTAGGTCTTCTCCCACTTCATCATAAGCAGCAACTTCCTTAGCAAGTGCATCTTCATCATAATTTGCCGCCTTGATACTTAAACCAATGCGCCTTTCCTCTTTATCAATCTTTATAACTCGGGCAGAGACTTCATCGCCTTCGTTAATGTGATCCTTAATCTTTTCGACTCGCTCCTCGGAAATTTGGCTTATATGGACCAACCCATCGATATCTTGGTCCAATTGTATGAAAGCTCCGTATCCGGCGACGCGAGCAACCTTGCCCTTAATAACATCACCCATACGATAAAGTCGGTCAATATCTTGCCATGGATCCTGTGTAAGTTGTTTCATTCCAAGAGAAATTCTTTGGTTATCAACATCGACTTCAACTACGATAGCATCAACCTCATCTCCTTTTTTGACCATTTCACTAGGATGATTAATTTTACGAGTCCAGCTCATATCTGAGACATGAACCATACCATCAATGCCTTCTTCTAATTCTACAAAGGCACCGTAAGAAGTAAGATTTCTGACTTTACCACGAACACGAGCACCTGAAGGATAATTGTGAGTAGCCATATCCCATGGATTTACATCCAATTGGCGTAATCCAAGAGATATTTTTTGATCATCTTTCTGAATCCCGAGAACAACTGCATCTACCTCATCACCAACATTTAAAACTTCACCAGGTTTGGTAATGCGTTTAGTCCAAGACATTTCAGTCACATGGACAAGACCTTCTACACCCTCTTCAAGTTCAATGAACGCTCCATAAGGAACCAAGTTTACAACCTTACCTCTAACCTTGGCATTAATTGGGAATTTACCCTCAATATCGTCCCATGGATTAGAAGAAAGTTGCTTCAAACCAAGAGAAACTCGCTCTCGATTAGTATCAATATCAATAATGCAAACTGTAATCTCTTCACCAGTTTTTACCATCTCACTTGGATGCGATACTCGCCCCCAACTCATATCAGTGATGTGAAGAAGTCCGTCTAAGCCATCTAAATCAATAAACGCACCATAATCAGTGATATTCTTAACCATACCCCGGCGAGTTTCACCTGGTTTAATCTTGGATAAAATTTCGCGCTTTTTGTCTTGGCGTCTTTCCTCAATTAATTCGCGTCTTGAAACAACAATGTTTTTGCGCTCACGGTTAATCTTAACTACTTTAAAGTCAAATGTTTGCCCGACAAATTGATCTAGGTTTTTAGGTGCCTGGATATCAACTTGAGAAGAGGGAAGAAAAGCATCAACTCCAATGTTAACAACCAATCCGCCTTTAACCTTTGATCTGACGCGACCAGTAATAACGGAGCCTTCTTCGCAAGTATTGACTATCTTCTCCCAATTTTTCTTCTGTTCAGCCTTATCAAAAGATAGTTGTGGATTACCATCTCTATCCTCTAAGCGTTCTAAAAATACTTCTAGATCAGAACCGATTTCTAAGTCTCCGAGATCTAAAAATTCATGTGCAGGAATAGTTCCTTCCGCTTTTCCTCCAAAATCAATAACGACTTCAGTTGGACGGATTTCCATGATAGTTCCAGTAATAACGGAACCTTCTTTAAGTAATTCGATTTTGCTCTCTGCGAGCAATTCTTCCATAATAGCACTCATAGCTTGGATATAAAATATACGGATGTAAATTGGGTAAATCGCTTACAAGCGACCAAATTCACACACGGGTTAAGGATTAATAGTTAGGTTAAAAGAACGAAATTTGAAAGATCACTTAAATAGACCTCTGACTATTTGAGCAAGTTTAATATCATAAAATTAGGCATTAAAAATCATGGCACTAGTTTATTTAGCGGAAACTCAACAATTCCTTCCGCTCCCAACCGTTTGAGCGCAGGTATTAATTCACGCGACACCTTTTTTTCAATCACTGTCTCAAGTGCAACCCATGAATCATCGCTCAGTGGAGAAATAGTAGGTTTTCTAAGAGAAGGAAGATCCTTCAAAACCAGATCTATATCTGATCGTTTAAGGTTAAGCTTTAAGCCGACCTTAGAATCTGCCTGTAATGCAGCTTCCAACATCATTGCAATATTTTCAATCTTTGCTCTTTTTTCATTGTTTGCCCAACTATCTTTATTGGCAACTAAAACGGTATTCGTTTCCATGAGCACATCAATTACCCTTAACTTATTCGCCCGGAGAGAACTTCCTGTTTCAGTAAGGTCAACAATCGCATCAACCAGATCTGGGACTTTTACTTCCGTTGCCCCCCAAGAAAACTCAACTTCAGCATCAACATTATTCTTCGCTAAATAAGAACGCGTCACATTAACTAATTCTGTGGCAATTGTCATTCCATTCAGGTCAGAAACGGAATTAATTGGAGCGGATTCCGGAACTGCCAACACCCATTTCGAAATTCGATTGGAGGATCGACTGTAAACCAGATCTGCAACAATCTCTACATCAGATTCATTCTCTAAAACCCAATCTCTTCCAGTGAGTCCACAATCAAAGAAGCCATCTTCTACATATCGACTCATTTCTTGAGCACGAACAAAACGACCATCAATGGACGAATCATCCCAACATGGAGTGTAAGAACGTGAGCCCTTTGTGATATGATAACCCGCTTTTCCGAAAAGTTTTATGGTGGGATCTTCTAAACTACCTTTGGGAAGACCGAAATTTAATAATATGCTCATAAAAAGCGTATTAAAACATCCCCTTTTTGATATCTTAGCAAGAAAATTACCTAATCATAAATTTTATTCAGGCATATCGCTTCTGTGCTTCTTCCCATGATTTTTTCATCTCAAGGGCTGTAAAGATTTCCTCCATTTCCTCTAAATTGGGCTGATTCAAATCAGAAAAATCTAACTCTATATCAGATTCTAATCGGACTAATTCAATATTACGCCTTAAGTCTTCCCTTTTTTCATAGACGAGGCTACAAAAACGCTTCGGAGTTATTCTTCCCGCATTTTGAATCAGGTTTTCCAAGCTTTGATATTCCTTTAGCCACTTACTTGCGGTTTTAGGTCCAACCCCAGTCAAACCGGGTATATTATCTGCTTGATCCCCGATAATGGCGAGATAATCCAAAATCGCGTTAGGGGGTACCCCAAATTTTTCAACCACGCCCTCTTCATCTAACAACCGCCAACCCAATCGCGGGTTCGCAGTTGGTGGCGGGAGTAATTGCTCTACACCAGGACAAATTAACTGTGCCAGATCTTTATCTGCACTTACGATCAAAACTGTTTGTTTTGATTTTTTGTAAATTTCTACCGCCGAAGCAATCAAGTCATCTGCCTCCAACCCCGACTTCTCGTGAGCACTGTAACCTAAAGCTATTGTAAGTTTCTTTACCCATTCTAATTGCTCACTAAATCCTTCTGGCGGAGCACCTCTATTATCTTTGTAAGAAGGCAGTAGTGCCTCTCTCCGTGCAGACCCTCCCTTGTCAAAAAACACTCTAATTCCAGCAGGACTCAAATCATCTTCCAATTTCCAAAATGAACGGAGCCAACCATGTATCATATTTGTGGGAAATCCATCAGATCGATTTAATTCACGGATCCCGTAGAAAGATCGGAACGCTAAATTGTGTCCATCACAAAGTAAGATTTTTGACATAAATTCTATTCATAAGCAGTTTTGGATAGATGCAACTACAAAGAAAAAGTTAATCCCATTTCTGGCACACAAATGATTTCTTACAAAATTTATTTCAGTTCCCCTAAAACAAATTCTGGGTTTGCTTCCTTAAGGACTACATGAGCAAATTGATTGGCCAAACTATTATCTACTGATTCAATAAAAACCTTAATGTAATTATCAGTGTAACCCGCAAGAGAACCATCCTTTGGGTTTTCAAAAAGTACGCGCATCTGCTTACCTTCTTGGGATTTGAAAAACTCCATACGCTTTGAAGCTGAGATTCGTCTTAGATGGGCACTTCTTTTTCTCCTCACATCCATAGGTACTTGATCATACATTTTGGCTGCAGGAGTACCCTTTCGTTCAGAAAAAGTGAAGACATGACAATAATCCAAAGGGAAATTCAAAAACGTGTTACAAGTTTCGTGAAAATCCTCTTCAGTCTCACCAGGAAAACCGACCATTAAATCTGTTCCCAAGCAAATACTGGGAACTGCTAATGTGGCTCGATTAAAAAATTCCGCCATTTCGTCAAGATTGTACTTCCTCTTCATTCTTTTCAAAACTGAATTGCACCCTGACTGCAAAGGTACATGTAAATAAGGCATTAAAGGGTGGGATTCATCTGCCATCCAATGAAAAATTTCCTCCGGAATAGTCGTTGGTTCAACACTACTTATTCGAATGCGACTCAAATCTCTGATGTTTGATAACTTTTCTAGTAATCCTAAAAATTCTATTTCATTAGAAAAATATGTGCCCAGATTAACCCCGGTTAACACGATCTCTTTTACACCATTCTCAGCCATCCTGTGAGCCTCGTCTAATAAATCTGCCAAGTCTCTTGATCTAGCACGCCCTCGAGAAAATGGTATAACGCAAAACGAGCACATAAAGTCACAACCATCCTGAATTTTTAAATTCGCTCGTTGCTCAAATTTTGGCTCTCCCACAAATCCGATGCTAAAGTCTTCTCGACTTATACGATCTCTTATAATTACTGGAACTTTAGGTTTTTCATCATCCAAGTATTCCAAAAAGTTAATTTTGTCATGATTTCCGATCACATAATCAACCCCGTCAATCATTGCAATTCGGTTCGCATCCATTTGCGAATAGCAACCTACTACTACGGTCAAAGCATTTGGGTTTTTTCGAATAAAACGTCGAATTACATTTCTTGACTTCGCATCCGCCTCATTGGTTACAGTACAAGTGTTTATTACACCAAGTTCTGCAGTCTCACTAAAGGATACAATTTCATAACCAGACGACTTTAAACGCCCTTCCATCTCAATCGCTTCATATTGATTTAAACGGCAACCCAAAGCACGAACTGAAGCTCTTTTTTTATTAGGATTTTTTGTCACAATATTGAGAAAGTACTGATATTAACTATGAATTTGGATTTTTTGCACCATACTTGAAAAGCATAAATATTAAACGAAATGCTTTCACATAGCGTGGAAGATACAACTTTGGGTTGAACAAACATCTTAGTAACCATCCAAGATATAATTGATCCGCCCATTTAGGAATACAAACCTGCTCTCCCGAGAGAAAAGCCAGTGCCGCCCCAGTACACAAAATTGTTGGATTATATTTTAAATACCCCTTCAGAAATAACCCCAGTCGCTCTTGAACTCCTCCACCCAATTGTATGAAAATTGTTTTCGGTTTCATTTGGATAATTCTAGAAAGTAATAGTGGATCCTCAATAGGACCAGATTCGTTATAAATTGGAGCACAATAAGAATCCTCATCGTTAATTTCAAAACCATGATTCTCTAATAACCACGAACGATTCTTTTTATCTTGAGATTGATTTGGCATAATCCAAAAAGATGATTCGTCTTGCACAAATTTATTCAGATAATTCTTCAAAAATTTAAGTCCTGAAATTCTTTTAACCTTTTGCCCACTAAACAATTTTTGAAACAAGCACATCAAACCACTATCTGGAAGAACTAAATCTGCCTCTAACAGAGATTTTTCATAATCAGCACAACGAAGAAGGTCACTAGCCAAACCCGGTCCAGAAGGTGCAACAACAAGACCTCCCTCATTTGCCAATTTCAACGAATCAACAAATAAGCCATTAAAAAAATTAATCCCTAAAATTTTACAATCAGTACTTTTCAACTTCAGAAAAAGAAAAGTTGGGAAATTTACTAATAAGCACTTTTAGGCGGGAATAAAACCTGGCCAATTGTTCGAATAATAATTTCACAATCTAACCAAATTGTCCAATTACCCACATATTTAAAATCTAACTCAATTCTCTTTTTAACTAGTACAGGGTCAGTAAATTCTCCACGTAAACCCCTACATTGAGCCGGTCCGGTAACACCTGGTTTTACAAATTGCCTAATCCTGTAAGCTTTAAAATCTTTTTGAAAGATGAAATCATGCTTTGCTAAATAAGGTCTAGGACCAACCAAGCTCATCTCTCCCCTAAAAACATTTAAAAACTGAGGGATTTCATCAATACTAAATCTTCTCATGAAAGCCCCGAAGGAAAATATCCTGCTATCACCCGGGTAAGCCTGTTCCGATTCATCTCGTTCGCCCTTTTCGGCGAATTCCATGGTGCGGAATTTCCAAATAGTAAATATTCGCCCTCCTAAACCGACTCGTTCTTGAGTAAAAAAGAGCGGTCCTCTGGACTGAAAAATTTGAGAAACCTTAACTAAACACATGCACGGGGGAAGGATAAAAATCAAAGCAGGCAGGCTAATTAATAAATCAAAACAGCGTTTCACCATTTGATTAAATGGGCTTTCTAAAGGTTCATTTTGAAAGGAAAAAAATTGACGACCAGATTCTTCTACGAAAACTAACCGTGAATCAAAATAACCAGAAAGATTATTATAAACTAGTATTCTACATCCATATTTTTCGCCAAGTTCGGCAGCCAATTTTATCCAGTTTCCTGTTTCATTATTTGGCAAAATAATAAGTTGGTGTATTTTATTTTCTGTCAAATATTGCTCAAGTTTTTTGAAGCAACCAAGCCATGGCAACCCAACTAAAGAAGGTTTCACATCATCTGTGGTAAATATACCTTCGAAACTGAATCCCTGCACAGCATGTCTTTTAATCCAACTTCGAAGAGCATCCACAGATTGTGAATCACCAATGACTAAGCTTTTACGATTAATTAACTGAAATCCAATAACCCTTTTAAAAAAACCAGGAAGTGCAAAATTTAAAGAGGCTAGCAGTGGCCAACTGGATGAAATGTAGAAAATTAAAAATAACCGGCTAGTTTCATTGTCCTTGGTTGCGAAGTAAGATGCAAAAACAAAAAATGCAATAAGTGAAGTTTGAAAATTTGCTTTTAATATGGACTCGCGAATTCGTCCCCATCCATTTTTTATAAAGAAAAGACCATATTGTTGCAATGAACCAAAAGTTGCTACCACAAGGCCCGCTAATCCAACTAATGCATAATTCCATGGTAAGTTTATCAATGAGTAATCAAGTGACTCCCAAATGCGTAATGAACACCAAAACCATAAAAATATAACTAACCATAAAATAATTTTATGCAGAGTAGCATATCCTTTATCCCTGTGATTTATCATAATACTTATATTAAGTATCAGCAAAATCTACCTAAAGTGCAAGTATGTATTAGTTCATTAAATCCAACTGTTTACAAATTCATCGATGTGGTAAATAAGAGATTACTTGCCAATTTCATTTTTTTCTGAAATGAATGAAAATGGTTTTGGCAAAAAACAAATCAGAAGTTTTAACACTAAATTCTAACATCAGATCATTGGAGTTAGAGTCGATCGACTTTTTCGTTCGCTTAATGGGAATTTTAGGCATGCCCCGTTCAGTTGGTGAAATTTATGGCTTATTGTACTTTTCGGAAACCCCTTTATCCATGGACAAAATCGCTTCCAAATTAGAAATTAGTATTGGATCCGCAAGTCAGGGTCTTAAAACCCTTAAGTCCCTCAAGGCCGTTCACTCTACTTACATCGCGGGTGACAGAAGAGACCACTACACGGCTGAGACCGAGTTTAGAAAATTATTTTCAAGTTTCATTAATGATGAAATTATGCCCCATCTCGATAGTGCAAAAGACAGAATTTCACGAATGGAACAATCTCTTTCAACAGAAAAAAAACTGGATGAATTTCACCTTATCAGGCTTGAAAAATTAAAAAAACTAACAAAAACAGGAAGTAGGCTACTCCCTGCATTAGCCGGATTTTTAAAGATTTAATGAATATCGATAAATACACAGACTGGTCAACTGGTTGGTATTGCCTTCGAGCAAAACCTCGAATGGAAATGCTCGCATCCCAAACGCTAAACACCCTACCTGATGTTGAAGTTTTCTTACCGAGAACCATGCGGCCAAAAAAAGAAAAAGCTTCTCCAGCACGCCCCCTTTTCCCGGGTTATTTCTTTGCTAAATTTGACCCTGTGATTCATCTTCGGAATGTTCATTACGCAAGGGGCGTTGCTTACATAGTAAGAAGAAAAGAAGTCCCCGTCCATGTACCTGCTCCCGTAATGATAGAACTTCGACTGATTTCTCCAGACGGTATACTCGAAATTCCAGATCAACCTCATAAAATTGGCGATAAGGTAAAGGCCATTTCTGGATTATTCCAAGGTGACGAAGGCGTGGTTACTAAATTGATTCCAGCTAGAGAAAGAGTAAAAGTACTTTTTGAAATCCTTGGCCGCCCTACCGAGGTAGAAATTAATGAGGATTTATTAGATTTCCCCAGTGCTCATCCGATGAGTGCTGGTCCTACTTGAGAATACTACAAAATCACACCCCGTTCATTGGCTTTGTTAAATCAAACAAATGGCCAATGCGGTAGCGTGTCTAGTAAAGTCTCAAAACAATAAGAATCATAATTAAATAGCACTGTGTTCGGCCTAAATTTACGCTATATTTTTTCCATACTTGCCCTGTTTTTGTTTGGGGTTTCCTTCTTCACTTCCGAATTTTTCTTACCGTACTTAAAACAATGGAAATCCAATCAACTTTTATATCTATCTAAAGTTTATCAAGATGAATCCATAAGCAATGAAACAAACTTACTAGAAGACGGGGTTCGTAAGGCTCGAATTGCTAATTTATTAAGTCCCACAAACTTAGAAACGAGAGAAAACTTCATTAACTTACTTTTTCGCTCTAAACCAACTGAAGCTCTGCAAAAGTGGGCTGACATTATGTATATTGAAGGGGGAACAGAAGAAAAAAAAGCACTACTCCTCGACCGCTGCATAAAGACACTTAAAAACGATAATCTCCCATTATACCAAAGACGAATTGCAGGAGAGATTGCAGTTAGGCAACTCAACACATTATTAAGCATAAACGGCTGGATTGACTCTCCAAACAACTCGCTTATAACTGCTGAATTACTAGCAGAAACGGGCAATCCGGAAAAAGCAAAAAATGTCGTAAAACAATCATTAGAAAATCATCCGACTCATGCAGAAAGTATTTTTTTATTAACTCGATTGACGGTTCATTTAAAAGATAAAGATAGTTTAGCTTTTATTGGGAGTAAACTAGCCAAATTGGCTTCAAGAAAAAGTAAAACAGGAGTCGAAGCAGTTCGTCATATGACTCTGCTCCATGTCCTGAATCCACTATCAAAATCAAGTCTTCAAAAGTGTGTGGAAATACTTCAATCTAATCCACATGCTGAGCCAATTGATTTCATGCGTGTGTATGCACTCCAATACTCGAATGCTAAAGAAGATTTTGAAAAAAGTGACGTAGTGGAATCTTGCCAAGAACAGTTCGATTTAGATCAAAAAAATGACTTACTTATTTTTTCAAGGTGGTTAGCACGATTGGGTGCTTTTAATCGACTGTCTCAATTCCTTACTCCCTCAAAAGCAAAAATTGAAGAAGAATTATTCAAACTCAGAATGAACGCGTTAGCTCAAATTAATGATTTAGAAAGCATTCATTTTGAAGTCAACAATGCGCCCATCATTCCAGAACGCTGGAGATTAGTAATAGAATCTCGTGCCTTTGCATTGGAAGGGAATTATAAAGAATCATTAAAAGTTCTTGATCGCCTGCTTCCAGTTCTCGGAAACGACCCAAGATTGGTTCGAGGAATTTGTGAATATTTGGAAAGTGCAAAGGATATAAAAGGCTTAACTCACATTCTCCAAAAGTTAATTGATCAACCAGTCCACCAAACCTATGCCCTCAAAAAACTAATGCACCATCGAGCAGCTTCCGCGGCATTGGAAGAGTTACTAGGTTGGATGTCTAAACTATCTAAGTTTCACGGCAACGATGAATTTTTCTCTGAAACCTACCTTTATTTTGAACTGCTTGATCCTTTTTTAGCATCGCCATCCCAAAAGTTAGATTTCCTCCTTAAAGAAGCAAAACAAAATATAATTCTCCGAGATTCTCCGCAGACCAAAATCACATTGGCACTTGCTCACCTTCGAAATCGTGCCCCTGATCAGGCCTTAGTATCACTAGGCCCCATTAGCCAGTGGAGGGATTGGCAAAATACACGATCTGCTTGGACATTTATCTCATCACAGGTTTTTTCACTCAATAACGATTCTGAAAAAGCTATGATATTACTAAACAGTATTGATTTTACAACGCTCGATCGAGCTGAAAAAGAAAGTTTATCTCAATTGTTCCCCCAGACTTTTCCATCCACGCAATAACCCTGAAAACTCCTCGAAATCGACTCAAAATTACAAAATTTTAAATTAATTTTAGGATACCTAGGTTTAATTTCAATTTGGGGAATGCTTGTTTTGCAACTTTCCATTACTTGGGAAACAAATGTACAATATGCTCATGGTTTCCTTGTTCCATTTCTGTGCATCTACCTGCTTTTAAAATTACAATCGACCACTCCGACTGAGCAGATAAAGCCTTCATTTTTACAAGGAAAAACTTGGTGGCTATTAGGAATACCTTGCTTATTGATACTTCCACTCATTTGGGTAATAAGGGGAGCAAACACAGATTGGAGACTACTCAACTTTGTTTTATTCGGAATAGTTTTTACTCTTACCCTTATTCCATTTTACGATCAAGGGGGTTGGCGAAAAATTAAAACTCTCCTATTCCCTCTTCTTTTCTTTATTGTGGCTATTCCATGGCCACTCGCCACAGATCTTCAGTTAACTCAGTGGTTTCAAGAAAGAGTATCGTCCATTATTGTTGATATTCTTCTTCTTCTCGAACACGAAGCTAGTCTCCAAGGCACAATAATTGATGTTGGGGTTTTTGGACAAATCGGGATAGATCAAGCATGCAGTGGCATAAACGGATTGCAGGCATCTATTGTAGTTACTCTATTTTTCGGTTCTTATTACAGATTCCGTTGGATAAACAGCACCATCCTAGTTCTTTGCGGGATCATTATAGCCATTGGCTTTAACTTATCTCGAGCATTCTCCTTATCCTATATTAAAGTTAAAGGAAAAGGTCATCTACTGGACCAACACCTGTTCTCTCTTGCAAACTGGCAATTCCCATCACTTCACGACATGGCAGGGTGGATTGAAACAGCATTAATATTCATAACTATCTTTTTGTTAGCTAAATCAGCCAGAGGCGGATTATTTCTTCGTATGCTGGGCAACGAACCAAATAATTGGGCTACTTTAAAAAACTCTCCACCACTAACCTTTAGCGTGCTTTTGATTTCAAGCATTTTGACATCTTTTGCTTATTCTGAATATCACTATAAAAGAAAAGAAAGTAAACTTATCAACCTACCAAGACTCAGCTTGGAAACGAATGACGAAACTATAGTTTCAGAAGAAAAGCTTATCTCAAATCAAATTGCTGCCCAACTGCATTATGAGAGTGCTCAATCTATACAATGGCAGGAAAGACTTCGCACCCGACTAAACCCATTAAATCAATCGAGACAAATTAACCCAAACTTAGAATATTGGCAGGCTTTTGAGGCTACATGGGAATCTGGAGGTGCATGCACTGCGGTACTTTCCACACACTCACCCGATTCATGCCTACCTTTAACAGGTCTAACTCAAATTAATCCAATTCCCGGACAAAAACCACTCATCGTACCCATTAAGGTGGGTAGTCATAACATTTCATTTGAAGCCTACGAATTTTCACGAAACAGAAGAAAACTTTTTGTCTTTCGCTGCTTTTGGCCGTACCTACAATCGCCAGGACAAACAAATCAATTTCCCAGAGGAGGGTATAACTTCGATGGGAGAATTAAAGCAGCAATTGAAGGAAGAAGAAATGTGGGAGGCACCATGCTTGCACTCGCAATCGCCAATGTCGATTCTTCGCAAACTGCCATTGGCAAACTCCAGACGTTGGCCAACCAACGGTTAAGTTTTGGCTCCAAGGAAGATCGTTAAGCCAGTCACCTGTCCCGGTCAGTTCAGTTTGAAGAAATTAACAAAAGAAGAAAAATCCTACGCTTCCTTTAGGGATTCAGCCGTTACCGTCTTTCAAAACCAAAGGTTTTCCCTTTTGGAAAATGAAGATTATCATGTTGTTGAATA
>JABGWU010000010.1 GCA_018645475.1 Opitutia bacterium
AGCTATTTAATTGATATTGGGGGTTATTTTTTCTTGTTGGTTTGGGCAATTTGGGCTGCACATGGTTTGGTTAAAAAGGAGGTTCTCACTTTTCCTCTAGCTTCGTTTAGTCTTTTAGCTGTGTTTATTTTCTCAGTCGTAGGGCCAATAGTAAAAAGTATTCTTAGGAACATAGGTTTGAGTGATCCCACCAATATTTTTCATCTTGGTATTTTTATAGTTGGTGCAAGTATGGGTTTACTTTGCTGGATTATCTGGAAACAAGATTACAGAAATTTTCAGCCAGAGCGAATTACAAAATCCATTTTTTTGTTTTATGGGATCATGATATTTTCATGTTTCTCCCATGTTTGGCGTCACACCTTGGGTAAATGGACATTGTGGACCCCCGGGGATGATTGGACTGCTTATCAGGGTTTTGCTCGAAAGATTGTGGTGGCCGGGGAATGGCTTAATGCGGGAGAGGGGGTTTTCATTATGCAACCTCTTTACCGATATTTTGTGGGAATCTACCATTTGTTGTTTGGTCAAAGCGCATTTGCTCAGTACATGGCGGATGTATGGTGTGTGCTGGGCGCGATCACCCTTATCACTAGTTTGGCTATGAAGTTACGAATATCAACTCTCATAGTATTTGTCGGTAGTATTTTTTACTTGACGATAGTCTTGATGGGAGGATTTCGTTATCATATTGGGAAAGGGTTAATAGAGCACCATGCTATGATTTTCATGGTTCTCGCGGTATGGCTGCTTTACGGTGCACGTGAAGGAAACTTTTTAAGAATCATAGGTGCTGGTATCTTTGGTGTGATTGGTTACTGGCTCCGTCAGGACCACTTGATAGTAATTTCATTACTTGTCTTTTTAATTATTGAGCCAACCTATGGCTCGGTGAGAGAAGTTTGGGGATCCTATTGGCAACAAGTCCAGACTTACTGGAAACGGGGGGTCACGTATTTTGGAATTATTTCTTTTGGATTTCTTTTAATGTGTTTCCGTAACTGGTGGGTCGGTGGTGTATTTGCTCCCACCGTGAAGAATCATGTGATATATGAAGGATTTGATTTTCACGCATTTTACCTAAAGGTTAGGCTTATGCTTACCGCGAGTTATGAAACTCCATCGTTCGCCACGCTAATTTTATTGCCTGGGGTGTTTTTGGGTCTCTTAGCTCTTATCTGGCGTCCACAATTTTTAAAAGCTTATCCCTTGGCATTAGGTTGGGCATTTATAGGCATTTTTCTGCCTTATGTTTTTTTTGGTAACCCTGGTTACCCACCTCGAAAGAGTATCCATTTACTACCGGTTGCACTCCTTTCGATAATGATTATTTTTAACTATTACTCAATTAAGATTCCATTTTTGAATGATCATCACGATAAGAAATAACTTTTATGATCATTTTAAGTATTCTTCTTTAGTTTTCATGTCTAATTTTTCTTGGTAGGTATTGTTAATGGTTTTTTTTGAAGAACTTGTGTTTCAAATTCCACATTGCAAGCACCCTTTGATTAAAATAAACTATTAGAAAAAGAATGTAAGTTTTTTGATTAAATTTATAGGGCTTACATTATTTTCTCTTAAAAAACTCGATTGATAATTTTTTTAATCATTCGATTGTTCTCATTAAAATTATGAATGAAGCGAGTGGTATTAATTTAGAGCTGCAAAAGTTGGAGAAAAGCGCGATTCTTTTAGGAAGAAGATCGATGCCCCTACAGTTGGTTCTTTTTGTGACATCGCGATGTAATATGCGTTGCGACCATTGTTTTTATTTGGATGAAATTAACGATTCTTCCAGGACGGAGCTTTCTCTGGAACAAATTGAAACTTTGGCAAAGGAACTTGGAGGTCTTCATTGGATAGCTCTCTCGGGTGGAGAGCCTTATTTGCGCAAAGATCTTGTTGAGATAACCCAGGCTTTTTATAAACATTGCCGTCCGAATATTATGTCCCATGTGACCAATGGTTATTACCCGGAGCGGATTTCAGTTATGACGAAGAAAATGGCCGATTCTTGCCCAAAAAGTAAAAACTTGGTTATATTTTCCTTGGATGGATTGGAAGAAACCCATGAGCAAATTCGTCATTCACCAGGAAGCTTTGGGAAAGTGAAAGAATCCATTCAGGCTACTCAAAAACATCAGAGCGAATACTCGAATTTAGAAACCGGGATTGTTATTACAGCGCAAGAAAATAATCGGGAAGAACTGATACCTCTAATTGAATATATTGAGAACAAATTAATGCCAGATGGCATTTATATCAATTTACAAAGAGATCATAACCAGCCTTCAAATGTATTGGTAGACCCTCTTACATTAAAGTATTACCAGGAGGCGGTGGTGTTTTACGAAAACCTGCGAGCTAAAAAACACTTAAAGAAAAGCAGCTTGTTGGATCGTCTCCTCGATGGCAAAAACAAGTTGCAGAAAAAAACCATCGCAAAAATAGCCAAAGAGAATGCTTATCAATTTCCTTGTCTGGCAGGAAAAGTTTCCGTGGTTGTTGATGAATTGGGTAATGTGTATGCTTGTGAATTGTTGAAAGATCCTATCGGTAACTTGACAAGCCAGAGTTTTAAGGAAATTTGGTTTAGTGATGAAGGTATTAAGCTTTCGAATTCAATCACTGAGAGCAAATGTTATTGCACCCATGAGTGTGCTATGTCATCAAGTATTCTATTTAATCCACCTAAATTAGTTCAGAGTATGATTTCAGGTATGTTAGGTTGATTTCGAGGATTATGAAAAAAGACTTATCTATTATATTCCCCTCTTTTAACTCGGGGAATCTATTGGCCCGATGTTTAGAATCCGTTGAGCTAGAGTTAAAAGATCGGGAAGCCCAATATGAGATATTGGTTGTTGATTCCTCTCCGATCTGCCCTGAACTTCCTAATCTTAAAAATTTAAAGTTAATTCGATCGAATGTTCAACTTTTCGCATCTGAAGCAAGAAATTTAGGGGCGCGAATTGCCAACTACCCTATTCTTGTATTTATAGATTCTGATGTGGAACTTTTGCCGGGGGCTCTTTCTAAATTAGTTGATGGTCTTAAAGATAATAATACGGTAGTAGCAGGCGTTTATGAAGTCCACAAC
>JABGWU010000113.1 GCA_018645475.1 Opitutia bacterium
GATACTCGCGGTCGGGAATTTTTCTTGTAACACGGTTTTCAAAGCATCTGAAATACTTCTATTCTGCTTTAAATTTATACTGTATAATTTAGTCAAAGTTAAAATCGGATCAATATCCACAATGTGATTATCTTCAAGTTCTAAATAAGTTAGATTTACTAGCGATTCGATAGCTTTTATATCTGAGATGTTGTTACCACTAGCATTGAAAGTAACAAGATTTGTAAGTGTGGATAGGGGAGAAATATCGATAACATTATTATCCCGAAATTGATTAGATCCGCAATACCCTATCATCAAATTTTTTAGGTTTATTAATCCAGCTAAGTCCGCAATGTCATCGATTGGATTCCCCGTTAAACGAAGGCTGTTTAGCATTTTCAATGAAGACAAAGGCTTTATGTCAGTTATTTGATTTTGAACAGAATTGTCTGTTGGGTAAGATTCTAATGACAAACTTTCTAAACTTCCTAAATAAGAAATTGGTGTAACATCAGTAATCCCCTTGTTGGCTAATGATAAACTTGTCTTGTTGTTATCGTATACCTCTTTAATCTGCTCAAGTACTCTCACTCCTCCATATGGTTCAGGGTCAAGCATCCACTCTTCGTACAGTTCTGCCCAAGTCTTCTGATCCTGAGGAACTGAAAACTCTTCCCACACTTTCGTACTTGCCCTGTAAGCATAAATCTTTTTATCCGTGCCACCTTGAAGATATAACCAATCTTCTGTTTTAGCATCATAAACCCATGGATACTCTTTGTAGTATAACCACTCAGATGCAGAATGAATTGACGAAGATAGAAGCGAAAAGGAAATTAAAGCGAAAAGGAATCTCATCCACCAACCAAACCACTCCCCATCCACTTAGTCAATAAATAGGATAAGCTAACGATTTAATTACTCTTTTTACCATATAAAATCCATCCAGACCTCGCGAACGCGCACACACATCTACTCCTTTTACTTCGCTTACAACCGATTCCTATTATCAGGGGGGTTATTGAAAAATCTGTTCAATCATTGCCACCTGAGCTTGTATTCGAAGTTCAAGATCGAATTCTGAGGGAGTCTCAAAGGTAAAAGTCGGGCATTTATGCTCTAAATAAAAATGGAGAGCTTCGGGAATCCCTTCTTTCGGCGGATTTGATGGACGGGGTCGAATGATTCCATTCGTGGCCTTCCGACCGTCAATCATTCTACGGGGATCTGCAGGGATAAAAGCGGATGCAGCCTCTATAATACTCTCAGCTTTTTTACTAGGCCGACCTCCCAGACTTGGTTCGTAAAGGTAGACTCCTTGGCCATCAAAATCCTCATGCAAATTAATGACTACTTGGAAATTAAGGGCTTTTGTTCGATTGAAAATATATTTTATAAGAATATTTTTCGGGGTTGACCAAATACGGTTTAAATCGGTTCCCGATGCATCAAAACGAGAATTATTCACCAAACCCCATGGATTAAGGCATGGGTAAATTAATAAAGGCAAAGATCGTAACTGATCTAAATTTGATTCTGCCCAGGCAAGCAAACCTTCAGCCGCACCAGATTCGTCCCCATGAATACCGGCAGATAAATAAATAACATTTTTGCTATCGAAACTTGGTGAGAAAACTTCGAAACAAGGGTAATCATCGAGTCCAAGAATTTTTTTCATTCGAAGGCCGGATTCATTGCAAATTTTCCGCCAGCGTTGAACAAGAAATTTATAATCGTGACTACGGTAACTTTTTTGAGGTAAAGGCATTTGTTTTTTGATGTTCAATCGATTAAGTTTTAAATCCTATGAACTACGAAGCAATCTTATGGTATGCCCTTTTAATCGATTGTATGGTTGCCTGTATTATTGGCATCTTTTTTCTGGACTGGTACAAGGAAAACTTCCCTTCGATAAATAAAATCTTTCCCATAACTATAGGCTGGTGCATCGCTTACATATGCTTAGTTGTTTGGTTAGGTTGCTTACTTTGGCGGTTAAATGTCCTACCCTGGTAATCGCGAAGAAATTTCTATTCGCTTTTTCCTTCGTCTTCTTCCCCGTATTTGGTCGAAATAGATGTTCCATCTCGAAAAGTCTTTCGGTACAAAATCGAACCATCATCTTTGAAATAAGACCATTCACCAAATCGCTGACCACCCTTATAATTTCCTTCCTGACGTTTTTTTCCATTCTCATACCACCAAACCAAGGGGCCATCCCGTTTATCGTTCCAATGGGTATAATCCATCCATTTTTTCCCGTTCTCGAACCAAGAGTGTGCATTTCCGTCCTTTAAACCGTCTTTATAATTCTCCTCGACCTTTAAATTTCCATTTTCATACCAAGATCGGGAAAAACCATTCCTTTTGCCATAAGAGTATCTAGCTTCAAGCATAATTTGGCCTGTTATGAACCAAAACCGGGTAATTCCGTGAAATTTACTTCCATCCAGTTCGTCACTACTATCAGGAATCGTATTAAAATTTAGGCTGCCAGGAATAACTTCTACAGAATATACCGGTATGCCATTCTCCTTCCATGTGCTCGCCTGATCAACCAGACCAATAGAGAGACGAACAAGCATCTTAACCTGTCCGTTCGAATAAACTTTTTTTAAATAACCAGAATGGGGTTGTTCGGCATTCGGTGCGTATAATATTCCATTCCGATCTTGAACTTCATTCCAGTTCAAAGATTCTTGATAAATTTGTGAACTGACTTGTGTGTTGTTGAAATCAACTGCTCCCAACTGGCCAAAAATAACAAATATATAAAGAAAAAATAAAATAGGGAAACTTATGATTTGTCTTACTTCTTTCAATAACCGACGGGACAAAGATAGATCATAGGGGGTAATCATTGGACGGTATTTTGAATTAGATTAAGAGTTCAACAAAAAAGAAGATTATTTAAAGTAATATTTTATAACATTAAATACAATTCGAGACTTAAATTAAAAATTCTAAAACTATTATAATATTTTAAAAATAGAGATCCTAATTCTGACAAAGAGTGAACGAGCAATATAACTGTAAAAACTGACAAAGGCACCTGAATTTAAAAAAGAAACAAATAATTTTTTGCAACTCACCCCGACCAGTGTTAGTGTATTTATGTATTTATAGAAATCATTATTAATCAATTAGATGAGGAAAAACAAACAAAAAGTATTAGAAATTGGAGATCGCGTAATTGAACATATTTCACCCGGTAGAAAGAAAAGAATAGGAGAAATTATTTTTGTTCAGGAAGGAAGGAGGAGAAAACTGGAACTCATGCAATTGAGTACTCATGATTTATCCCCTCTTCGAAAAAATAACTTAGAACTGAAATTCTTTCGGCTCGCAGAGAACCGATGTAAGAAATTGAATGAGCTAAAATACTTAAAAAAACAAACTTTTCAAATTGGAGATATTATTCGCCATTCAAGACACGGACTAGTGAGGTATGGCAAAATAATAAGTTTTGTACACCCCGATGGTTTATATACAGAATCAAATGAAAAAGGGTACAATGGAAAGGACCTAATCGAATGTGTGTCGATTAAAGGTAGAGATGGATTGCCCAGAAAGAAAGACACTTCGGGCGAGGTCTTGAGATTTACGATTGGACCTGAACATTCAAAAATATGTGAGGTATTACCAATGGATAATAAAGGAGGTATTAGGATAAAGGATTTTTGGGAAAACATTGGAGAACTTACCTATTAATTTCATGTAGAAAATGCCTTCCAATGACCTGTACTATACAATCCTTTGGGAGTGAGGAATTGGACAGAGTTTATATTAAGACAAGTTCTGATAAACCTCCAATAAAATTTTGGATTGTAGAATAAAAGAGATGCACAACTTTTTATACGGCAAAAGCTTGATCTCCAGAGGAAGATAATCCACTACCCGACTGGGAGAAGATGTTTAATGCTGAATTAAATTATGAATTCATCCAGCAGAGGAGTAGCTCTACCATTTGCGTAATAATTCTTCCCAGTAACTATCCAGGCTTTCCGAATCCGGAAAAGACTTGGTAACCGAAGCATCCGTGCTTTTTGCATCGTGATAGTAAAATATAATTTTATTTTCTGCCTGATCTTTCTTAAACAGATAAACTTGGCTTTTATTAACGCAAAGGGGATGGCCCTTTTCATCGACACCCGCTTTAATAACGCTTAAAGAAGCTTCTGATTTATTGATTAAAGCCCCCATAAACAGTGAGGCAGATAGCATTACAATAATTCCCAACAACAATTTATAACTTTTACTCATAAAATATTTTCTCCATAAATTAAAATAAACCTTCTCAATATGAAAAAGATTCTTGCAGGAATAGCAAAAGAATTCCTTACATTGTTGATTATTACTTGCCCCTTGTTCAAATAAATCTCTTCCTATCTAATACACTTCAATTTATGAAAATACTTCTACTCTTTACATTACTAATTTCCATAATCCCGAATATTAAAGGTGAAAGCAAAACCCTGGGAGATTGGGCCACTTTTCATCGCGAAGCAGATAACTTGTGCAGAAATACCCAGCATGAAGAAGCTGCAAGTCTCTACCGACAAGTTATTAAAGGCCGACTACCATACCAAGGAAACCAGCATCGGGATGTAGGAGTCACTTGGAATAACCTAGGAGTGGCTCTCTACTTTCTTGGGGAAAATGAAAATGCGGAAGAAGCATATAAAAAAGCTATTCAAGTATTACTACCTGCAGTGGGTGCCAAGCACCCCGATATATTAACCGTGAAAACTAACCTGGCTTTTATCGCGGAAGCAAAAAACAACTACAAACAAGCGGAGAAAAGCTTCAGAGATTTACTTCAGCAAAAACTCCCTCTCGTGGGTGCCAATCATCCTGATTTAGCAAATTGCCAGGAGGGATTAGCACTTGCACTGGAAGGCCAGGAAAAACATGAGGAAGCATTAGAACAACTAAAAAAGGCACTAAAAACACGAATCGAAAAACTGGGTGATACCCACACAGATGTAGGAGCAACCTATGCGGCCATGACAGTTATTTATTTAAATCAAGGGAAGTTTGATGAAGCCAATAAGTATGATGCAAAAGCTCGAAAAATATTAACCAAGACCAAAGGAACTTACTCTCCGAATTTGAATACCGTTTCGCGCCTTAGACCTCAACCTGCAGAAATCCTACGAGCAAAAAGTAAGGATTTACGAATCCCTTAGTTCCAAGCTTTTTCAGCTTGTTCAGCTTTTTTGAAACTCGTCGTATTTCCAAACAATAAAATCCATGATCTACTGTCATGGATTCGAAACGAGGATGACAGGCAATTTTGGTCCGGTAACACATTTCAGGAAGGATTGAACTCGGATATTTTCTCAACCCATCTTCAAAGAGAGGATGTCTATTCACATTGTTTTCTAGGAGATAAACAATCGCTCATCGCTTATGGTGAAATCGTTGTACCTGATGATAAAAAAGGGGTTCTATGTCGGGTAATCATCAACCCGGATTTAAGAAAGAAAGGAATCGGTAGAAATTTCATTAGTGAATTGTGTAACTGGGCATTTAAAAAAAAATCGCTCTATAAAATTACCCTTAATACATTTGGCCATAATCTACCTGCCCGCAAATGCTACCAATCGCTTGGATTTAAAGAAGTGGCATTTAAAAAAAAATTTCGAAGGGTTGAAAACAGATGGAGAGACTTGGTCATAATGGAAAAATTCAAAGTATAATCATAACCTAATAATGAAAAAAACTAGCGGAGGTCTTATATTATATAACCAAAAAAATGGTAATCAGCTTAAGTTCCTTATTGCGCACCCAGGAGGACCTTTTTTCAAAAACCGCGATGATGGTTGGTGGACTATTCCGAAAGGAGAACCTGAAGAAAATGAGGAAATTTTAGACGCCGCAATTCGAGAATTTAAAGAGGAAACCGGAAAAACTCCAAATGGACCATACATTGAATTGGGTAATATTCTTCAAAAAAATGGAAAACGGGTATATGCTTGGGGGTTTGAGGGAGACTGGAACAATGATCAGAAACTAAAGTGTAATGAAATTACATTAGAATTTCCAAAAGGAACTGGTAAACTATGGACTTTCCCAGAGATTGATCAGGCTATTATGACGAACGCCGTGGAAGCTAAGAAAAAGTTGAGAGCAGAGCAATATCCACTAATTGATCGACTCGTTAATTTGCTAATAGGGCAAGGCATAACAACCAAGGATTGAAATTATTTTATTTTTCCTTTAATAGATACAAATGAACCCCACTGCTAAAAAAGAATCAGAGCCTCAAATAATTCCTCAACTTTGGTTTGTAGTCCTTATTGTAGTAGTCGGATGGTCTAGATACCTTCCGCTTTCCCACCCCGAACTTTTTAATTTCACACCAGTCCTAGCACTCTTTTTTATTTCAGGTGCTTATTTGAAAGGGAAATCATCATGGATTGGACCAGTTGTTGCCGTTATTGCTTCTGACCTCATCCTCAACCCCACTTATGGACAGGGTCTGCTTGAGCCTTTTACCCTTATTTCAATTATCGCATATCTTGGAATCTTCCTTTTAGGAAAATCAATCAAATCATCCAAAAAAACCATACCACTTTTCATTGGTGCAGTCGGGAGTGCTCTTCTATTTCATGGAACAACCTGTGGATATGCATGGTTAATCAAC